>NZ_BAAAFA010000002.1:82350-399427 GCF_039523295.1 Colwellia asteriadis | reverse complement strand
TCCAACCAATAAATAATGTTCGTAACGTTTCGCGCCATATATAAAATTAATTACAGTACATTTTCTTTATTTATCAATGAACATAACCACCTATTCGTGCGTGAGTAGCATTTTGATAGTCACAAAAAAATGGTACACCTAATGGCGGCTCGGTACCACTATCTCATGTGGCCATATTAATTGCAGGTAAAAGTCCTTCAACCATTTCACGCGTTGATCGTTTCCGTACCGTTAACGTTACCGCAGATGTTGAAAAAACCAATACTAATATGACTATTTTACAAGCTGATTTAAAGGCCTATTTAGATGAAATCATGGTGCAATACCCTGGAGTGAGTCACTCCCTTGAAGGTGAAGCGAAAGAACAACGTGAATCATTTGGCTCACTTGCTTGGGCATTACTTTTTGTGTTTTTCATTATTTATGCGTTATTAGCAATACCATTTAAATCTTATCTTCAGCCAATTATTGTGATGAGTATTATTCCTTTTGGCATGATAGGCGCGGTGGTTGGTCACTGGATTATGGGCATGACACTTACCATTATGAGCTTACTAGGCATGTTGGCACTCATCGGGGTTGTGGTAAACGATTCGCTAGTGTTAGTCGACTTTATTAATAAAAAGCGTAGCGAAGGAAGAGATTTAACGGAAGCGGTGCTCACTGCTGGCGCTTCACGCTTTCGCCCTGTAATGCTAACCAGTTTAACCACCTTTATTGGTTTAATGCCGTTATTATTTGAACAATCAACTCAAGCACAATTTTTAATTCCGATGGCTGTGTCGCTCGGCTTTGGAATTTTATTTGCGACCTTTATTACTTTAATTCTAGTGCCCGTAAATTATTTGATTGTTGAGCGATTGATTGCCTTGTTTTCAAATAAAGAACGAGTAACCCAAACCGCTAACTCAAAGAGTTAACACAGCACTTAACACTCAGCCTTAACGCCAACGGCAATACCAATAAAGACACAGCGTTAAGGCTGACTAATAAATAGATAAAAATTGCCGTTTAGTTAAGCACCAACAAACGAATGACAGAAAATAGTGAAGAAATTGGTAAAAAAATAAGAAAAAGCTAAAATATCTCTTGATATACACAGCAAAAATGCAATACAATCGCCGCGCTGTTAAAGAGCAGCACGCATATTTCTCAAATATGTATCAGTACACCTCAGTGGTGGCTATAGCTCAGTTGGTAGAGCCCCGGATTGTGATTCCGGTTGTCGAGGGTTCAAGTCCCTTTAGCCACCCCATCTTTTCCTGCTTTAATGCATCTTCATATTATAAATTATCTATCTCGACCGAAATCACGCATGATTCCGCTATTTTCTGTGCCCGATGGTTCAAGTCCCTTTAGCCACCCCATCTTTTCCTGCTTTAATGCATCTTCATATTATAAATTATCTATCTCGACCGAAATCACGCATGATTCCAGTATATTCAATTAACACATTCAATCTGTTTTCATTTTAAGTATTCATTTACCCGAGATGGTTAACTCAAACTTATTTAACTTGAACTCGGATTAAATAATTGAATAGCGTGCTAATATTAAAAAATTCAGATATCACTATCTAGCTAGAAATTTTCAGTACTAGCAAGGTGGATTTTGAATCCAACGCGGTTGGTGAGCAAACAGGTGAAATAAATTAAGCTCAGCGAAGATGTTCTTTTAAGGAACGCTTCACTGAGCTTAGAAGATGTAATTAAAGCGACTGGTTAAGGTCGTACTTGACCATCACCATTAACAAGATATTTTTCTGTCGTTAATGACTCAATACCCATTGGCCCATATGCATGTAGTTTGGAAGTAGCAATACCAATTTCTGCGCCTAAACCTAGCTGTGAGCCATCAGAAAATCGAGAAGAAGCATTCACCATAACAACGGAAGCATCAACTAACTGTTGGAATGATTTCGCTTGTTGTGGGTCTTCAGTACAAATAACCTCTGTATGGTTACTACCAAATTGATCAATATGTTCTATTGCCTGACCAAAATCGTCAACCACTTTAATGGCAATTTCAAGTCGTAAATATTCCTGACCAAATTCATCGGCGTTAAGCTCTTTACCTTGTTCAAAGTAGTTGATGCTATTAGCACAACCATTAACATCAACACCATGTTCTTTAAATTTAGCCGCAACCATAGGAAGAAAGGTTGGCGCAACATCTTGGTGTACCAACAAGCCTTCTAACGCATTACATACTCCCGTTCGCTGAGTTTTACCATTTAGCAGTAACTCGAGTGCGGTATTCATGTTAGCGGCTTTATCAACATAAAGATGACAAACCCCTTTATAGTGTTGAATAACTGGGATTTGGCTATTTTCGGTCACAAAATTAATTAACCCTTCGCCACCTCGAGGAATAACGAGATCAATAGTGTCTTTTTGCTTTAATAACTCGGTCATTAAGTTACGATCTGGGTTATCAATCACGGTAATAATTTCTTTTGGTAATTGATACTGCGCTAAAATCCCTTGTAACACCTCAGCAATAGCTAAACTGCTATGTAGAGCTTCTTTACCACCGCGTAAAATAACAGCATTACCTGATTTAATACATAAACCTGCTGCATCGGCAGTCACATTCGGACGTGCTTCAAAAATCATACAAATTACCCCTAACGGGATACGCATTTTACTGATTTTTAAGCCATTGGGTCTAATGTTTTGGTCACGTACCGTGCCAACAACATCAGGTATTTGTGCAACCGTTTCTAAACCAAGCGCCATATCTTCGATACGCTCATCAGTAAGTAGTAGGCGATCAATCATCGCATCACTTAAACCGTTATCTTTAGCAAACGCAATGTCGGTAGCATTGGCTTTAAATATATCAGCGCTGTGTTCACGTAACGCCTGTGCCATATCGTTAAGTAAGTTTGCTTTAGTCTCGCTTGATTGGATTGCCATCAATTTCGCTGCTTTAGCAACTTGACGGGCAATTAGGGTAATCTCGTTCATTTTGACTCCATTAACGCAACATATTGCTTGGAAAGTATCGGCTCATGCGTTTTATCTAATTGTTCGGAAAAATCTTCGTTATCGCTGTCAGCAACAAAGTTGAGTAAACAGCTACTGTAGTTTGTTTTTACTTTGGCAAGTTTGTCGCCATTATCTTTTCTCAAGAGCACAGTATCACCTGAAGAAAAGTCACCTTTCACGCTAAGCAAGTCTTCTGCTAATAATTCAGTCAATTCTGTATCTTCTAATTGGTACTGATCACTAACAATAAGCTCACCTTGAACACGAGTAGTGTGTCTCATCCAGTGCACACCATCTAACATAGGTTTTTTATAAGGATAAAAATGTGTACCTGGGTTATCACCAGCAATAAGAGTATTAAAACTCTCTTCTTTAAAACCGTTCACGATGTAGGTATCAATACCATGCGATACTGCTTTTTCTGCTGCTTGAATTTTGGTTTTCATGCCGCCAGTACCAACATCACTCGTGGCACCGCCAGCCATGGCATAAATAGTGTCATTAATTTGATAAACATCAGACAGTAACTTTGCCTGCTTATTTATATGTGGGTTTTCATCATACAAACCATCTATATCAGAACAAATAATGAGAGCATCAGCTTTAGCTGCAGTAGCTACCATCGCAGAAAGGTTATCGTTGTCGCCTACTTTCAATTTATCAGTTGTTACGGTGTCATTCTCATTAACGATGGGTAAAATACCGTTACTTAATAGTGCCTCAATGGTATTTCGAATACTTACATAACGATCTCGGTTACGTAAATCGGCATGAGTTAACAACACTTGCGCGGTAGGAAAATCAAACAGTCTATCCCAAGTAGCCATCATTTCAGATTGACCAGCGGCAGCCATCGCTTTTTTAATGGTAATGCTTTTACCTTGCTGGCTCTTATCATTAAAGAGATGAGAACCTGCAGCAACAGAACCTGAAGACACTAAAACCACTTGCTTTCCTGATGCTCTGCACTGAGAAATAAAATGTGCGATGCTACGCAAGTATTGATCACTACAACCGGCTTTATTCGGCGCAATGAGTGCACTTCCCACTTTAATGACGACTTTTTCGAAATTCTTAAAATCCACTCTTCCCCCTTAAATAATCTATGAATTGGTCACTAACATTCCGTTTACTGGACCCTTTAGCTCAACTTAACTCAGCAAAATAAGCCAACCCTAAATTTATCTATACCACCAAAAATTGCACATTAGTACAACCAAGAGTTAATACAAAATATCAGGTGTCGTTAACACAGCTAAATACGATCAAACGTCTACGAGCATTGGCGATTACCGCAATAGCTTAATTTTTTGTTTTAAATTTTTATGCGTAATTAACATAGCGAACAAAGATAATTGTTGTGTTAATTCAAGGTGACCTAGGTAGTCACTTTTTTATCGTGCATAATGAAATAGACAGTACACTAATGATTAGTGTTGGACTTGTTTTTGGTTATTTTCAATAACCCTAGCTTGCTTACTAAGTAAGAATTCAAAAGAAAAAACTGCTTAAAAATATAGGCCGGAACGTAATAGATACCTATGACAGCCCAAAAACAAAGTGTTTCTGAGATGCTGCCGTGTTTAAAGGCATCGCGTATAATATTCAAGGTTTTTTCCTTTTCACAATTTAACTTAGTATACGAATGATACGTATACTAAACATATTTTTTTTAAAGATCAAGTTTTGTTTAAAAAACACTCATGGAAGTAAGGTTTAATCAGCTTTCACTAAAATTGATAGTGTTTAGCACGCTTACCAGATAAACTTCCCATATAAGAATAGCGTTAAAGGTTATATATGATGGAAAAATACGAAGAGTTATTCACTTCACTGCGTAAAATTATTCGTGCAATCGATTTACGTTCAAAAAAATTAAGTAAAGAAGCAGGCATTACTGGCCCTCAACTACTGATATTACAAGAGTTGGCTAGAGTAAAAGGCATAACAGCTAAAGATGTATCAGCCAATATCAATTTAAGCCAAGCAACAGTTACCAGCATACTTGACCGACTAGAAGGTAAGCTATTTATCAAGCGAGTACGTAGCGAGAGTGACCGTAGACGAGTTGCTCTTTTTTTAACACCAGAAGGGATGAGCGCATTAATCAGTGCACCACAGCCTATTGAAGATAGTTTTATTGAAAAGTTTAGTGCACTAAAGGAATGGGAGCAGTCGCAATTACTTTCGAGTGTTGAACGCATTGCCCACATGATGGATGCTTCAGAAATAGATGCCGCGCCGGTACTTAATATTGGTGAGTTGACTACCTCTGTGCAAAGTGAGAAATAACATCGCTTGTCATTAAAGTTACTTTAGGCTGTTATTATCAATAGCAGCCCATATAGTAACTGCTGGCTCAATCACAGCAAGCCTGAAATTAAAACGCCCCTTCACAGACTCACTTGCTTGATCACTGTCCCAAAGCTTTATAGCAAAACATGACGACAGGTTAAGCCCTGCACTACCGTGGTGCTTCTTGCTCCACAATATTACTAAAACAAACAAACATAAAACTTAAACTCTTAATATTAATTACAAGCCATTGAAAAGTATCCTTTTAAATAACCATAAAACTAAAAACTTCATGGTGTGATTTTTGCTCTAGGGTAAAGGCAGGATAATAAATACTTATTCCCCTGCCTTTACCCTTTCATCACCTAAGGAGCGACTATGGATTCCATTTTGGTTATTTTGGTTGTATCGCTCACGCTCGCTAGCGTGTTAAATATTATCCTAACTAAATTCTCTATTTCACACATTATCGGTTACATCATTACTGGCACTATCATTAGTAATATTTTTGATTTCAACGGCGAGATTAATAACCAGTCTTTAGATCTTATTGGTGAATTTGGCATTGTCTTTCTTATGTTTACTATTGGCTTAGAAATGTCTTTTGCTCGCTTACATAAAATGAAAGATTTGATCTTTCTTAATGGCTTTATGCAAGTTGCAAGCTGCTCAATTGTTATATTTTCAGTGTCATTTTATCTTTTCTCAATTGCGGCTATTCCGTCATTAGTAGTGGCCTTAGCCTTTAGCTTATCTTCAACCGCGATTGTTTTACCTTATTTAAAAAAATCGAAAGACATCATAACCCCTTATGGGGAAAAGTCTGTCGCGGTTTTAGTGTTTCAAGACTTAGCTATCATTCCTATTTTATTACTGATGAACTTTCTTTCAAATGATGGTGCCCCCTTAAGTGAAGTATTATTAAAAACCATTATCTACGGTGCTGGTATTATTCTGTTTATGTTCACTTTAGGTAAAAAAATAATTGGTTGGTTATTACATTTCTCAGCCAATGTAAAAATGGAAGAAGTCTTTTTAGGCTCGGTATTTACTATTGTTATTGGTGCCTCACTCATCGCCCATGAGTTAGGGTTTACATACTCCCTTGGTGCTTTTATCGCGGGTATGATTATCGCAGAAACCAAATTTCATATAAAAGTAGAGTCGGATATCGCGTCATACAAAGACTTATTACTGGGAGCTTTTTTCTTTTCTATTGGCACCAAAATTAATGTCGATTATTTACTGAGTAACCTTCACATTGTTGTTTTAGTTTTATCTATTGTTATGGCAATTAAAGCCGTTATTATTTATTTTATTATTAAGCGAAAATCCAATAAAAGTGACGCTATAAAGTCGTCAATTGCCCTTTGCCAAATAGGTGAGTTTTCTTTTGCTATTTTTGCGCTAGCTAGCAGTCAAGAAGTGATCAGCGCTGAGTTAACTAATATGCTCATTTTGATTACGGTATTATCAATGATCGTTACTCCTTTTATGATTAACAATATTTATAAAATCGCCAGTGTATTTGTGGTTGAGTATTTTGAATCAGACAAAATTACTCCCGTACAAGCCAGCAACCACACAATTGTTTGTGGCTTTAGTATTTTAGGACGCATAGTTGCCAAAGAGCTAACTCGAAATAACATTACTTTTTTCATTATTTCAGACAATTTACAGCATGTGTTGTTAGCAAGGAAACGTGGCTATACCGCTTATTTTGGCCATATAGAAAAAAGGCCGGTACTTGAGTCGTTAAAAGTTGAACAGTCAAAAGCCATTATCTTAACGGTGAGTACCATCAATAATAAAAAAATGATCTGCGAAGCCATTTTAGATTATCACGCCAGCGCTAAATTAGTCGTTAAGGTGAATACTATTGAAGAAAAAACGGCACTTAAAGACGTAAAAATCAGCTCATTTGTTCATGCCCAGCACGAAACTGCCATGTTGCTGGTGAAAAAAAGCATTGCTTAAGTATGCCGACTTAAAAGGAAGGTAAAGCAATACACTGAGTAAAAAAATAATAAAACGTGGCAATTTGTCACAGTTTATTATTTTTTAGATGAGGTAAAATAACGTAGAATAATCGAATGCTGCATTACAGATAAAATACCTCATGAACTTAGCTAGTAAAATTATATTAATTATTACAGTGTTAATTGCTGGCTTTTTAGCCCCTGATGCAATTAACTACACTCAGCAATACCTAAACCAGCCTACTGAAAAACTGAGTATTGAACAATACTGCATGCTTTCAAGCCAACCATGTACGCAAAACTCAGTAAAAATGACGTTAAATAAAGACGTGATTAAACCATTAGTAACCAGCCAGATTACTGTTCAATGGCAACATAGTGAGGCTGAAACCTTACAACTTACTATGCAAGGTTTAGAGGGAGAGCTTGGCACGGTAAAGTACTTACTCAAACGCGTTAGCGACAATAAGTTTCAAGGTAACATTACACTGCCCGTATGCACCTTAGATGAAATGACTTGGCTGGGTCAGTTAACTGACGGTAAAACCACCGTTTATCCTGCTTTGAAAATGAAGGGATAATATTATGACGCGCCAATTATGGCTTACGCTATTCATTATTTTTGTGCTGGGTTTCACCCTAAAAAGCTACTTAAATTCAACGTCGTTAACAACCAGCGAAACAACGTCGGCTGTGAGTAGGTTTAACAGCCGTGATACAACACTTTTTGGTGAAAATAATCAGCCCGTTACTTTGTTTACCTCACAAGACACTCGTGTGCGCATTCTTTATTTTGGCTTTACTCGCTGCCCTGATGTTTGCCCAACATCATTAGCAATGCTCGCTGCCGCACTGAATAATATTTCGGCAGAAAAGCTGCAACAATTACGTCCAACATTTATTTCATTGGATCCTGAGAGAGATGCCGCCGACGCTTCTTATCAATATGCTCAGTATTTTCACCCTATGATTGAAGGCTTATCTGCGCCGTTACCTGTTGTCACCGAGCTAGCTAACCATTACGGCGTTATTTTCAAAAAAACCGCATTAGCTGACTCAACGCTAACTTATACTCTTGACCATAATTCTTACTTTTATTTTGTTAATGCCGACGGTACGCTCATAAAAAAAGTTCCTCATACTTTTTCTCCTGAGCCACTCGTACAAGCAATTAACGATTTATAAAACCTTATTATTAATCACACCTATTTTATAGTTACAGGAACACAATAAAATGTCACTCAAGCCGTCTTTCGTTTTAGCACTACTCACAGCCGCATTTATGACACTAAGTACATTACCATTAAGTGCCAGCGAGATTACTGCACCAAGCAACTCAAGTATTGAAATAACTAATTTTTACGCGCGAGCAACACCGCCTAACGCAGTAAACAGCGCTCTTTTTGCAACGATAACCAATAACAGTAAACAAATTCGTACCTTAGTTTCTGCAAGTAGTAGCGCAGCCGAAAAGGTTGAATTACATGATGTTATTCATGAAGGTGACGTTATGAAAATGCGCCAAGTAGCGCAAATAGAAATTCCTGCGGAGCAAACGGTAATGCTAAAACCAGGCAGCTTGCATATTATGTTACTAAACATAAATAAGCCTTTTAATGATGGCGAAAGCATTAAAGTGACCTTAACGTATGCCAATGGCGACGTTCAAGAACTTATTGTCCCAGTAAAAAAAGTAATGGCTGGCATGCGTAAGCATCATCATTAATAAAAACACCTTTAAAGCATACCAACAGGAGCGCTAGTAACGCTCCTTTTTTATGTCTGTTTGAAACCAAGCACCATTTAAGCGACGTAATTTATTAAAATTATTGCTTGACCTTAGAGTTAGCTCCATACTTTATAGTATGACTACCAAATGGGTTTAACCAAATAACTTAGGATTTAAGCAATGTATAAAATTGGCGACATAGCGAAGCAACTTGGTATATCTGCTGATACGCTGCGTTATTACGAACAGCACAATTTACTACAGCCGGCTGGTAGGAGTGTTTCAGGGTATCGTTTATATGATGAACATAACCTACAAGAGATGCACTTTATTTTACAAGCAAAACAAGTTGGCTTTACTTTAGCTGAGATAGCACAACTACTGTCGATTAGAGTAGATAGCAGCCAATATAGTTGTGGTGATGTAAAATCTTATACTTCAGAAAAACTTCAGCAGGTTGAAAGCAAAATTGCTGAACTCACTAGCATACAAAAAGGGTTGCAACGTCTAGTAAATAGCTGTTGTGGGGGCTCAGAAAAAGCTGAGCATTGTAGTATTCTTTCATCATTGGAGAACGATAAAAATGTTGTTACTCGATAATTTTTGGCAGTTATTTGTACTGTCTGCGCCCTGGCTTTTATTAGGCTTATTTATAGCGGGTGTTATTAATGTTTATTTACCCGAACGTTTTTTAGTAAAGCACTTAGGTAAAGAGGGGTTGTTAACCACTATTAAAGCCGCTTTTATTGGCGCTCCGTTGCCACTTTGCTCTTGCGGTGTTATTCCTGCAGCCATAGGCTTGCGCCGCGCTGGCGCTTCTAAAAGTGCAACAACCGCCTTTTTAGTATCAACACCAGAAACAGGTGTAGATTCTATTTCAGTATCTTATGTGTTGTTAGGGCCTTTTATGGCAATAATTCGCCCTATTGCGGCGATTAGCAGTGCCATTGTCGCGGGTTTATTGGTCGGCTCTGAAAAGTCATCTGCTACTCCCAAGCCATCAACAGTTGTTTCGAATACAAGTAATGACAACTCAGAAAAACCAAGTACTTGTTGCGCGAGCAAAAAAGCTGAAATTAGCGAACAGTCGAGTTGTGCTAGTGAAAATACAGCACAAAAAAGTACTTTAAATCATAAAGAAAAACTTCAACAAGCTTTATCATTTAGCTGTACTAAACTATTAGCCGACACGGCAAAATGGTTGATGTTAGGGTTATTCTTTGCAGCATTGGTGCAAACTTATGTACCTGCAGATTTCTTTACCCAGTGGGGACAAGGCATATTAGCAATGCTCGTGGTTATTCTAATTAGTATTCCAATGTATGTTTGTGCTACGGCATCTACGCCAATTGCTGCGGGGTTGCTGTTATCTGGGGTTTCTCCTGGCGCAGTATTAGTGTTTATGTTGGCAGGCCCTGCAACTAACATAGCCACTATCGGTGTCGTTGCAACAGAGCTGGGTAAACGCGCCATGTTCGCTTATTTAGTTGCCGTAATAGGTGTTGCTTTAGCCTTTGGTTACTTAACTGACTTTTTAGTGAGCGAGTATGGTTTTACGGTTGCACCTCTACTTGGCGAACATCACCATGCGATACTGCCTTATTGGCTTGAGTTTTCAATGGCAGTGCTATTAGCGGCTTTACTATTACGCTTAGTTTTCAAAACTATTAGCACTAAACTGGCCAACAGAGTCACCACACCTAAAAAGAGCTGCTGTGCTAGCGAACATAAACACAGCTAACAAACCGAGTTCAGGTTAATAAATAAACGGTGATAAAACTAAACGTCAGTGCAGCTAAATATAACAATTAGCGCCCTGACGTTTTTTTGCTTACGCTATTTTTTTACCCAATCGCCGTTTGGCATTTGAATATAATGACCCGGTTGGGTTTTCGTTATCGCCTTTTCTCCAGCGAGAGCTGTCACTTGTTGCACGGTAATATTATTTTTTCGCGCTAATTTAATATAAATGCCTTTGCGTTTTTTATTTACATTAGCCACCAGTGCTTCTACATCATCATTACTGACAACCACCCCTAAGTAACCATTAGACATTTCACCCACTAAACCTTGCTGTTTAGCTTGATCAAGTGAAATAGCCCAAGCAGAAAAGGTTATGCCTAATACTCCCACCGCTAACGCAAATTTGCTAACTAGCTTTTTAAATACAGTACGAGTAACTTTATTTTCGGTTCTGGTTGTCATGTTAATTAGTTTGCTCATAAGAAATCCTTAAAAAATATCGCTGCTATCACTGAAAATATCATCAAGCTCTTTATCCACTTTAACCCGTATTTCATGGTCAATTTTTAAATTAAGATTGATGGTAATTGGCTCTTTTGCACTTACTTCAACTTGGTGGGTACAGCCACTAAATAATAAAGTCGCTAGTACTATGGTCAGTATTTTTCCCATAAATATTCCTTAATTTTTTTGCAAACCGTTAATCATATTACTTTCAAGACTATCGGTAATAGTGAGTGACTCTAACAGCCCAAGCAAATCATAGCTAAGGTTTAAATTTAAATTCACATCATTTTCTAAGTCAGGGTTTCGACCTTTAATCACTGTATCTAACAACATATAACCATCATCACCCATAGATACCGCCGAATACAAATAATGATAATGTAAATTTTCTAACGCACCAAATGCCAATTTAAGTTCGAGACTACTGGCCTTTAGCTCTTCCACCGCTGGGTTATTAAAAACTTGAATAACCCCATCATCAACATTGTAGAGCTCACCTGCTTCAATAAAAAACTTGTTGCCGTCGGTATATAAAGGTAAATTTCCTGAAACTTTGCCCGTTACCACTATGCCTTGTTTTTTATCTAGCTCAAGTAGTGTTTCTAAGTCTATCGATTCTAGCTGAATATCAACTGAATGTTGCATTTGTAATGGCCACAATGCTTTTTTTATCGAAAATTTACCACCGACAATATTACCGTTAGCATTAACAATGCTGCCACTTAATTGGTCTTCCTGAAAATCAATATTAACGTTAGCGACAAGGTTTGTAATAGGCGTTGCCGCCTCAATTTTAGCAATAGATAAATTAGCTTTTTTGCTATACGCACTATGTGGCTGAGTGGTGATTTTTTGATGTTCAACAAGAAAGCGCTGTTGCCAATTAAGCTCTTGTAACCAAAGCCCGTCAAGCTCACCGGTCATATCTTGTACCGATAAATCAACCGTGATTGGTGCATAAACCATTGAACTGCTTTGCAACGAGGTTAATTGTGTATTTAGCTGATAACTCAAGCGTCCATCAATTAAGTTTAAGGCTACTGGTAATTTCACTTTTAACGCTAACAAATCAGTAAGCATAATATTTTCAGCATTCAGCTCAATAAGTGGCGTTTCAATATTACCGCTAACTTGTAATTGCCCAAGCGGCACTTTATCTGCGTGAATAGCACCATTAATATTTATATTTTCTAAACCTCCCTGAATATTAAGTTCAGCATTTGCTTCGTTAAACTGTAAAATTTGAGCCACTCGTAACTGCTTTACTTGATTATGATTTTGTAAGGCGAGTATCACTTGCTTGTTATTATTTAAGGTAACACGCCCTTGCCAGTGGCTAATTAATTGGCTAATTTTTGTTGTATTAGCGCTGTTATTTGCCTGAGCTTCTTTATCCTTTTCTGTTGGTGTTACTGATGAAAAGCTTAAATTAGCAAGTTGTAGCTTAGTTTCAGGGGCAAGTAATAACTGCCATTCGTTATCATTTTGCTTCAGTTGACCATAAGCGTTAATGCTCACTTTCTCATGACTAAAGCTTTGCGTCATCGCCAATGATAATTGTGTTGCTAATGAAAACGCCAGTTGCGCAGAATTGCTAAGAGAAAGGTTAAATGGCTCACTTTCTTCTTGTTGATAAATGAGCTCGGCATCGGTTAGCTCAAGTGTAAATGGTGTCGCAGTTTTTGTTCTTAGGGTTAACGTCTCAGTAATGATTTTTTGTTGCGAAAAGTCTATGCGCATACTGCCTTGTGGCGTAATACTCAGTTCAGATAAATCATTATGGGTGAGTAAATCACCAAGCAATATGTCGTCAAGCCATTGTGGTAACTGCGCAGAAGACAAGTATTCATTCAACCCTTGATGTTTAACAACCAATTCAGATGGTTGCGACAACGTTTGATGAGTCATTTTATTCGCAGATTCAAGTTCTTGTTCAAAGTTAAGCGTTAACACCTCATCAACCAAGTTCATTTGCCAATATAAATTACCTTTAACAGTCATCAACTGAGAGAGAGAATTTGGTTTTGTTAGCGTACTCAGCGGTTGATATAAAAAGTCATTGATCTTTGCATTAACGGTTAAGCGATTTTTTTGCCAATGCCATTGTGTAGCAATACTACCAACTAACACCGACTCTTTCGCTATAACCGCGCGAGGTAACACCATATTATGAATTTGTAATAACTCAATAACACTAGCAATATTGGCATTAACTTGCCCCTCAAATCCTGACGTTATCGGTACTAAATTGACAGCTAAAATAGGCGCTTTGTTTTCTGATAGCAGTGATAATATTAATTGTTGATTATCGGCTAGCATTGTACCGTGATAGATAGGACTTTTACTCTTAGACTCGTCAACCCCCTCTAAAATAAATGGTTGATAAGTAAATTCTTTAACCTGAACTGTGCTATCTAAAGAGTAAGCGCTAATAATATTTAAATATTCCTGCATTTGTTGAGGAATACTATTAAGCATATAAGAGGAAGATGCACCGTGCTCACCGTTAAGTGTAAATGCCTTACGCCCGGTTATAGACAGGCTTTCAATAGCAATATTTTCAAGGTTATTAAGTTTTATTACTCGGTTGAATAACTGTGCACTAGAGAGGTTCCAGTCAAATGTCGCGTGTTCAATAGTAAGGTCTGCATAAGGTGACTCTATACAGAGTTTTTCAATAACAACATTAAGCTCTCGAGTAAAATTAAATGCTAAGCAACTTACGTTACTGTGATATTGCGCTAGATAGTGATTAACCGTTTGTTGAACCAATATTGCACGAGCAAAAAAAGCACCAACAAGCGTAACCGCTAAAAGCAACAACATTAATAATGTGAATTTAAAAAGGCGCAATAGTCTCTCGCTATCAACAAATAAGTAAAATAAAGACTTCATTAACCTGACTCGAGTTCAGGTTTCGTTAGTATATCATCGCCCAATTAAAAAAAAGTAAGCTCACTAGATAAAACCACCAACTATAAAAATTTACCTTAAGTTATTTGAACACTCGTCCATAAATTTATGCCATATAACCAAAAACTTATTCCCTAAACTGTCATTACACTATAGAATGGCGGCGATTTTTATATCAATTAAAAAAAACTACTTAGACAGGAGTCAACATGGATTTTTCAATAGTAAAAAAAGCAGCATTTGGTTTAGCTGTAGCAGCATCTTTAACAGCTTGTATGTCTACAGGCCCTGCATTAAAGAGCTCAAACTCTGAAAGCGTAGCGGGCGTTGAAGCACGTTTACCTTACGCTAACTACACTAACTACTACGGTTACGTTGACCAAGGTACTGCACCACAAGGTAAGTACAAGGGTAAAGACGCATACTACCTATACGCATGGGTACCAGCAGCAGTTGACGAAATTGGCGTATCAATGGTTTCTCCAGCAGAAGGCACTCCTTCTGACAGTGATTTCGTAAATGAGTTATTTACTGAACTTCACGAAAGCAACCCAAATAAATTCTTCGATACATACATTGTATTAGATCGTTTAGATATTATTGATAATGCTAAAATCAAAGATGGCGGCAAGTCATTACAAACTTTAACTTACAATGATGACAGCAGCGAGTTACCAGCTAACCCAGGTGGTCAAAGCTACAACTCTTTACTTCGTCAAGTAAGCGACATCAGCAACCCAACTAAAGCGTTAGTACGTGGTGTTTACCGCATCTCTTTCACGTCTTTCCGTGGCGATGTTGAAGGTTCTTTCGAAGCAACTGTAGGTACTAACGTACCAGGCGTTAAAATTGCTTCAAGCCTTGAAGAATTACACAACTTAGTAAACGAAGGTTAATTTTACTTTCGCTAACTGATTACCAAGACCTAAATATTTAGGTCTTGGTTTATTTTTATACTCCCTCTATTTTCTGCTTTTTTACTTCCCTACAGCTTCAAACACTTTTTTCGTTTTACTTTCTAGCTCAGCTTATTAACCTGAACTCGGTTTAAGAGATATTTAACAAATTGAAATATCAGCAAAAATTACTTTTCTGAACCGATAGCTTGATAGTTTTTCTTCTTTTCATATGATAAGCAAGGCAAATTTCGCGTCAATAGGGAGCTATTGCAAGTAAATTTAACGAAGAAGTTAGGAAAAGTAGCTGCTAGAGAAACATTTATTAAGCCGAGCTCAGGTTTATTACTTTAATAAATGACTCAACTTCCTTGCCAAGTCATCATTTATGCTAGTTACTGCTCTATTTTAGCCTGTGTCGAATCTTGCTTAGTTTGTTGAATATAGTCTTCAATTTGTTGCTCAAGTACGCTTAGCGGCACCGAGCCATTTTTTAATACTTGATAATGAAACTCTCGTACATCAAAGTCTCTCGCAAGCTCTGCTTCTGCACGTTTACGTAATTTTCTAATGGTGATTTCACCAATTTTGTAAGATAACGCTTGCCCCGGCCAAGAAATATAACGATCTATTTCTGTTCTAACATTATGAAGCGATAGTGCGGTATTATCTTTCATAAAGTCCATCGCTTGTGCTCGCGACCAACCTTGCATATGCATACCGGTATCAACCACTAAACGTGCTGCACGCCACATTTCATAAGTTAAGCGCCCAAAGTCACTGTAGTGATTAGTATAAATACCTGCTTCAATACCTAACCATTCTGAATATAAGCCCCAGCCTTCACCAAACGCTGAAATATAGGCATGTTGGCGGTACGATGGTAAGTTATCTAACTCGCTATTAAGCGATATTTGTAAATGATGTCCTGGTACCCCTTCGTGTAAAGTTAATGCGGGTAAAACATACAGTGGGCGCTTATCTAGTGCATAAGTGTTAACCCAATATGATCCCGAATGGCGATCTGTTGCTGGACTAATATAACGACCAGTTGTGTATTTAGGTGCAATTGCATCAGGCACTGGCACTACGCCATAAGGTGTACGCGGTAAATGTTTAAATAATGACGGAAGTTTCGCATCGATTTGCTTTGCAAGGTACGACGCTTCTTTGATTAACTCTAATGGTGTTTTTGCGTAGAATTGTGGGTCAGTACGTAAAAAGTGAGTAAATTCAGCAAAGCTACCTTTAAACCCTGTTTTAATAATAACTTCGTCCATTTCAGCACGAATACGCGCGACTTCTCGTAATCCTAATTGATGTACTTCGTCTGCCGTCATATCGGTTGTCGTAAAGTGCTTTACTCTATTTTCATAAAACTCTCGGCCACTAGGGATTGATGACACCGCTATATTTTGACGCGCATTAGGGAAATATTCTTGAGTAAAAAACTGGTAGTAATTTTCATAAGCCGGAATGACTTGCGATGATAATACTTTCGCTAACTTAGCACGTTGCGTTTTTACTAATTCTTGATCAAGTAGTTTAGGTACTGAAGCAAAAGGTTTAAAAAATACTGACTGTTCTATATTGTCAGGAATAAAAGCGCTAATAGATTTTTCATAACCAATTAATACCGCTTGCGGTTGGGTAATACCTGAAGCTAAGCCCTGACGCATCCAATAAATATTTTGTTGGAAATAGGCTGGCATTGCTGCCACTTTATTAACATAGTTTTCAATATCTTGCTCTGTTTTAAACTCAGTACCGTCAATAATAAAATTAATATTAGAGTGAAAGCCTGACTCTGATTTAAGCGGAGTATAATGAGCCTTAAATTGATAATTCGCAATTCGGTTATCAAGCTGCGCTTTAATAATAGCGTAGTTAATTTTATTGTCAGCCGACAACTCAGCTTGATTAATTTGTTCAAACTGCGCGGCTAATGCTTGTCGCTGCTCAAACTGTAACTGTAAATGTTGTGGTGATAAATCAGGCCAATAGCTTTTCTTATCATCCTGCGATTCTACTTTATAAGCACCTTTACTAGCGCGCTGATCTAATAGCTGTTGCACTGTATTATCAAATACTTGATCAGCACTAATTTTTTCAGGTGTCACCTGACATGCGGTTAACGAAACAATGGTGGTAGCCACCAATAAAAGTTGAGTAAATACGCGACTCATATAAATACCTATTGATTTAATAATGTTATGGCTCATACCGTGCAGCCGTTTTAGCGTTACTTAGCAACATAGCTTAAATAGCGCGAGATAAATAGTATTGCGCGATGAAAGGCGAGGATTATCAGTTGAAGTTTATATTAGTGGTCATTTTGAGTTTTAAGCTTTTATTACGTATCACTATGCTAACCTTGTAAAACTAATAGAAAAAAGCCAGTAGTTAATAACTACTGGCTTTGGTATTTAGCCGCACGGTCTATTATATTGCTGAGTAAATATCAGCTTAATGAATGAGGTAACTTAAAAGCTATATGACGCTCTTAAGTAGTATTCACGTCCTGCCAGTGAGAATGGAAAACTGGTCCAGCCATATTTAAAGCCAAGCTCAGTAAATGGTGCTCCATTGCTACCCCACTCGTCTGGATATTCATCTGTTAAGTTCAAAATACCACCGCTAATTTGCAAGCTTTCTGTTAACTGCCATTGTGCAGTTACATCAAATAAGCTTTTAGCACCCCACGTATTTTTAGGAGTGCCGTAAGAGGCAGAAGTCACCTCCCCGTAATAAGTCATACGCCCTGTAACCGACCAATTATCTAAATCAAACATCGCCGATAAAGAAGCACGATCTTGTGGTTGAGCTGTTTCAACTAAGTATTTTTGACCTTCATTAAAAACAATATCATCTGGAACAATAGTTGATGAGGTATTGATATTACTCACTTCATTATCATTATGGTGATAAGAAAGCTCGTAAACAATGTCCATACTCTCTAACTCTTGGGTATATTGGTTTACCCAGTCAAGACCAAAAGTTTCGGTATCAATAGCATTAGTAAAAACAGATACATTTTTTACACCATCTAGCGCTTGTCCAGCCCCTGAATGACTATCAAAAAAACTATCAATATCATTGTTTATACCACGAGAAATATTACCCGAGTAAACAATACGATCATCAATATTAATTTGATACACATCAAGTGTTGATGAGTAATTTCCTATGTTATACACAATACCAAATGAGATATTAGTCGAATTTTCTTCCTCTAAATCTTTAAAGCCAAGTTCGCCAGCTAAGGCTTCATTAGGGCGTAAGGTAACTAAGTCAGCTAAAACACCATTGTCTAACGAAATAGAACGCTGAGTGAAATTAGCTTGCTGCATACCTGGTGCTCTATAACCTGTAGAAGCAGAGCCACGAATAGCAAAATTATCAGTTACGCTTAAATGTGTCGATAATTTACCAATAACGGTGCTGCCAAAGTCGTCATAATTTTCATAACGAACAGCCGCGGCAACTAACCAATCTTCAGTAATAGAAGTTTCAGTATCAAAGTATAACGCGTAACTGCTGCGGTCATTATCAATCGCCATTTCAGGGCTATACCCCTGAAACCCTTGCATACCCGGAGTGGTAATATCACCACCCGTACAATTAGTCATTGTTGGGTCGCCTGTTGGGTTTACAGATTCTGCACAATAAGTATCACCGCGTGCATAAGTCACCTCATCACCAGCTTCTTGTGCAAAACCATCGATGCGATATTCAGCACCAAAGGCAAATGAGGTTTCATAGTAAAACCCTAAATCTATTTCAGTAACAGCATCAATATTGAAAGTCGTTTGACTATAAACTAAAGCACCATCGTATGCTGAGGTAGGACTATCTGGACCATAACTAGCATTAAGCGATTCAGTGTTACTAAATTCAAACCTATTTTCACCGGTTACAATACTTGCATCGAGTTCCCAATCAGATACTTGGGTTCGAAAGCCGACGGCAATCGAATAATCTTCTGATTTTGAGCCTAATTTAGGTGTTACCCCGTCAGGGTATATTGAGCTCCATACGCGATTATCGGCTGCGGGGCGATAAAAGCCTAATGACTCCCCTTCTTTGCTAGTAAAGCCACCAAACGCATATAATTCGCTTTCTTCGCCAAGCTCATACGAAAAGTTTGCCCACAAGCTGCTCATTTCAGTTTCAGCTTCACCGACTAATAATAATTGGCGAGGTTCATCGATTGAGCCAAACCATGTGGTAGGTGTGGCACGGTTCATCTCACCGTTATCTGCATATTCAAAGGTAAGGTTTAACATACCTTTTTCGCCAATAGCTAAACCATAGTTAGCCCCTATTTCAGTAGACTCACCATCACCTTCACTGGTTTGCCCGTACTGCGCCCAAACTGTACCGCCTTCTGTATCTTTGAGTACCAAGTTAATAACGCCCGCAATTGCGTCTGAGCCATATTGTGCTGCAGCACCGTCACGTAATATTTCAATGTGTGATATGGCTGTCATAGGAATAGAGCTTAAATCGGTACCAGCACTTCCTCGACCAACATTTTCTTGTACGGCAACAACCGCCTGTTGATGTCGGCGTTTACCATTAATTAACACCAGTACTTGATCTGGCCCTAAACTTCGTAAAGTAGCTGGGCGCATTAAATCTTGCCCGTCTGATGTGGTGGTGTTGTTCATATTAAATGAGGGAGCTAATTTTCGAAGCATGTCAGGTGTACTGGTCGCCCCTGAGTTTTTAATCGCTTCTGATGAAATAATATCTATCGGTGATGGGCTATCGGCAACCGTTCTATTCGATATTCGCGTACCGATACTGATAATTCGTTCTATATCGGAATGTTTGGCACTATCTGAAATATCTTTATCTTCATTCTCTGCCGCAACAACGGATGCACTACCTAATGATAGGGCAATAGAAAATGCGAGCATGCCGTACTTAAACGTATTTTTCATGTTTTAACTTCCTCATAATGATTATTTACTTTATGCTGCTCATATTCATTTGTTATATTTTTATTGAATATTTTATCGTTAACAATATAGCTATTTGTAACAAAACTGTTAGCAGAGCAAATTCAACATAAAGTAAAAAGTACAAATGTGCAATATGTCTTTAGTCTGATTGCCAAACAAAAAGTAACATAATGAAAAATTTGTAACAGGGAAGGAGCGGCTCATACCAACAAAGCCCAGGGATTACCAATAAACCAATTAAAACAATAGGTTGATATTTTATCGAATAAATAAAATAGAAAATGATGGTAGGTAATTATGATTACCCAGCTAATTTTCGCACTAGGTAATCACAAAGTAACATGGTGATTTAAACGACTTAAAATAAATTGAGCCTAATTGAATAAACCTTTCAATTTATCTTTTAACTTATCTTTAACTTTGTCTTTAGTAGCGCTGCTAACGTCTGGTCTTACTTTTATTTTGTGGAATTGCCCGGTAATCTTCATTGGAATGGTCACTCCTGAGCTATCACCTTCACTTTGCTGCCCATCGGCAGACGCGATTAACTTTGTTTGCACTTTAAAGTTAATGTCGGTTTTAGGTAAATCGGCTCCACCTTGACCATTAACACGAATAAAGGGGTTTGCTAATGCTAAGTCACTGGTATTAGCAACGCCGTTAGTCACAGTAAAGTTAGCAATAAACGAGGCAAAATCAGTTTTTTGTGCCTGATCAAAGTTCTTATCTAAACTAACGTTACTCACATCCCCGTTCAGTAGACTTTCGGCGCTACGTGCAATCGCCGCAAGATTAGCACCTTTGACAGCGCCGTCGCTTAGGTTAAAACCAAAAGTACCATTGAGTTTTTCTACAAAGTCACGTTGGCTTAGACCTTGAGTATTAAGATTCCAGCTAAATTGTCCTTGCCCTAACAATTTATCAAAACCCGCAGCATCATTTAATAACGGGTTAGCTTGTATGCCTTCTAACGAGAACTTACTACTAATTTTGTAAGGCTTTACTGCGCTAATAAGGTTAATTTCGCCACTACCTTTACCTTGGTAAGCATTAAATTTATTTAAGGTTACTTTAGCGTTACCATTTTCAAGCTTAAGTAGTATTTCATTTTCATCTAACTTGATTTCTCGAAATATTAACTTGCTTGAACTCAGTTTAATATTGGCATTCAGTTGCTTAAGTGCAGATAAATCAATAGTACTGTTATCCCAAACAATTGGCTGCGCTTCTTTATTAGTGTCGTTTTCCGTTTCACTTTGCGCAGCTTTACTGCTATTTTCAGCAGCATCAGCAAGGTAAGGGTTAAGATCTAACTCACCCAAATCAATGTCTAAATTCACCTGTAATGGTGATGATAGTGTTAATGCCGATTGCCCTGTAAAAGCTAGTTGATCTAACTTAGCGTCTAATTTCGCCAGCGTTAAAGTATTTTGACTAAAGTGCATATCGGTATTAAAGCTAAATTGGTTTAGGGCATTATCTTTCATCGCGACAGATTGCTTTTGCCATGCAAGAATATTTTTAACTGACGGCGTATCTAAGGCTAAATGCCCTTTAATGGTTGCGCCCGACTCAAGTAGTTCACCTTGGTAATTAAGGTTTACAATTGATGATGTTAACGCTAATTCTACTTGTACGGCTTGATTATTAATGAGCTTAGCCGGTGTTGTTAAGTTAGCTTCAAGATCAAAGGTTTCGTCCATATAGTTAAGGCTACCATTGAAAGTAAACTTTTCACGTAACGAAGGCAGCACTAACGCTAACTCAAGCTCATCAATAACGGTAGTACTATCGGTGCGATGATCAATAAACGTTAACTTACCGCCATTAACTTCCACCTGCCCTAAACTCAAGTCAAATTGCTCAGGCAAGGTTGAGGAGCCACTTGCACTAGTATCAGAAGCTGTTGGCTCTGCTGTTGCTGCTAATAGCTGCCAGTTATTTTTTCCTGCTTTGTCGGTTTCTAATAAAATATTCGGTTGCTCAATCACAAAGCGTTCAACAATCAGTTCCCCTGAAAAAAGTGACAACCAAGGAATGTGAATAGCCAATGCTTTCATTGTTACCATGTCAGCTTTACTGCCACTTTCCATGTTGCTAAAGCGTACATTTTCTAGTTGCAGTGACAATGACGGAAATACCGAAAAGCTTTTATCACCATCAATACTCAGTACTCGGCCCGTTGTTGTCTGAACCTGTTCACTCACTTGCTTAACAATATCATCACTAGAAATAAAGAAAGGGATCAATGCAACCACAAGAATGATCACAACAAAAAAAGCGGCAATAACTTTGAAAATTTTATTCATTATTTACTCACATCAGTTGGTAAAAATTAGAGAATTAAAGTAACTATAGACAGTATTTTTGAGGTTTAGTCTGAAATATTAATCAAGCAATATTCACTAAGCCAAAAGAGACTAAAAGTTATCATAGCATGGCCTGTAGGTGGTATTAATTTTTAGTAAATTTATCTTACAGTTAAGCTGAATTATTGGTGATGAATACGACATTATGGTGACATAAGTGGCCAAAATACCATAAGATAGCTGCGCTATAAGTTTCATCATTCGTTAAAGTGATTTAATAAAGGACAGCTAGGCATGGAATCATCTAGAGGTGAGTTGGTTAATCTCATTGAGCAGAAAAAAATTGCTAAAGATAATATTAAGCAAGCCATTAATATTGCGAATATTCATCCTGCGCCCAAAGCTTGGTTTGATTTTATTAATCAACTATTACTGTGGTTAGGCTGTGTATCACTCGGCTTAGCTGTTATTTTTTTTATTGCTCATAACTGGTCTGAAATTGGCCGCTTTGCTAAATTCGCTTTAGTTGAAATATCATTAATATTCGCCATTATTGTTTATGTAAAAACTAAACCACAAACTAACGCAAGCAATGGCGCACTGATTACTGCAACCTTATTATTAGGTGCATTAATGGCACTCTTTGGTCAAACCTACCAAACTGGTGCCGACCCTTGGCAATTATTTTTTAATTGGGCGCTATTCATTTTACCTTGGGCACTTATTGCTCGCTTTACCAGCTTATGGATAATTTGGTTAGCACTGCTTAATATTGCGCTAGCGCTATACTGTGACGTGAACACTAACCCTTTATCCTTATTTTTTACCAATAAAGTAAACCCGTTATGGCTCTTTATTGGTCTCAACAGCTTTATTTTTACCTGTTGGCACACTCTCAGCTTATCAAGAACGTGGATGAAAAAAACTTGGGCGATAAGAGTTATCGCTTTAGTGACTGGCACTTTAATAACAGAAAACGCCTTATTAGCCATTGTTGATGACTACATAATACACACACTCGCACTGCCTGTTTGGGGAGTGTTTCTTGGCGCTATTTACTGGTTATATCGTAAAGTTAGCATTGATTTATTCATGCTTTCAGGTGCTTGCTTATCAGGTATTGTTGTTTTAACCGCGGTAGTTGGCAACGGCGTTATTTTTAGCGGTGATGGCGCTGAATATCTGTTGGTTTCTATAATGGTAATTGGTCTTGGTAGTGGCTCAGCGTTTTGGCTCAAACAAGTGCAGCAGGAGATGAACTGATGACAACAGCAAAACAGAGTCCCTTATGGCAAGCACTGAGCGATGCGAATATTGTTGAAGGTGATGCTCCTACTCGCAATATGCTTAGCTCACCTTGGTATGTTAAAGCTTTATTAGCCATGTCAGGTTGGTTAGGGGCGATTTTTATTTTGGCATTTATTTTAGCGATATTTAGCTTTTTTATGGAAGAACCTATCGCCTGCTTTATTATGAGCTTTGCTTTATTTTCAGGTGCTTACGCCATATTAAGCACACCTAAAAGTGAGTTTTTTGAGCACTTAGCTTTAGCTTTTAGTTTAGCTGGACAAGCACTTTTTTGTTGGGCGCTATTTTCTCAAAATTTTGATCATAACTCTTGGCTTATTTTAGGTGTATTACAAGCTATTCTAGCCTATGTAATGCCTAGCTTTTTACATCGCTTATTTTCAACCGCCTTTGCTGTTGCCGCATTTGAAATAGTACTAATTACCTACGGACAACCTTACATTTTAGGTAGTGTACTGATATTTCCAATCGTGTGGTTAGGCTTACGTGAATTTACTTTTATTAAGCACTATCAGCGTAATAAAGGAGTATTTTATGGGCTAGTTATCGCTATGCTGGCTTTAAATAGTCAGCAATTTTTGAGCGAAGATTTATTTGCATTGCTCTCGACAGCTGATGATTACCTTATCACTATCTCACCTTGGTTAATTCAAGGAATTTTTATTGCCGCAGCACTGTTTACCAGCCAACAATTATTGCAGAAAAATAGTATTAAGCTTAATGATAAGCTAGCAATTGCCATTATGCTGATAACGTTAATACTGGCATTTATTACTTTAAAAGCACCTGGAGTACTGGCAGGACTTATTATTATGCTGCTTGGTTTTAATCAATCTAACCGTGTGGCTATAGGGCTTGGCACCATTTCGTTACTAGTGTATTGCTCATCGTATTATTACTATATGGAAGAAACGCTCCTTTTTAAAGCGGGCTTATTATTCATACTGGGCGCTGTTGCCCTAGTATGCCGATTAGCGCTGATAAAAGTATTACCACGCTTAGCCTTAACCGATAATCACCATAAAGGCGCTTATGAAAAATAAAATATCGAATACTCACCAACTTGTCGCGCTACTTACCCTTATTATCGCGCTTACCATCATTAATTGGGGCATATACCAAAAAGAAACCTTATTAGCACAAGGGCAAGTCGTTTATCTGGAGTTAGCTCCCGTAGATCCTCGTTCATTAATGCAAGGTGATTACATGGCACTACGCTTTGCGATGGCCGATAACATTAACGCGACATTAACGAGCAACCTATTATTAAATGATGACAACAAGTACAGCGCATCACTAAATGGTTTCGCCAATGTCACCATTAATGAAAATAAAGTAGCAAGCTTTGTTAGCATTACAATTAACGATAAAGTAATGCTCGATACCTTAGTTACTAATTCGACATTAACTAATACCGCTATACCTCTAACAGCTACAGTAGCAACACAAGCAAGTAAAACTGCTGCAACTATTCCTTTGCAATTTAGGGTACGCCGAGGACGAGTAAACTTTGCCACTAATGCTTATTTCTTTGAAGAAGGCACTGGTGAGCAGTTAACAACAGCAATTTATGGTGAATTTCGTGTGGATGACAATGGCGAGTTACTCTTAGTGGCACTGCGTGATAAAAAATTTCGCAAGTTAGGCAGTTAGTCCATACTATAAAATATTTTTAGGGACGATACGTCGAAGCTTAACGCGTAAACGCTTGGTGCGACTAACAGTATGATCGGGGTTAAAGTCTTTAGTAATACGCCATGCATTTTCTGGGGCCATTTCTTCTAACATCCCTTGTTTCACTTTTTTAGCGATTTCTATCGAAGGTATAATAGTAATACTTTCAGTGTTTAAGTTAGCGCTACGCGGATCAAAATTAAAGGTACCAATAACACTAATATTATCGTCAATCACCAGTGTTTTGGCATGCAAACCAAAAATGGGCATAGTAGCGAGCTTACCTTGCATCACATCAGCCATAATCTTTTTTCGAATTTGAGCATCAGGCTTAAATTCATAAAGTGCAATACCGGTATCGAGTAGGTCATCTCTATCGCGCTGGTAGCCGCTAAATGCTTCTAAGTTATCATTTGAAGCGAGACTGTTAGTCAATATTTTCACTTCAACGCCTCTCGCAACTAGCGCTTTAAGTAAGTTTTTTCCAACGGAGGTGGTAATTAAATAAGGAGTTTGTATGGTTACTGAGGTTTTGGCTTGTTTTAGTAAACGGATCAGTCGCTGAGTTGATAAGCCACTCCCTCCTAAAAAGTCATCGCCAGCGTTTTTTCCAGGTACATCAGATATATATTCAACGCCCGCAAGCCAGTGCAAATCACCCGCTTGTTGAACCTGTTTATATACATTAGGTAAGTCGGCTATTGCTGCACGTACTTCAGGTACAAAGTTATCGGGGTTACAGGCATATTGATGCAACGCTGAATAATCTGTGGAAAATTTCTGCTTACTAGACACTAACTTATTAATAGGTACGCTTAGTTCATGGTGCCAAAATTGATCAAATGAGCGTTGTATCTCAGTGCTCACACCGCCAATTAACATTACATCTCGGTCTCTGAAATTATATTGATGATCATAACCAAAATATTCATCTGCCAAGTTACGACCCCCTGTAATAGCCACTTTGCCATCAACAGTGAAGGTTTTGTTATGCATACGTTGATTTAAGCCATGAAAGTTTGTGGTGATACTAATCAGCTTATCAACAATATTTTTCCCGATATTTGCCGTTGGGTTATATATTTTAATCTCAAAATTAGGATGCGCGGCAAGCTTGAGTAACTCATCACCGTTGGCTTCAACCATTATATCGTCCACTAAAACTCTGACTTTTACACCACGCTCTGCGGCTTTCATTAAGTAATCTATTGCGATTAGACCAATATTGTCGGTAGAAAAAATAAAATATTGTACGTCGATAGTCTGCTCGGCATTTTCACTGAGCCAAGCACGGGTAAGTAACGATTCAGTATCTTCCTCTAAAACGTATACCCCCGTATGCGTTAACATTTTCTTTGAAAAAGGCATTAAGTGCTGAGCTAAATTAGCTGGAGGCTGCTTCACAAGCTTACCACAATGATCAAACTGGCTAACCGGAATACGTAGCTCTTGCGCTAAACAGGTAGTGGCGATAAACAAACACAATAATACGGTGATTTTTACTTGCTTCGCTATGGTTTTACTCACTAATTTTCCTTAATTACTTCTGATAAAAAATATGCCGCATGTTGAAATTACTGACGGTATTATTTTATAGGCTCAACTTTAAGTCCTAGCGTTACTGGCAGTTATTAAAAATACTCGAAAAGCAATAGTGCTCTATTTCTCACATAATGGCTTTATAAGTAATCTTTATTGTGACTTCTTACGTATTAAAGGTAAAGGTCATCAACAATAGTCGTTATGTGGTTAAATATTTTAGGCTTTAATATATCGTGGTTAGGCTTAGTGCTTTATGGCAATAGTTTTATTGTTATAGCTTTGCTGTGGCTAGGAATACACCTTTATAAAGCAAATCAAAGGCAAGCTGAGCTGAGCTTAATCGTTGTGGTGAGCATTATCGGTACTGTCATAGATACTGTGTTGATGCATTTGAACATTTTTACTTTTAATACCGTTTATTTTATCCCTTTGTGGCTAATGGTTTTATGGGCATGTTTTGCTGCAACGCTACATCATAGTTTGAGCTTTTTAGCTAAATCAAAAGCATTGCAGTTTACCTGTGGCTTGCTATTTCCACCACTGAGTTACGTTGCTGGAGCTAACTTACATGCGGTGACTTTCACTTATGAACTGTTCACTACCTATATGATCTTATCCATTATTTGGGCATTACTGATGGTGTCATTATTTGTACTCAAAGATAAAATTTATGCTACCGAGAGGGATCATGATTAAACATTCCACTACCCATAAGCAAATAAGCAAAGTATTGCTAGCATTACTCCTACTGCTTACTTTAGTGCTCTTTTCTATTAAAAGCGTATACGCCCAACAATTAACTACAATAAATGTTAAGGAAAACACAGCAACGCTTATCGAAGAAGCACCTAAAGAGCCCTTAAAAAATCTAGCTAAAGTGTTACAACAAAAACCGCTAACACTGGTCGGTAGTGCCAAGTTTTCAGTACTCTTTTGGGATATATATCATAGTCATTTATATACGCCGTCAGGTGAGTACCTAGTCAAGTCCAATAATAATGGCATGACCGAAAAATCACCGTCTTTATTATTCGAAATTCAATATTTACGTGATATTACTAAGCAAGATCTAATTACTCGTACCATAGAACAATGGCAGCACTTAGCTATAACTGCCGAGCAATATAATAAGTTTATTCCTGTACTTGAAGCCATTTGGCCAGATATTAAAACTGACGATAGCTTAGCTTTACTCATCGATAATAACCTGAGCCACTTTTACTTTAATGGCAATCATATAGGTACTATTTCACACGCTAGCTTTGGGCCATTATTTACTGCTATTTGGTTAGACCCCAATACCAGCCAACCTAAATTACGCGCTAAATTAATTGGAGAGAATAAATAATATGAACCGTTTAACCAAATTAACAGCAACAGCACTATTAGTGACTGGTTTATTTAGCTGTTCAGCTGATATAGAGCAGTATCAACAAACGAGCCCTACTCTCGACATTAAAAACTATTTCACAGGGTCCTTAACCGCTTGGGGCATGGTGCAAGATTACTCTGATAATGTTACTCGCCGTTTCTGTGTTGAGCTTAACGGCACTTGGCAAGGTAATAATGGTGTACTAGCTGAAGTGTTTTACTTTAACGACGGTGAAGTAACCGAGCGTAATTGGCAATTAACAAAGCTCGACAACGGCGAATATCAAGGTGAGGCTGAAGATGTTATAGGCACAGCCTCAGGTCAGCAACAAGGCTTTGCGTTTCAGTGGCAATATACTTTGTCGGTACCGGTGGACGATGACATTTATCATTTAGCCCTTGATGATTGGATGTATCAAATAGATCAACATCGGGTATTCAACCGTACCGTAATGAAAAAATTTGGTGTTGAAGTGGCTGAAATCACCTTATTTTTTGATAAAGAACAGCCTTTAAGAAAGTGTCCTAATGTAACGTAAAGTTGCTAAATAAAAGCCTACCATACGGAAGAGCTACGTTGCTCTTCTATCAATCAAGATATTCGCCAATGCGCCATCAAGTGTTGGTTGAGTAAAGCTAAAACCACTATGTTTAAGCTTATTCGGAACAACATTTTGTCCATAAATTAATAAGTCTGACATTTCACCAAACAATAATTTCACCATAATGCTCGGCATAGGTAAAAAGCATGGTTTCGATAATGCGTTCGCGATAGTTTGAGAAAAATCAAGGTTACTTACTGGGTTTGGTGCGGTCATATTTATTGCGCCTTGTAACTCACTATGGTCAATAATATGAGTAATAGCACGCACCATATCATCAACATGAATCCACGACATGATTTGCTCACCACTCGCTATTTTTCCGCCTAAACCCAAACGAAAGGCAGGGAGCATTTTAGCTAACGCACCAGCGTTTCTAGCTAACACTATACCCGTTCTTAATAGGGCGACACGGGTATAGTTTGATTTAGCGCCTAAAGCTATTTGCTCCCAACATTTACACAATTGATGTGAAAATTCATGGTGACAATCGGTAAAATCCTCATCAACCTCTTGACTACCCTGACGACCATAAAAGCCAATGGCGCTACCAGAAAGAAACAACGCAGGAGGTGTTTTAGCACGTTTAATTAAATCAACTAATTGCTGAGTTATTTGCCAACGGCTCTGACATATTTCCTTTTTTTGCCCATTACTCCAGCGCTTATCGGCTATAGGCTCTCCTGCTAAGTTAATGACGACATTTTGCTGCTCAACAGCATCTATTCCTAGCTTAGTAATAAGTTTAATATGCTCTCCAAGCAACTGAGCAGCTCTCACTGGATTGCGGCTTAACACCGTTATCTGAACATCATCATCTTTTGAAAGGTGACGAATAAGTTCTCGACCAATTAAGCCTGTACCACCGGTAATAAGAAACTTCACCTTAGCCCCCTTTAACTGGCCAATCATTCAAATAAAAAGCGCCAGAGTTACTTATGTTTATAGGCATTTAACCCGTAATAAATGCGCCAATGGCTATATCATCAACGCTGTATAACTAAATATACGCGTCAACGTTATGTTTAGTTCAGTTTAAAAAATATACTTTTTATTTGAGTTTTTTTTGATCTAATTAAATTTTGCTCACGTAGGGTAACTTGAGATTAACCTACGAGGATAGACAAGTGAAAAATTTTAAAACCCTATGTATTACCATTGCGAGTTTATTTTTACTGCAAGCCTGTAATGATGACGATAATAACAACTCAACACCACCAGAACAGCCCGTAGCCGTAACCATTGTTGATGCCGCTGTAGCCAATGGCAACTTCACCACCTTAGTTGCAGCCTTGCAAGCAACAGGGTTAGATGCGACCTTAGCTGATAAAAATGCTAAGTTTACCGTATTTGCGCCAACCGATGACGCTTTTGATTTATTAGGCGAAGAAGCAGTTACCGCTCTTTTAGCTGATACTGATAGGTTGTCTGATATTTTAACTTATCATGTTATTTCTGGCGAAGTGGATGCTGCCACAGCAATTGCCAGTGCTGGTCAATTAGTTGAAATGGTCAATGGCGACTCAGTTGGCTTGTCACTTGATGGAGATATGCTACTAGTCAATACAGCCACAGTAACCATCACTGATTTAACCACTGATAATGGCATTATTCATGTGATTGATGCGGTGTTAATGCCACCAGCAGAGATGGGTACACCAACAAGTAATATTGTTGAAACCGCCGTTGCTGCCGGTAACTTCACGACTTTAGTCACAGCACTACAAGCCGCAAATTTAGACACAGTTCTTGCTGATACCAGTAAAAAATTTACAGTTTTTGCCCCTACTGATGCCGCTTTTGCCATGATAGATGAAAAAACCTTAGCAGCCATTATTGCTGACCAAGAGGTATTAACAAACATTTTACTACAACATGTTATTGCCGATGCTGAAGTTGACTCTGTTACTGCTTACTCGCTCAATGACATTATGGTTGAAACGGCTTCAGGCGCTAATATAACCATAGATATTAACAGCGAAACCGATATGCTGACCTTTGGTGGAGTCAATATTGTCACTAAAGATATCTACACTACCAATGGTATTATTCATGTAATTGATGCGGTAATTGTTGCTGACGTTGAACTTCCGACAGTACCGATGAGCCTAGTAGATGTCGCTGTAGAAAATGGCAATTTCACCACCTTAGTTACAGCACTTCAAGCAACAGGTTTAGATACCGTTTTAGCGGATTTAGACACTGACTATACCGTATTTGCACCAAGCGATGCTGCTTTTGCCAAGCTACCTGAAGGTACTGTAGCAGCGTTATTAAATGATACCGATACCCTTTCAAACATTCTGCTCTACCATGTTGTGCCTGGTAAGGTAATGTCTGATGCCGCAGTTGCAATTGCTAGCTCTGATAATAACCAAGTTGTTACTGCAAATAGTGCTCAAGTGGCATTGTCATTTACTGACGGTATGTTATTTGTCAACGGCGCAAAAGTAAGTGCTGCTGATGTTATGGCTGACAATGGCATTATCCATGTAGTTGATAATGTAATTCTACCACCAACAGCCAAAGGCACACCGACCGACAGTATTGTTGATATTGCTGTAGCAAACACTAACTTAAGCACACTAGTTGATGCACTAACAACAGCAGACTTAGTGACTACTTTAGCCGATGAAACGGCTACTTTTACGGTATTTGCACCAACTAACGATGCCTTTGCCAAACTAGAGCCTGCGGTATTAAACGCCTTATTAGCCGATACTGACGCTTTAACATCTGTCTTATTAAAACATGTGGTCAGTGATGTTGAAATTAATTCAGTTGCGGCATATGGTGCGAACGGCACTATGTTAACAACAGCTGCTGGTGACATGATCTCAGTAGGTATTAACGCTGAAACGGGTATGTTAATGATTGGCGACACTAACGTAATTATGACTGACATTTACGCAACCAACGGCGTGATTCATATTATTGACACTGTGATCGCAGAGTAAATAACAAGAGCTCAAGTTAAGCTTTAGCCGCTATTTAAGTTCCTATAACTTATAATAATTTAAATAGCGGCTTTATATTATCCGTTCAATGAAAACTCGCAACATAACTCCCCTCTCAACTCAGGTCACCATTTTTAAGAAACCATTGATCATTTTCCCCATTTATTACGTATTAAACCTTGAATCAACCAAGGACACCTACTATGAATTTACCGCTTTTTCCTTTGCCTATCTTTTTACTACCCGACGGAGTTACTCGCTTACGTATTTTCGAGCAGCGCTATCTTAAAATGGTACGTATTGCTACTAAGGAAAATGGCTTCGCTATTCTATTAAACGACGCAAATGCTAACCTACCCGAAGTTAGGTGGGCAAGCTGGGTTGAAATCATTAATTTTGACCAAGACGAAGACGGCACTTTAATTATTGATGTGAAATGTAAGTCATTACTTAAAGTCACTAAAATTACTGTAGAAAAAGATCAGCTGCGCTATGGTGAAGTGACAGCGATAGCACACTGGCCATTAAGTGAACATGACCATGTTACGCACGACTTATCTGAATCGCTAGCGCAAGTATTTAAACAAAGTGATGATTTACGTAACCTCTATCAAGATAAGTTTACTGATCAACCCAATTGGGTGATAGCCCGCTGGTTAGAGTTGCTACCTGTTGAATTAAATATTAAAGATATTTTTATTGATAGTAATTCATTAGAGCAAGCTAAGCAGCTAATACATACTATTATCCATGCCGAACAACACCATTAATAATTAATATAACATTTAAAAGAATTAACCTTTTTGTGATCCCAAAATAAAAGGCCTACGTATAAGCTACTAACGGTTATTAACAGGTAGGCATTATGCAAGTTGCACAAACAAGGTTGCCAAGCCAATCAACAGGTGTTACACCTAACAGTATGCAAAATGACATACAACATACTGAGCTTTGTCAATGGCTTGAAGCTGTCGCTCGCTCTCGTGACAAAGTAGCGTTTACTCACCTATTTCGCTTTTTTGCACCTAAAATTCAGCGAATAGCCAAAAACAAAGTAAACACTGACGCGCAAGCTAGCGAAGTCGTACAAGAAACCATGAGTAATGTTTGGAAAAAAGCACATTTATTTAACGCAGATAAAGGTGCTGCCACCACATGGGTTTATACCATAATGCGTAATGTGACTTTTGATATGTTACGTAAAGTGCAATCAAACAAAGAAGACAACCTCAGTGAAGATATTTGGCCACTCGTTGAAAGCCAAAGTAGTGAAGAAGAGGCTTTTACCGACCACTTAGAGAATAAGCAACTACTTGCCGTTATTGAAGAATTACCTGAAAACCAGAAACAAGTCGTTAAAGGGTTTTATTTTATGGAGATGTCGCAAGAGCAACTTGCCAGCCATTTAAAATTACCTTTAGGTACGGTGAAATCTCGCTTACGTTTAGCGCTAGCGAAGCTCAAAATACAGCTAGGAGAAAGTCATGATTAAACATCATCCAACATTTGAATTATTACAAAACTTTGTTAATGGTGATCTTCCCGCTTCTCTTGCTGCTGGTATTGCGATACACGCTGATATGTGTCCTATTTGCCAACAACATATCACTCAATTAACCGAGCAAGTCGCTGAGCTGAATTTTGAGCAAGAGTTTCTTGATAAGTTTATTGTTGACGATGCTCAAGACTTACTTGAACTGGCTGATTTTGATCAAATGATTGATAGCATTACCGCAACAAACGATATCGTTACAACCAAAGTAACTCCCGAAAAATCAATAACCTTTAGAAATAACGAATATAAACTGCCTCGCGCGTTAAACAACATAGAGCAAGGAAAGCCTGCTCATATTGGAAAACTAACGCGAACTCGACTACAACTAGATGAAGGTAATATCCGTACCAGTTTATTACATATTGACCCAGGTGGTTCAGTGCCTGAACATACGCATAATGGTTTTGAGTTAACGCTTTTATTAGCAGGCTCTTTTAGTGATGTACAAGGTGAGTACGTCGCTGGTGACTTTATAATGCTTGATGGCAATCACCAACATCACCCGGTATCAGAAAAAGGCTGCTTATGTTACACCGTAGCTAACGCGCCATTACATTTTACCCAGGGCATTAACAAGTTACTGAATCCTATTGGCACATTCATTTATTAGGTAAAAACTATGCATACAGCATTTGAGAAAGAAGACATTGTTATTGGTGTGAGTGCCTGTTTAATCGGTGAAAATGTTCGCTTTGATGGCGGCAGCAAACCTTCCAATTTTTGCATTCATGAGTTCGGACAACATGTTACCTACAAAAGTTATTGCCCAGAGGTAGCGGTTGGCTTGCCTACACCAAGGCCAACGATTCGCCAAATTAAAGATGGCGATATATTAAAAGTTTCTCGTCCTGACGGTACTGGTGATGTTGCACAAGCATTACAAGCTTATGGTAAAAAAGTCGCTGAAATTTCTAAAAATTTAAGTGGTTATATTTTTTGCGCAAAAAGCCCAAGCTGTGGCATGGAACGTGTCAAAGTGTATACGCCAGAAGGCAACCCTTTAGTGGCTGGTGGTATTGGTGTTTTCGCCAATGAAATAATGAAAGCCAACCCTTTATTACCCTGTGAAGAAAATGGTCGCTTAAATGATGCTCCACTAAAAGAAAACTTTGTTGCCCGTGTTTATACCTACCGACATTGGCAAGCATTGGTTGAATCAGGCATAACCAAGCACAAACTAATGGACTTTCACAGTCAATATAAGTACACGGTAATGAGTCATGATTTAGTGGCTTATAAGGAATTAGGCCGTTTGTTAGCGCGTGCCGACTTACCAGTAGAAGAAATGGCTGATACCTACATAAAAGGGTTAATGACAGCATTAGCCATTAAAGCGACACGGAAAAAACACGCTAACACCTTAGCGCACATTCAGGGTTATTTTTCAAAATATCTTAGCCCTATGCAACGCAAAGAGCTCTGTGGTCATATTGATACATATCGCAAAGGGTTAATGCCGTTAATGGTACCGCTAACTTTAATAAATCATTATTTGTTAGAGCACCCAAATGATTATTTAGCAAAACAGGCTTACCTTAACCCGTACCCTGAGCAACTTAAATTACGTTACGGTTATTAAGTAACATTATTACTTCAAGCTCAATAGCTACTTTAAATTGAGAGCAAAATTCAAAAAGGAAACATTGTGTTACTGTGGTTTAGAAATGACATAAGAACACATGACAATCCCGCTTTGCATTATTTTATTTCACAACAACGTGACAATAAAATCAGCAAAGCGGTTTTTTTTGTCAGTGAAAAACAATGGCGACTACACGATTGGTCAACGATAAAAATAGATCTCATTAAACGACATTTAACGCTACTTAGTGATGAGCTCGCTTTACTTAATATTGAGTTATTACTCGTTGACCTTGATAGCTTTGATGAACAAACTGACTTTTTACAGCGCTATTGTACTGAGCACAACATTACTGAAGTAGTCGCAAATAGTGAAGTGGAATATAACGAGAAAATCCGCGATGAGAAATGCATACAGCTTGGTATTCCGTTAACGCTCTTTGAAGCGGATGTTATTGTACCTAAAGGAAAAGTGTTAACAAAAACGGGAGAAATGTATAAAGTATTCACTCCATTTAAACGCGCTTGGTTAAGCCATGTAAAAGATTATGGCTTTGAGTATTTAGGAAAAGCGACGCCAAATAAGCCATCAACTACAAAAAACACTATAAGCCAAAGCCCTGTTGAAGAAGCTACAAGCCCAAGTGCGCAGTGGCCTTTAATAAATACCATTGAACGTCAGGTCATTCCAACTTTCTTAAATGAAAAAGTGCACTCATACAATAGCCAGCGAGATATTCCCAGTATTAAAGGGACCTCTGGGCTATCACCTTACTTAGCCATCGGTGCTGTTAGTCCTCGCTATTTATTAACCTTATTGATTAATCAATTTCCAGATATTTTAACCGCCACCGATACTGAGCACTTTACTTGGCTCAATGAACTCATATGGCGTGAGTTCTACCGTCACTTACTGTTTCATCAACCGCGCTTATGTAAGCACCAGTGCTTTAATGAAAAATACCAAAGCGTACGTTGGCCCAACAACCCTGAATTATTCAAGGCTTGGTGTCTTGGTAAAACAGGTTACCCTTTAGTTGACGCTGCAATGCGACAGCTTAATAAAACCGGATGGATGCACAACCGACTACGCATGGTAGTCGCAAGTTTTCTCACTAAACACCTGCTAATTGATTGGCGCTGGGGTGAAAAGTACTTTATGGAAAACTTAATCGATGGAGATTTAGCGGCTAACAATGGTGGTTGGCAATGGGCGGCGAGCACAGGTTGTGATGCCCAGCCTTATTTTAGAGTATTTAATCCTATTCGACAGAGTGAGCGTTTTGATCCTAACGGCGACTTCATACGTATGTATTTGCCAGAGCTTAACAAAGTGCCTACTAAACATATTCATTTTCCGCATACTTATTTAGCCAATAATAGTTTACTTATTGAAGACGAGAATAGATATTGGCCAGCCATTGTTGAGCATAAAGCAGCACGTTTAGCTGCCTTAGATTTTTATAAATAAAGTACATGATACAACTCAGCCAAGGTGATTAAAGCCGCTATGAATAATTTACCCGAGTCAACAATATGCACAGAGAAAAAAAATACCGCAAAGCCATTATGGCTAACTCAATTTATGGCGGTGTACCAGCAGCTTTCTACTGATAACCTCGCACTCTTGAAAACAATTTACCATCAAGATATTCACTTTGTTGATCCTATGCACGAGATCCAAGGCCTTGATGATTTATGTCAATATTTTAAAGGGTTATATGAGAATGTGTTCTCATGCGAATTTACAATTAACCATGTTGTTGTGCAAGAAAACGAAGCGGCTATTTATTGGTGTATGCGCTATTGTCATCCAAAACTCAATAAAGGAAATGTTATTATGGTTGACGGTCATTCGCATATAAAAAGCACAGCCGATAAAATCATTTATCATCGCGATTACTTAGACTTAGGCGAAATGCTATACGAGCATTTACCACTACTAGGTAAAGTTACGCAATGGATAAAAGCGAGGGCAGCAAAATAATGTCTTTCACTAAAACCGTTTTGATCACTGGCGCAACCTCAGGTATTGGAGAATCATTATTACACCAATATGCTCGAGCTGGTTATCAAGTTATTGCCTGTGGTCGTAACACGCTAAAATTAGACGCATTTAAAAAAGTATACCCAACGTTAATTACCTTAGCATTTGACGTAACTAACCCAGAGCAAATTAGTGATGCTGCCACCGCAATTAATACCATTGAAGCTATTGATATCTTAATACTAAATGCCGGTGATTGTCGTTATATTGATGATGCAAAAAACTTTGACGGCAAACTGTTTAACCACGTTATAAATACTAATTTATCGTCTCTTGGGTATTTGCTACAGTATTTTTTACCGAAAGTACCACAAGGCGGGCAAGTTGTTTTTGTCAGCTCTAGCGCTACAATTTTACCTTTTCCTCGCTCTGAAGCCTATGGAGCATCAAAAGCGGGGGTCGATTATCTCGCCAATAGCATTAGACTTGATTTACAGCCTCAGGGGATTGATACAACTTTAGTGCACCCTGGCTTTATTAAAACACCGTTAACCGACAAAAATGATTTCAATATGCCATTTCTATTAAGTAGCAATGAAGCGGCATTACGTATTTTTAATGGCGTAAAAGCAAGAAAAAACTATCTTCATTTTCCTAAGCGATTAACCCTTCTCTTGAAAATTTTCGCTTTTTTACCTGCCGCTATATGGCAACAACTAATAAAAAAGCGTAGCGCTTAAGGACTTAATTTATGAAAAACATTGCCATTATAGGTTCAGGTATCTCAGGATTAACTGCCGCTTATTTATTATCAAAAAAACATCATGTTACAGTCTTTGAAAAAAGTGCCGAAATAGGTGGGCATACAGCCACTGTAGACGTTGAACTTGATGGAAAATCTTATGCTATTGATACTGGTTTTATTGTTTTTAACGATAAAACCTACCCTAACTACTTAGCATTGCTGGCAGAGATAGGCGTAAGTAAACAAGAAACTGAAATGAGCTTTTCAGTGCATAACTGTCAAACAGGGCTTGAATACAATGGCCATAATTTAAATACACTTTTTGCGCAGCGACGTAACCTATTTAGACCAAGTTTTTGGTTATTAATCAAAGAAATTCTTCGCTTTAATAAACTATGTAAACAAGAAGCACAACTGAGCAGTGCGCTTGAAACCTATACGTTAGGTGACTTTTTAATACAGCATAACTTTAGTCGTTTTTTCAGTGAACATTACATTTTACCCATGGGTGCTGCTATTTGGTCGAGTTCCTTAGCCCAAATGGAAAACTTCCAATTTCATTTTTTTGTACAGTTTTTTCACAATCACGGGTTACTTAATATTGCCGATAGACCACAGTGGTATGTAATACCAAAAGGATCTCGTAGCTACCTAGCTCCTTTATGTGCCCCATTCGCGGATAATATTCACGTTAATGCAAACATTAGCGCTATCACTCGTGAACAAAGTAAAGTACAAATCCACTTTACTGATGCAAATAGCCAAGAGTTTGATGACGTGGTGATTGCATGTCATTCTGATCAAGCTTTAGCATTACTCAATGACGCAAGTGCTGATGAAACAGAAATACTGTCGGCCATGCCATATAGTGAAAATTCAGTGGTATTACACACCGATAAAAAGCTGCTACCCGTTCGAGAAAAGGCATGGGCTAGCTGGAACTACCAATTAAGCAACAATCGTGATAAAGCGGCCAGTGTTACTTACAATATGAATATTTTACAAGGGCTAACAAGCGAACATACTTTTTGTGTGACTTTAAATCAAAAAGATGCAATCGCACCGAGTAAAGTTTTACGTGAGTTTACTTATCACCATCCCATATTTTCAATTGAATCAATAAAAGCCCAAAAACAGCGCCACCGTATTTGTGGTAAACAAAATACTCATTTTGCTGGCGCCTATTGGCATAATGGCTTTCACGAAGATGGCGTAAGAAGCGCTGTTGAAGTAGCAAAACGATTTGACTGTTATTTAGCGCAGCAACCTGCCTCACAAGAATAAGCCATGTCGACGCCACCATTAAAAAGTAACATTTACCTTGGGCAGATACGTCATCGCCGTTTCAGCCCTAAAGCGCACAGTTTTAGCTACCACTTATATATGCTAGCACTTGATGTCGATGAAGTTACACAAGGCATTAAGCCCAGTGCATTATTTGGTTATCGTTGGCTCAATTTATTACGTTTTGTTGAAAAAGATTATCTTAGAAGTGAACCCGGTAACCTTAAAGCACGTATAACCAATAAAGTAGCAGCGCTTAACGGTGATATTAGTGAGATTGAACGTATTACCATGCTAGTACAAGTTCGTTGTTTCGGCATTTATTTTAGCCCGGCAAATTTTTATTTTTGCTATAACAAAAACGATCATTGTAGCCAAATGTTAGTTGAGGTCAGTAATACGCCTTGGAACGAACGTCACTACTATTTAGTTAATATTGATAAAGAAATAGCCAATAAAAAAATATTTCAGGTATCACCTTTTATGGATTTAAACATGTACTATCACTGGCGCGTTAAAGCTCCGACACCAATTCATAACAACTTATTAATTAATATAGAAAATAAGCGCCATACTCACAACGAAGATAACAGTGAAAAGGTCTTTGATGTCACCATGGCAATGAAGAAGCAACGTTTCAATAAACCAAATTTACGTCGTGTTTTTTTAGCGTTACCGGTAATGACTATCAAAATAATCAGCGGAATATACTGGCAAGCACTCAAATTATTTATTAAGCGTGTTCCTTTTTTAGGCTATCAAAAAGCTAGCTAATATCGCTTTAAGCTCACAACAGCAACTTATTAATATCAAAAAAATCAGGAGTATGTCATGGAGAATATCACGGCAATGAATGTTAATTTAACCACTAATTGGATAGATAAAAAATGTCGTTCTTTAGTATTTTCTGTGCTATCAAAGCTAACTTACGGTGAGCTTGAAATTATTGAGGGTCATCAGCATTACACCTTCCCAAAGCAACCTAACGACAGTGATATCAAAGCAAAGTTTGTTGTGCATGATGCTAGTTTATATAAAGACTTTGTTAAAGGTGGCAGTATTGGTGCTGCAGAAGCATTTATTGCTGGTAAATGGTCTAGCCCTGATCTCACTGCGGTTATTCGAGTTTTTGCAAAAGCGCAACAACAAACTGACTCCTTAGAAGATAAAAAGTCATGGCTCAACAAAATAAAAAATGGCTTTATTCATTGGCAAAACCGTAATAGTCAAAGCGGTTCAAAACGTAATATTCTGGCGCATTATGATTTAGGTAACGAGCTCTACACACGTTTTTTAGATCCTGAAATGATGTACTCATCGGCTATTTATCCTAATGAAGATGCAACTTTAGCCCAAGCGCAATTACATAAATTAGACACTATTTGCCAACGGCTAGAACTTAACAGTGATGATCACTTACTTGAAATTGGCACCGGCTGGGGCGGCCTAGCTATTTACGCAGCTAAAAATTACGGTTGTAAGGTAACCACAACCACCATCTCTGATGCTCAATATGACTATGCCAATAACCGTGTTGAGGCATTAGGTTTAGGTCACCTCATCACATTATTGAAAAAAGATTACCGTGAATTAACTGGCGAATTTGACAAAGTAGTCTCAATAGAAATGATTGAAGCGGTTGGCTTTGAATACTTACCAAGCTTTTTTCGTCAATGTAACGACCGATTAAAAAACGGTGGTAAATTGCTAATACAATCAATTACCATCGCAGATCAACGTTTCGATTATTACAAAAAAAATGTCGATTTTATTCAACGGTATATTTTTCCAGGCGGCTTTTTGCCATCAATTAATGTGTTGTCGCAGCATTTAACCACACACACATCATTGGTGACTGAGTCATTACATGATATTGGTTTAGATTACGCAAGAACATTAGCAGATTGGCGCAGTGCATTTATCAATGCTTGGCCTGAGCTGACCGAATATGGCTATGATGAAGAGTTCAAACGCTTATGGCTATATTATTTAGGTTATTGTGAAGGAGCTTTTTTAGAGCGCGCCACAAGTACGGTACATTTAGTGGCAAGAAAATAATCAAATAATTTTATTGAATTTACATGGCAATAGCGCATTAACGCTTAATACACCAACGAAAAACCTTTAACACGAAATAATAAACTTACTTACAATAGCCTGATCATTATAAGTAAGTTTCCACAGTTATTGTTGAAATAATTAACCTTAAACATGCTTATCACCCAAAACTTAGCTTTTATTAATTAAGCCTTTGGTTGTAAATGTATTCTTTTAGATTATAGTTATCTTAAGTGGACTCTTATTAACAAGTGAATAAAGGATTATCGTGCCAATAAATTCTATTCCTAAAGCCAGCTGGGCTCTCTATCTACTGTTATTTTTTAGCTACGTTGTTTCAGGTAACTTCCTTTCTTCTATATCGTTTCAAAGCCAAATAGTCCCAATTTGGTTACCAGCAGGTATCGCCTTAGTTGGTTGCTACTTGTATTGGTGGCGCTTCTTTCCTGCGGTATTGCTTGCATCATTTATTTTTAATTGTACCGTAACTCCCAACTTTGAATTAAATCAGATTTTATCTACCATTGGCCTGCAAAATTTAATAATTTCCTTAGGCGCGACCTTACAGGCTATCGTAGGCTCAGCATTATTACGTTATTGGCTCGGCAACCCACTAAGTCAGTCTAATAACCGCAGTACAATATATTATGTCCTAATTATCGGGATTGCGGTCAACCTCATCTCAGCCAATATTGGTGTTTACTCTCTTAGTATATTCAATCCAAATTACAACTTAGACAACTATCAACTTAATATGGTTTTTTGGTGGTTAGGTGACTCATTAGGTGTATTGTTCGCTTGCCCATTTATACTATCGTTTATTCACCATGCTCCACTGACCGAAGATCAACGTAAATCACGTTCCGTTCTACTGTTTTGTATCAGTACACTTTTCATTATTGTTCTGGTATTAGCCAATTTTTTTATTAAAGACAGTAATATAACCTCTGCTGAAATGGTTAAGAGAGAAGTCAATATCATTGAAAATGGCATTTATCGACAAATTTCAAGCAATATACAATCATTACGCTCATTAGCGCATTTTATCCAAAATACACCGAATGCAGACAGGCTGAGCTTTCATAAAAAAGCGCAGCAATTAACAGATGACTCGAGCACATTGAAAGCACTTTCATGGAATCCTTATATAGAAGTGACAGAGAGAGAGGCTCATCAACAAGCTTTAGCTCAAGAGTACCAACAAGCAATACCAATAAGAGGAAATGCTCTAGTAGCTGGTGACCCATTAGTTTATGTAAAATGGATAAGCCCAGAGCAAAGTAATAGTGAGGCCATTGGCTTCAACGTTTACTCGAATCCTGAAAGAAAGCAAACACTCAATCAAACCATGGAGAACTATCAACCTAAAGCGACCAATATTATTCAACTAGTACAGTCAAACCAAAAAGAGCCGGGGTTTTTATTGTTTTTTCCTGTATTTGAACATGAAGGAAACTCGCAAAATAAAGCCTTAAAAAAACTCCAAGGGTTTGTTACTGGTGTTTTTCTTGCTGAAAATGTCATAACCTCAGCCATGACCCAAGCTCAGCAGAAACTCTTCTTTTATGAAGTTTACGAAGAGGGTAAGCAACAACCTTTCTTTAGCACAATTACAAAAGCATCAGCTGAAATACAAGCAGGCTCTGATGATTACAGCCATATATTTGATGTTAATGGTCAGCCTTGGCACATACATTTAAAAGTGAATAGAGATCAATCAATAAAGCGGCAACATAATGACTTCATTATATTTTTCGTATTACTCGTGATTATTGTCGCAATTATCGTAACGTCACTTTTATTAATGAACAATCGCCAAATGATATTAAATAACTTAGTAAAAGAGCGGACGGTATCATTAAAGCAAGCGGTTAGTGAGGCTAATTATGCTAACAAAGCTAAAAGCCAGTTTTTGGCGAATATGAGCCATGAAATTAGAACACCAATGAATTCAGTCATTGGTTTTGCGCAACTCGCTAAATCATCTGATGATATGCAAGAAATTAAGGGCTACTTAAAACATATTGATGTTTCGTCCGATTTACTGCTACATATAGTCAATAATATTCTAGATATTTCTAAAATAGAGTCCTCAAAAATAACCTTAACTGATGAAGTGTTCAACTTGCATTTAGTGCTAACTCGTATCTTTAATGTTTTTGAGGTGGATAGCTTTAATAATGAGATAAAATGGGATTTAACAGATAATATTCCTAAACATTTATACTTTAAAGGCGATCAAACACGTATAGAGCAAATATTAATGAACTTATGTGGCAATGCTATGAAGTTTACCAAGTCAGGTAGCGTGTCACTAACCGCAGATTTGGTTGAAATTGTTGATAACAGAGCGCACCTTTGTTTACAAGTTACCGATACCGGCATAGGTATTTCTGCCGAGAGCATTAGTAAACTGTTTCAACCTTTTACCCAAGCAGACAGCTCTACCTCTCGTGATTTTGGTGGCACCGGGCTAGGATTAACAATTGCACAAAAGCTGAGCCACTTAATGGATGGTGATATCACCATTAGCAGTGTTGAAGGTAAAGGCTCAACTTTTACCTTTACTTGTAAACTCGCTTTAGCTGAAGATCGCACCATTTCAGCACCTGATGTTAGCAGTTTCTTAAAAGAGATGGCGCTTGAAAAAGAGAGTGTTAATCATGCAGAGTTGAGTGAATCAAACCATGAAAATATGGTGACTGCTGAATCTGAAGTAGCGGTTAACACTAAATCTCTAAGTGATTTAACTATTTTAGTCGCAGAAGACAACCGTATTAATCAAAAGTTGATCACCACCATTTTGGATAAATTAGAAATTAAAAATACGGTAGTTGAAAATGGTCAGCTTGCAATAAATGCCCTCGAACAAGGTTCATTTGACGCCATACTTATGGATTGTCAAATGCCCGTTTTAGACGGTTATGAAGCAACAACCATCATTAGAACAATGAGTAAATATGATAACCTGCCAATTATTGCCTTAACAGCAGATGTCGACACTCGTAATAAAGAAAAAGCGATGAATATAGGCTTCAATCATCACTTATCTAAACCAATTAACTTGAAAGAGTTAAAACAGTGTTTACAAAGTATTGTCTCTTAATTTTACTAAAAAAGGCCACAATATTGTGGCCTTTAATTTCATCAATAACTCGCTTGAACTTCAATTAAGTCAGTTAAACTGAGTTAACCCGTTAATTAACCATCTTGACGAATAAGGTAATCAAAAGCGCCCAATGCGGCATTAGCACCACTACCCATTGCTATAATAATTTGCTTATAGGGACTATCGGTTACATCACCAGCAGCAAACACACCAGGTACTGAGGTTTCACCGCGGTTATTCACCATAATTTCGCCACGATTAGTTAACTCAATATCACCTTGTAAAAATTCACTGTTAGGCATTAACCCTATTTGTACAAAAATACCTGCCAAATCAACATTATGACTTTCACCCGTAATACGGTCGGTGTAACGTAAACTGGTAACGCGTTTACCATCTCCAATCACTTCGGTTGTTTGCGCATTTTTGATGATGGTAATGTTATTTAATGAGTTGGCTTTGCGTAATAACACTTCATCTGCACGCAAAGTATCAGCAAATTCTAAAACAGTTACGTGTTCAACAATACCAGCTAAATCAATCGCTGCCTCAATGCCAGAGTTACCGCCACCAATAACCGCAACGGGTTTGCCTTTAAATAATGGGCCATCACAGTGTGGACAATAAGCTACACCTTTACCGCGATATTCATTTTCACCCGGTACATTCATCTCTCTCCAACGTGCGCCTGTAGCTAGCACCACCGACTTGCTGCTCAGCACTGCACCATTTTCTAGCGTGACATCAACCATGCCGGTCGTCTCGTTGCGCTTTACATTACTGGCTTTGTTGTTATTCATAATATCAACATCATAGTCACGAACATGCTCTTCTAAATTAGCAACTAACTTAGGGCCCTCTGTTGCTTTCACTGAAATAAAGTTCTCTATGGCCATGGTATCAGCGACTTGACCACCAAAACGATCAGCCACTAAACCCGTACTAATGCCTTTGCGGGCTGCATATATTGCAGCTGCTGCGCCAGCGGGTCCACCACCAACAACGAGAAAATCAAAATTATCTTTTTTGGCAAGTTGTTGTGCTTGGCGCACACCAGCACTTTTATCGACTTTATTCAGAATTTCAGTTAATGATATTCTACCTTGACTAAACGACTCACCATTAAGGTAAACGGTTGGTACGGCCATGACATCACGGTCAAATACTTCTGTTTGAAAAAGTGCACCATCAACCATGACATGCTTTATCTGTGGGTTAATGGCCGCCATCATATTTAATGCTTGTACTACCTCGGGGCAGTTTTGACAGCTCAGTGAAATATAGGTCTCAAATTGGTAATTGCCTTCAAGGTTCCGTACTTGCTCAATAACTTCATCACTCAATTTCATTGGGTGCGAGCCGCTATGTAGCAATGCCATTACCAGAGAGGTAAACTCGTGCCCCATAGGAATACCCGCAAAGCGTATTTCGCTGTCGGTTGCTGCACTACGCACCAACATAGATGGCACTCTTTCGTTAATATCAGTTCCCTGAGTAACAGTAATGAGTGATGACAAACTCGCAATTTGGTTAACCAATGCCGTTAACTCTTTTCCTTTCAAGCTGTCATCAGTAAAGGTGATCAACTCAACGGGTGTTTTTAAATTCTCTAAATAACTTTTTAACTGTGCTTGTAATGTTGTGTCTAACATAAATACCTCTACTGATGCTGGAAAAATCGCAGATATGGAAAATAAAAGGGTATATGGGAAGAATAATTAGCTAAGGTTTCCCCCTGCTAATTTTTTCTAAGTAAATTTTTCACTTAAAACCGAAGTATATGCTGCCTACTTGAGAGGAGGAATTACATAGACTCTCTATGTAATTCCGAACAACAAAAGTAGGTGCATAGAAACGCTTTATAAAAACTTAGCCACTCAAAGCTTAAATTTTACCTACTAGGTCAAGTGATGGAGCCAGTGTTTCACCACCTGGTTGCCATGCTGCGGGACAAACTTCGCCATCGTGCTCTGCTACATATTGCGCAGCTTTAATTTTGCGTAATAATTCAGCAGCACTACGACCAATACCTAAATCATGTACTTCAGCAATTTTGATTTCGCCTTCAGGATTTACAACAAACGTGCCTCGAAGTGCTAAACCATCTTCTTCAATCATGACACCAAAGTTACGGGTAATTTTACCTGTTGGGTCACCAATCATTGGGTAGTTAATTTTATTAATTGTATCTGACGCGTCATGCCATGCTTTGTGAGTAAAGTGAGTATCAGTTGATACTGAGTACACCTCAACGCCCATTTGCTGTAACTCAGCGTAGTGGTCTGCCATATCACCTAATTCTGTTGGACATACAAAGGTAAAATCTGCAGGGTAGAAGAAAAATACTGACCATTTATCAGCAACATCTTTTTCACTTACTTCAACAAACTCACCGTTATGAAAAGCTGTTGCGTTAAAAGGTAATAATTTTGTATTGATAATTGATTGGTTCATGTGAACTCCTGTCGTTTAATAATTTACTCGCTTTCTAAAAGTAACGAGTCTGGTTAATTGAAACGTTTAATAATGCGTTTCGTTGAAGACAGGAGAATAATAAAGCCTCACTAAAGATTAGTATAATCGATAGTAATTATAAATATGATAGATAAAAACTATCAAGGAGAGGATAAAAAGATTTAAGAATATTTTTGACCAAAAACTGAAACAGCAATAACCCAATCTATTTAACCTGATCTCGGCTTAACAAATGTTTCTCTAGCAGCTACTTTTCCTAACTTCTTCGTTAAATTTACTTGCAATAGGCCAGCTATTGACGCGAAATTTGCCTTGAATTAAGAAAAACTATCAAGCTAGAGGTTCATAAAAGTAATTTTTGCTGATATTTCAATTTGTTAAATATCTCTTAAACCGAGTTCAGGTTATTTAGCTAAATGGCACAAACAAAAAAGCCATCAATCATAACAATTGATGGCTTTCGTCATAAAATAAAAACTAATTTATGTTTATTTTTTTACTTTACGAGACACTAAACCTAATAAGCCTAAGCCTAAAATAGCAAGCGTTGTAGGCTCTGGAACGGCTACAGTTACTGATGACTGTGAACCTATCGTTGCAAAGTTTGCTACTTCACTCGTTTGGTTAGCTCTAAGTTGACCATAAACTAAGATTGAGGCAGCACCACCGTTTTCCCAGAATAATAAGTCAAATGTTGTCATACCGGTATCAGCGAAAGTTTTCCAACCACTATTTCTAAGTGCAGTATTAGCATTATAAGTATATAAGCTGTTACCACCTAAGCTAACGTCAATGCCATCATCATGAAAAAACTTTAATGCAGAGTACAATGACGTATCGATCATACCTGTAGCGGTTAATACAAAAGTAGTATTGTGTCCGCCTTGAAAGGCAGATGCACCATGGTGACCTGAATCACTAAAGAAAATATTATTACTCGTTAATGTAGTATCTGCTGCCGCTGCATTATTAATAACGGTTTGAGACTGTGCGATGCTATTTAGTGCTGAGTTAGACTCATAGATACTGATTACAGTCGCGCTGGCATTTAATGTTAATAGTAAGGTCAGTGCACCTAAGATAAACTTCTTCATTTCTGTTATTCCTTTGTAATACGGAGGTAGAATATATCGAATTATTTCGCTAACTAAAAAGAAAGCAAAATAAATGCCAACAATAAATTAATACTTCTTAACAATAACTTGCATATTGATTTCGTGGTTTTTATTTAAGGAATGTAAAAGGTTTTGACACTTTTGTTCAAAACCCTCTATAAACATTAACGTACAAAGGCTATTAATTAACCACATCGTTGAGAGAGTCTCTAATACTTGCAACAATTTTTCTGACACAAACCATACGAGAATAATTTGGACGAACGAGTAATGATATTCCGCGAATTGGTGCTGGTGATTTGAATTCACCATAGTGAATACTTTCATCGTGAGCATGACCATAGGCGGCTAAGGCAGGTAATAAGGTAATTCCCATGCCACTACCAACCATGTAACGTAAGGTTTCTAAGCTGGTAGCCTGAAAGCTGGTATCTTCATTGGCACCCGCGGCAAAGCAATAACCCATCGCTTGATCTTTTAAACAGTGACCATCGGCTAAGGTTAGGATTTTTTCACCATGTAAGTCATTAAGTTCGAGCTGTTTTTTACCAACTAAGCGATGGTTTTTCGGTGTCGCTAATATAAGTGGCTCATCAAATAAATCATAAGCATCAAATTTTTCCATTTCACTTAAGTAGGGTAAAACTAATACATCAAGCTTACCTTGATCTAATTGCTCAAGTAACACCTTAGTTTGGTTTTCGTGTAGATAAAACTTAATGTTTGGCAGTGTTTTATTGAGACCAGACATTATGTGAGGTAATAAATAAGGAGCTAAAGTGGGAATTAACCCAACGTGTAAATCACCAGCAAAGGGATCTAATAGTGCTTTTGCTGAACGTTCAAAATCATTAGCCGCTTGTAACACTTTATGCGCATCTTTTACTAACTGCTCTCCCGCAGGCGTTAACATCACATTACGACGATGTCGTTCAACTAATTGCAAACCTAACTGCTGCTCTAGCTTCATCAGCTGACCACTTAGCGTTGGCTGGCTAACAAAGCATGCTTGGGCAGCTTGACCAAAATGCTTATGCTCGTCTATCGCACTTAAATATTCTAAATCTCTCAATTTTATCATTGTTGAAAACTATTATTAGAGGCGTATATACACATTATAAACGATGGTTATACTTATACCAACGAAGAGCTGAGTAGAATAAGTAAAGGAAGCCAAGAAGCTACAAAGTTAGGTTAAATGAATAGAAGTTTCACGAAAATGAAGTAAATTTATAGGGGAAGAGGTGCATTAGAAAGGAGTTACTGGCTATTACGATTTAATAGCCAGAATCGTGTTTACCAAAGAGGATAAACCTAGCGTAATAACGAGTACCAACCCATAAGCATAGGTAATAAAGGAACACATATTATTACTGCAGTAAGGGTTAAAATGTTAACTGCTGACGTGGTATCTTTAAAGTCTTCATGATCTGACATGGTTAATTCCTGTACTACTAAATTAAAGGCCCGCATTATAATCACAAAAGGTCGCTTTTAATAGCATTAGTTGATCTAGATCAACCAATGCTATTAAAAGCGACCTAAACTTTCCTTATTCTGCTATGTCGTCTTTAAAAATTGCAATATGACTTTTTTGTTGTGAGGACTTACTCGCTCGATACATACCTTTGGTATTAAATGGTAAGCTCATATTACCTTGGGTATCAATAATAATGACCCCGCCAGTACCGCCTACAGGCATGAGTACATCATGAATAACCTCATTGCCAGCTTGCTCAATACTTTTACCTTGATATTGCACTCGCGCACAAATATCCGCAGCAACATTATAACGAATAAAATATTCTCCATGACCAGTAGCAGACACCGCACAAGAGTTATTATCGGCAAAGGTCCCTGCGCCAATCACGGGGGAGTCACCAATACGCCCAAAGCGTTTATTCGTCATACCACCCGTTGAGGTTCCAGCCGCTATATTTCCTGATTTATCAAGTGCAACAGCACCAACCGTACCTACCTTATATTGTGTATCTAACGCAAAATGTGCGGCTTGATAGTCTTTGCTCGTTTGCATCGACTTTTTCATTTTCGCTTTGGCCTTATGAAGCGCCTCTAGGCGATTAGTAGTATCAAAAATACTATTGTCGATTAACTTAACCCCTTTGCTTTGTGCAAATTCTTCTGCGCCAGCGCCACTCAACATCACATGTACCGATTCATCCATCACCAAACGCGCTAAGTTAATAGGGTTTTCAATATGCTTAACGCCAGCAACAGCACCTGCTTGACGATTTTTTCCATCCATAATAGACGCATCAAGCTCATGTGTTTCATCGTGTGTATAAACAGCGCCCTTACCTGCGTTAAATAGTGGTGAGTTTTCCAAAATATTAATAGCAGCGGTTACCGCATCTAAACTTGAGCCCCCCATATCTAACACTTGATAGCCCGCTTCAAGCGCTTCAGATAACTTAGCGCGGTACTTCGCCTCTTTTTCTGGAGTGAATCGTGATTTTTCTATCGTACCGGCACCACCATGAATGGCAATTGCGATAATATTATCACTCGCTTGATGTGACTCACTATTAACTGACGTAGCATGACTACTGAGCGGCAATAATACTGCACTAGCACTCAATAACAGCGAAGTTATTAACCCTTTTAAATTAACTGGCGAGTTATGGTATTTGACGGTATTACCTCTCGTATAACTAGTTTGACTAGTGATAGTTTGTTTCATTTTTGCCTCTTTATTTTTATAGCATAACGACGCTAGCGAGAATATAAGCACACAAAGTAACAGCGCCGCCAAAAAGTGCATACGGCAATTGTGTTTGAACATGTTCGAGTAAATCACACCCTGAGGCAATCGCCGAAACACAGGTGGTATCTGAAATAGGCGAACAATGATCCCCAAAAATACCACCACCTAAAATGGCAGCAATAACTAACGAGGGGGGTAAGCCTAGACTTTGTATTAATGGCACACCAATAGGAATCAAAATAGCAAAAGTTCCCCAAGAAGTTCCTGTACTAAATGAAATAACAGCACCTGCAATAAACAGCATAGGTACAACTAAAACTAACGGTAAGTAATCACCAACTACGCCTGAAATAAATATTCCTGTACCTAAGTCTTTTAAGCTCGCACCTAGAGTAAGTGAAAGCAACACAATAGTGACTAAAGGGAGTAACTCGGCAATACCTGAAAAACCGACAGAAACCAATTCATCGTGACGGTAACGTTTTGAAAAAAACAATAAATAATAGGTGACGACTAACGCTACACATGTGGCATATAAAACTGATTTACCACCGCTACCCTGCGTAATATCACCATTGCCAGTCCAATACATAAAAAAGAACATTGACAACACCATAGTTAATAACGGGATAATCATAAAGCGTGCTTTAGTTGGAGCAACTATCGACTCAGTAAGGTTATCATTATTAGCCGGCTGATTGGTCGAATGGCTATTTTGAGATACGTTATTATCTTCTTGTGTTAATACTGAATTATTAACTGTTGATGTTTTTGTATAAGACGTTGATGTAGAAATACTTTGTTGAGATAACTCAAGCTTTCTTAATGGTCCATGTACTTTGTCAAAAAACACCGTATACATCACCATTAACAAAGCAATAATGGCATAAAAATTAAAAGCGATTGTACCCCAAAGAATAGAAACAGACGATTGACCTAAATCGTAATTGCTCAGTAACGCTAAAATATATGCGCCCCAACCATTAAGTAAAATAAGAATACAAACAGGTGCACTAGTACTATCAATAATAAAGGCTAAACGGGCGCGGCTCATTTTGAATTTATCAAATAAATCGCGTGATAAAATGCCTGCTGTTAAAACACTTAAGTTAGACTCAATAAAAATAACCACCCCGGTAAACATGGTTAAACTTCCTACTTGCCGTCTACTTTTTGCAATACCTTTATTAACCAGCTTTTCAACCGTTGCGGTAACACCACCGGAGTTTCTAACATAAGCCAACAAAGCACCGATTAATAAGCTAAAAATAAGAATACGAGCATTACCTGGCGAGATCACCACGCTAACAACGCGCTCAATCAGCCCAATACCACCATAAAATACAGCGTTATTATGCTCAGCTAAAGCAAGTAAAAATTCAGAAGTAAACACTGCAGCAAGCAAAGCGAGTATTACTTCTCTCTTCCAAAGCACGAGAATTATTGCAATGAGTGGTGGCAATATAGACAACCATTCCATATTTATGAACCTTAAGGTGTTTTTGAGGGTAAGCGAGGCAGTGTGGCAAATCATTATTGAGGATTCAAGCGTTAATGATATTAAGCCTACTTGTTAACTATCTCTTAAACCAAGTTCAGGTTAATTACTCAAGCTATCAATATTCATAAAAAAGCCCAGCTATAATCGATATAACTGGGCTTTCGGTATTTGGGTAGGCGTTACTTATACGCAATTACTTAATATTGTTCGTTAGCGCCTAGTAATAACCATCTTCTTTATTATGAGCTTGTGGATCGTCAATAATTTCATTGAAGTTCACTTCAAAATTATTATTGTTACATGTGTCGGCCATATATATAGTGCGGGTTGAACCATCAATCCAAGTCACTGTACCACTGCCTTTTTTGCTGCCACACTTCATACCTATATGAATATCTTTAAACTCCATAAAAACCTCCAGTTTGTATTCCTATACTTCAGGTGTGATCTGTAAAAGTATCAACCCTGTCTAAGTTAGATGGATATAAGTCGATTAAGTTCATTATCACTGAGCTTTTATTTCGACCATCAACCAACTATAGAGTACATTAGAGATTTTTCCAGATGATATTTATGTTTACTTAAGGGTAAAAGGCAACGCCTAGAGTACAAGCGACCCGAGCTCCAGTAACAGCCGAAATACTACTTATTAGCTTATGCTCATAGGCGTAAGCAAGCCATGCAAAAGCCGTTGCTTCAAGCACATCACCATCAATATTACGTTCTTGTGTTGATAATAATTCATACGCTAACCCCCCTTGAACAATTAACGCCTGCTTAAGTTGCTGCATCAAAGCGCGATTATGAATGCCGCCGCCACATAGATAAATGTTACCTTGAGCTGACAACTTAATAATCTCGTTCGCAATAGAGTGAGCCGTTAGTGCCACCAGTGTTGCTTGCACGTCGTTAGGCTTTAAGGCTTGGTTTTGTTTAATTGAAAAGTCAGTTAATTGTGCAAAAAGCCAATTTAACGTGAAATATTCTCGCCCCGTGCTTTTCGGTGCCGGTAAAGCAAAATAAGAGTCTTGAAGAAGATGGCTTAGCAATGCCAAGTTAACGCTGCCTGTTGATGCCCAATGACCGTTTTCATCATAGCTTTTATGATCACTATCAGTTGAAGCAGCCATTACTAGATGATTTTCTTTAAACCAATCATCTAATAATGCATTACCAGGGCCGGTATCAAACCCCAACACTTGCTTGTCATTACCCTCAGGTAAAAAAGTAATATTGGCAATGCCACCAATATTCACTACAAAAACATCTTGGCTAGGCTCTGAAAAAATATGCTGATGGAACGCAGGTACTAAAGGCGCACCTTGTCCGCCTAGTGCCATATCTTTACGTCTAAACTGTCCAATCACCTTAATACCTGTTAATACAGCTAAGGTTTGGCTGCAACCTATTTGTACGGTAAAAGAATGGGGGAAGTCTGGGCGGTGGCGTATAGTTTGCCCGTGATTACCTATGGCAATAATGTCTTCGCTTGTAAGGTTTTCCTGCAATAGCAGTGCGCGTATCGCATCACCAAAAATATGAGCTAGTTCTACGTCTAAGCTATATGCGCGATCAATTTCATTATTATGAGGGTTATAAAGTGACGTTATTTTTTCAACAATATCAGGAGTGTATGCTTGATAATAACTACCAGCGATTATCAAATTTTGGCAACCTTGCGTAAAATCAACTAAAGCAAGATCAACCCCATCAGCGCTGGTTCCCGACATTAGCCCAATATAATACTTAACCTTACTCATTGTTGCTTGCAATACCTGTAGTCTTTTGAGTAGATTTCAAGGCATTTCTCGCACCCGCTAAAGCTTGTAAACGTAGCGCCGAAATACGTTGAAATTCCGCTTTATATTTTTTAGCAATTGGCTGAGCATCTGGCAGTTTTACGGTACGTGGGTTGCGGTGTACACCATTTAATAAAAACTCATAATGTAAATGAGGCCCTGCCGCCAAACCAGTAGCGCCGACATAACCAATCACTTCCCCCTGTTTAACACGCTGTCCTTTTTTTACTGCCCGTTTAGAAAAATGCAAATATTTAGTCACAATACCATTACCATGCTGAATGAAAACATAATGACCATTATATTTATTATAAGCTGCATGGGTCACTTTACCATTACCTGCCGCAACTACCGGTGTGCCAGTTTTGGCAGCATAGTCTATACCACGATGAGCTTTCCAACGTTTTTGTACGGGATGAAAGCGTCTTGGCTTAAAGCTTGAGCTAATATATTTGAAATTAACCGGGGCTCGTAAAAAAGCTTTACGCATACTTTTGCCATCTGGAGTGTAATACTCATTATCGCTAAAGCGTACCGCTTGAAAAACTTCACCTTGGTTAACAAACTCAGCGGCTAAAATATTGCCTGTTCCTATGTATTCACCATCAATATATTGCTGCTCATAAACCACATTAAAGCTATCACCAGCCCTAATGTCTTGTGCGAAATCAATATCCCAACCAAAGACGTTAGCAAAATTAATCACTTGTGCATCAGTTAAACCTGCACCCACCCCTGCATTCCAAAAGCTTGAAGATATTTCACCATGGCTAAAAGCTTCACGTATTTCTACCGCTTTGACTTCTTTAGATGATTGGTAAGTATCGCCTATTAAATTAATGTATAAGGTATCAGTTTTAGATAAGGGATATTCAAGCGCTGCTAATTGCTTAGTATCATTCGTTGCAATACGTAATTCATCGCCAACATTTAGCTTTTTCAGTAATTTACTGTCTTCACCTTTTGCCGTACTAACTGCATAGGTTGTTTGAGCGCTGAAACCCAAACGTTTAAATATTCTTGCTAACGAGTCACCACTTCTAACTTTTACTGTTTGCCAATTCAACTCCACAACCGGCGGCTCTTCATCTGCCATATTTGGTGTTGGGGGGTTTATGGTTTTAGTTGCTTCGCTCACTAATGTGCCGCGTTCAATTGCATCGTTATCACTCGCTAAAGAGGGCAGATCTTTTACCTTGCTATTTGAAGGGCTTGGGTTGCTATCGTCAATGGCGCTATGCTCAATACTGTTACCCAAACTTTTAACTTCATATCGTTTACCGACAGCTAAGTCGGTAACATCATCTTGGCTGTTATTACTGGGCATTAGTAAAAAAACTAAAAATAACAAACTAAAAAAGCCAATAACAATGCGATGCTTCAGAGGAAGCTGAGAGAAAACTTCTAATATTTTTTTCAAGGAACTACTCAAAGGGACTACTCAAATATGGAAAGCGAAAACATTAATAAATAACCACTATATCAAAAAAAAATAGCAAATGTCGCCAAAAGCTTATTATCAAAAGGTAAATATAAATTTAGCAAAATACGAAATACTAACTAAAGTAAAAGGTAATAGAGGCGATAAGTAAAGGATTACAAGACTCATGTGCAAAAATATAACCGTATTAAACAAGGTAATAAATAATGAAATTAACTATTTCTCAACGTCTTTACGCTGGCTTTGCAATAGTCATATTATTAATGCTAACAATCTCCACCGTAATTTGGCTTAAAAGCCAAAAAATACAACAAATAGTTGACGAGGTACAAAGCGACGATATCCCTGGCGTTATTTTATATTTACAAGTACTCGATGAAGTCGGTGATATGCAATCGAGTATGCTTGAATATTTGACTGGAGAAGTAAACGAAGTAAAGGTGTTTAACGAAAGTTACGCCGAATTTAACACACAATTTGAAAAGTTAAAGCTGATTGAATCAGCTAAAGCCACCGATCGTGAGAAAATGGCTAAAATTAAAAATCTTGTTGATACCTTTGCAGCGCAAGCTAAAGAAGAAGTTTTTTCTCGCTACAACCCTGAAACAGAACGATGGGCGTTTACATTAATAAAAGAACTTGAAAAAACGTCAGTGCGCGAGCTTGAGTCGCTATTAGATATTTCAAAAAAAGAAGCTTTGAAAAATGATTTATCTAGTGCTGTACTTTATTTAGAGTTAATTGATGAAGCAGGAGATCTAATTGCTTCACTCACGGGTTTTATTGCCGGCGATATAAATAAAAAATCAGCTTTTGATGAAGATAAAAAATCGTTAGCTGAGTATTTGTCGCAATTACAAAAACTAGAGCAAAGCCCACAAAATCAAGCTAATCTAGTAAAAATAGGCCAGCTGTCTCAAAAGATAATAGCTGCAGGAGAAGAAGCCTTCGCTAAATTCGACCCTACCGCTAGAGCCTCAGCTTTAAAAGCTGCAGATAAAATGGAACGAGAGCTTTTTAATGTGGTTGAAGACATACTCGATAAATCATCTGACGAAGAAAAAGTAGACGCCAGTAAAGGTATAGATGAAACATTAACTTCTATAAATGACCAATTATTTACTTTAGTGGTTATCTCTATCATCGCGATTATTGCTGCTATTGCTATTTCTCATTACCTAGCAACAAACATCAATAAGCGTTTGAATAATGTACTCAATGTCGCCAACAAAGTGAGTGAAGGAGATTTAACCGCAGACCCTATTGTTGATGACAGTGGTGATGAAATTGGTGCCATCGCAATCGCTATGAATACTATGTCTAAATCACTTAATGACTTAATTAAAGATATTAATAATGTCTCTAATTCTGTCGCTAGTTCAAGTAATGATATTCTTGGCGCTACTATTGAAATGACCAACAGCTGTAATGAACAAGCACATAAAGCCAGTATTATTTCAGTAGCAGTAGAAGAAATGACAGCAACCGTAAATGAAGTTGCCAGCCAAAGCTCGGCAGCAGCCACAAGTGCGAGTGAGTCCGGGGTACAAGCAACAACAGGCGGCAATGTTGTTAAACAAACGGTACAAGGTATTAACCTACTTTCAGAAGCCGTTAATTCAACAGCTGAAATGGTCAACAAATTGGGGGCACGTAGCACCGAAATAGGTGATGTAATACAAGTTATTAACGGTATTGCTGAACAAACTAACTTATTAGCCTTAAATGCCGCTATAGAAGCAGCGCGTGCTGGGGAGCAAGGTCGAGGCTTTGCTGTTGTTGCCGATGAAGTTAGAACACTGGCAGCAAGAACAACCCAAGCAACACAGGAGGTCGCTAAATCTATTGGCGCAATACAGTCAGATACTACCGCCGTTATTGCCAGTATTGACCAAGGCATTGATCAAGCGAGCAAAAGTGTAGAGCTGGCGAATAAAGCTGGTGATTCACTTGATATTATTATGGCAGGTACTCAAAGCATAGAGGCCATGATTACTTCAATTGCTGCCGCGTGTGAAGAGCAATCTGCTACAACCATCGAGATATCTCGAGATGTGGTAGCGATCAGTGGTTCATCATCTGAAATCTTAGATGTGACCAATCAAACATCAGAAAAAGCATCAAGAATGAATGAGTTATCTGATCAAATGAAAAATCTTGTTAACCGATTCAAATTAAGAGCATAAAAGAATAGATTACGCTATAAAGATAATTATTCTGTTTTAACATGAATCAAAATCAAGGCTTGTATACCCTGTTATACAAGCCTTTTTTATTTTACTTACCACACTATTAAGACAAGTTATTTACCTCTCTGCACTTCCCTAAAATTAGTTTTATTAAGATAAATACACGAAAACTCACTTAAAGGTTTTAACCTACTAATAAAGTGCAGTAGAATTCGACCATAAAATAAACTTATTACCTTGAATCTACTTTTATCGCATTAGAGTAAATTCAAAATGATAGCCAGTGGAGCTGAATTATGACAGATGTCAATCAAGCGTTTGCAGAGCTGAAACGCGGCGCAGAAGAAATATTAGTTGAAGAAGAGTTACTAGAAAAATTAAAAAGTGGTAAACCATTAAAAATTAAAGCCGGTTTTGATCCTACGGCTCCAGACTTACATTTAGGCCACACTGTACTTATTAATAAGTTACGTCAATTTCAATTACAAGGCCATGAAGTTATTTTCTTAATTGGTGACTTCACCGGCATGATTGGCGATCCTACAGGTAAAAATGTAACACGTAAGCCACTTACCAAAGAAGATGTGTTGGCCAATGCTGAAACCTACAAAGAACAAGTTTTTAAAATTCTAGATCCTGAAAAAACAACTGTTGCCTTTAACTCTACTTGGATGGAGAAATTAGGCGCTGCAGGTATGCTACAGCTAGCATCTCGCCAAACTGTTGCACGTATGATGGAACGTGACGACTTTAAAAAACGTTACGCTAACGGTCAGGCTATTGCTATTCATGAGTTTATGTACCCATTAGTACAAGGTTGGGATTCAGTTGCGCTTGAGTCAGATGTAGAGCTTGGCGGTACCGATCAAAAATTTAACTTGTTAATGGGACGAGAATTACAAAAATCTGAAGGGCAACGCCCACAAACCGTATTAATGATGCCATTACTAGAAGGTTTAGATGGCGTACAAAAAATGTCTAAGTCACTAGGTAACTATATTGGCATTACCGATAGCCCAACAGAAATGTTTGGTAAAATAATGTCGATTTCTGACGTACTTATGTGGCGTTATTACGAGCTTCTCAGCTTCAAGCCTCTTGAAGAAATTGAGAGCTACAAGACACAAATCAGCGAGGGCAAAAACCCACGCGACGTTAAAATTGATTTAGCCAAAGAGCTTATTGCTCGCTTCCACGACGAAGCAGCAGCACAAGCTGCACACGATGAATTTATCAATCGCTTCCAAAAAGGCGCATTACCTGATGACATGCCTGAGTTAAGCTTAACGGCCGAAGGTGGTGAAATTGGTATTGCTAATCTATTAAAAGAAGTTGGTTTAGTTGCCAGCACGTCTGACGCCTTTCGAATGATAAAGCAAGGCGCGGCTAAAATTGACGGTGAAAAAATAACAGACCGTAACTTAACAGTGATTGCTGGTAGTGAAGCAGTATATCAAGTAGGTAAACGTAAGTTTGCTCGAGTTACAGTGAAATAACCTACTCTAGCTATTGAACTAATACTCTTTAAAGTAAACAAAAGCCACGTTAATAAAGTTATTAACGTGGCTTTTTTACGGATATGCACAATACATCGGTTATTTAACCTGAGCTCGGCTTAACAAATGTTTCTCTAGCAGCTACTTTTCCTGACTTCTTCGTTAAATTTACTTGCAATAGCTCCCTATTGACGCGAAATTTGCCTTGCTTATCATATGAAAAGAAGAAAAACTATCAAGCTATCGGTTCAGAAAAGTAATTTTTGCTGATATTTCAATTTGTTAAATACTTCTTAAACCTAGTTCAGGTTATTTAAATTTTTCGACCTTGTAACCGCGTTTCTCCAATAGCGCTAGTACACTATTGTCACCAACTAAGTGCCCTGCACCTACTAAGACGAATTCTTTGTCGTTATCTGTAAACATTTCTTCAATTTTTGGCAACCAGTTTTTATTACGATCGCTAAGTAATAGTTTTAATGTTTGCGGGTCTTCCTGCATCGGCGTAATAACAATATCTGCTAAAGCACTTTCATCACCTATACGCCAAGCTTTAATAAGCTGGGTAAATATACTTTTAAAATCTTTCATTTGTGACAAGTTAGATTTCATAAAAGCTTCTTCGTTACCTAGCCCCATATTTGATAACATTTCTAGCTGAAAAGTGATGGTCTCTAAATACTCAATGCCTTTATTATCCTTGACCGCTAGTTGATTAAAATAAGCATCAACGCCCTCACCCGAAATATTTGAACGCTGTGCTTCCATCATTGCCATCATGGTAGTAATAAAGCCAGGTTTAAAACCGCTTAAATCATTCAAATTAGCGCCAAACCCTGCCATATATTCGCTCAACTGCTGATAGGTTCTTTTCGACAAAACATCAGTTAACTTTTTACCATTAGCGTAGCTCATTTTTTGCATCATTTGCGCCTGAAAATTGGTATCGGTTTGATCGGGCAGTTCAGTTTCAAGCACAATAGCATCTACCATTTTATAAACATCAGTAAACTCTGCCGGCAAAGGAAATTCTGACACGGGTAAAATGTGTATTGTGCCACCAACATAAACAACATCATTATTTTTGGATACTTTCCATACTGATGATTCTGCATTAGCCGCGCAAGAAAAGATTAGTCCTGCACATACTGTAATTGCCGTAGTTATTTTTTTTACTGTAAATTTTTTCATTTTTATTCCCTTAGTTCGCTAATGCTACTTTGCATACTGTAAATATGTTTAATTAACGCTAGATGCCGCTAATTTTTTACTTAATTGTATTTTTAATTGGACTGAAAATTATGCATTATACTTGCAATCATGCCTGTACCGCCCAAGCCAATAAATAAAAGAGTTAATACGCTAAGCCAAAAGCTTTTGCTACGTTCCTCTTTTTTAAAAGCTATGTAAGATACTACAATAAATATAATTATCGTTGCTATTTTAATCACGTAACAAACCATTAAATCTCTTTTTCTGAAATAGACAGTAATAGTTCCGCTAACGTTTTCTTTTGTCCTACGGCATTATGTTCCGTGGCTGGTTTTTCCATCTCAGCAATAAGCGATGGCATCGATTGCTCAATACTTTGTACGGCAACCTTACTCATTTCTCGCTTCATTTCATGAGTCACTTGAGCCGCACTAAGCGATAGGCTCATTGATGACAATAAAACAGTTAACGTAATTGTTGTTAGTTTTTTATTTAATATAGTTTTCATAATATCTACCTTTGTAGTTGTGTGACTCTGTATTGATTAATGTAGTTAAACTTCGTTTAGCCTACGCCCTTTAATACTTCGTTTTTGTCGTCCTGTGCTGTTGACAAGAGCAAGGTTAAAGCAGTGATACAGCAAAGTCGCTTACCAAAGCAATAGCGATATATTTATGAGAAAGAAATAACATAAGCTATTGTTTTAAAATTATTTTTATCAAACCTTATCAAAACCTTATATTGCTTTTTTTACTAACAGAAGTGCATTTTTTAGATAAATGAAGGAGATGAAATAACAAAAGCCGCTACCGTTTAGCGGCTTGAAAAGAGGTAATTAAATACTAATATTAATACGCGCCTGCAGCATAAGTCAGCTCATAACTATGGCTATAGATTTCCAGAATATTGCCAAAAGGGTCTTCCATGTAAATCATACGGTAAGGTTTTTCATCAGGATAATAATAACGTGGTGCTTTCATGCGTTTTTTACCGCCAGCCGCCACTATCTTTTCAACTAGTTCCTCTAAGTTAGGATCTTGGACACAAAAGTGAAATACGCCTGTTTTCCAATATTCAAAATTGTTTTTTGGGCTTTCTTGATTAGCAAATTCAAATAACTCAACCCCAATACGGTCACCTGTAGATAAATGAGCAATTTTGAATTTACTCCATTTGACACCAAAGACATCAGTACACATTTCACCAATAGGGCTATTGTCTTCAATGATTTCTGTTGGTTGCATAATTAAATACCAACCTAATACTTCAGTATAAAACTCAACGGCCTTTTCTAAATTAGGCACCGAAATACCAATATGTGAAAATGTTCTGGGATACGCTTTACTCATATTATTTTCCTCTCAAAGTTGATAGTAAAATAATAAAACACATAGTACATTACTAAAAATAATCATTTATTATAATAATGAGTACAACCTGTAATGATAAATCAAACTTGGTTACATACATTTTGCACCCTCGTTGATGTAGGTCATTTCACATTAACAGCACAAAGACTCTATATGACACAGTCAGGTGTTAGCCAACACGTCAAAAAACTCGAAAGCCAACTGTCTACTGAGCTACTCCTTAGAGAAGGTAAGTCATTTACCTTAACCGAGGCTGGGATAAAGCTTTATCAGCAAGGACAAGCACTTTTAATATCGTTGAATAAGCTTGAACAAGAAATAAAAAAAGATGATAAATATAAAGGGCGAATAAAAATACAATCACCCGGGAGCATTGGCCTAAAACTATATCCGTATTTACTTACGTTACAAAAAAAACACCCTGATCTTATTATCGATTATACCTTCGCGCCCAATACTACGATTGAAAAATCGCTTATAGAGCAGCAGTGTCATTTAGGCTTAATGACCGACATAAGTAAATCAGCGTCTGTAAATAGTAAGGAAATTTCAGTTGAGCCTTTAGTCCTTATTACACCTATTGACATTATTCATGTAGATTGGCCAATATTAATGCAGTTGGGGTTTATATCGCACCCCGATGCAAGCCATCATGGGCAATTATTATTAAGTAAAAATTTTGTTGAGTTTGATCATGTAAATCAATTTATGCATAAAGGTTTTTCAAATCAGATCAGTTTAATTTGTGAACCAATAAGCTATGGTATTGGCTTTACGATTTTACCATTATATGCTGCACACAGCTTCTCAAAGCAAAGTAAAATTCGAATTCATACCTTATCAGTCCCAGTATATGAGTCAATCTACTTAAGCTTTTGCAACAAATCCATAATTAACGAAAGGACGAAATTTATTACTTCATCTATCAAAGATTATTTAACCTAATAACGCACTTTCCCTTTTGATAATTAATAGATAAAAAAATACCAGTCGAATCAATTGACTGGTATTTTATACTCAACAAGAGCGCCCTATAAATGTGTATTTATTTTACAAGGTACTCACACACTGCCTAATGCTGGTAGTTAACCTGACTAGCAACTTTGGCTGCGTCAGTAATAACCACTTGATTAGCTAATTTAGCAAATGGCTTATCTTGGTATTTAGCGCCACGCAGTTGCACATTAACCCGCGCAGCATTTGGATTAGCTAATGTTGCCTGATAAAAGTTTTTCATGTCTTGCAAGGTTACTTGCTCAACTTGTGCAATTAACTTCGCTTTTGAGTCATAGTCCCAGTTTTCTTTTGACCAATCATCGAATATTGGAGAAATCTCTTGATACAAGTTTTTAGGGGCTTCTGTCAGGCTCATTAATACACCAGACTTCATTTTATCAAAGCTTTCTTGTGATAGGTTATCAAGTAGTACTTTGTATTCTACCTTGAACTTATCAAAGCGTGTTTGCGCTTGGGCTAAGTCCATGACCGGAGACTGAATAAAAAGCCCAATACCCGCATATTCATTTAATGGATAATCAGTTGCACCTACCGCATAACCTAGCTGCTCTTCGGTGCGTAATTGGTTAAACGCTTCAAATGAAAAATGGTTCGCTAAAATTTTTGCTGTTGCTAAAGACTTATAACCTTTATCGGCATGAAAGTGCACATCGAATAAGGCAATATCCGCCGCAGCAATGTCTTTCTGGTAGCTCAGCACTTGTCCTGGTTTAGGTTGTAACAGTACGCTTTTAGCGAAACTGGTTTCTTGTCTGTCAGAGCCAAGCGCCTTGCTCACAACCGAGGCTACTTGCTCTAAATCAGCGGTACTATAGTTACCAAAAGCAAACACTCGTGGTTGATTATTTTTAGTCATTTTAGCAATCACCTTATTGAAGTCCGCTAAAGTCATCGACGATGCTGTATCAATTAATACACTATTTTCAAACTTGTCCTTTTGCGCAACTTTTGCAAAAGCACCTTTAATTTGACGAAAAGCAAACTGCATTTGAATATTAGCGATATCACGCATATACCTATCTTTTGCTTGGGCAAAGCTTTGCTCATCTATACTAGGTGATAACTCTTGCATTAAATTAGTTAATAGCACGCTTTGTTTGTCGGTAAAGCCATCAACAAATAAAGTCATACCTTTGCCTGCAGATGCTTTAATACTAATTCCTGCTGCTTGTGCTTCAGACATCAGTAGGCTTTGCTTTAAGTTATAGGTATCTTGCCAAATTGCCAAAGCGACTTGAGTATTGATATCGCTCGCGGCTTCACCACTATTAATATCAACCTTAATAATACCTTTAGGTTGCTCTGCAAATAACTTACTTGGGTAATGCCACACCTTCACGCCATCACGTTCAACCTTCAACTCAGGTTTTTGCTGGTTAGTGTTTTGCACTTTAATATCAAAGTTTTCAGGTAGTAAACGATTAACTAACGGTAACGCTAACTCTGCTTTGACCGCGCTTTTCCAGCTAGCCACTTCAGCGTCATTAATGTTTTCAATACGGTATTCGCCTGAATAAAAGTGTTGTTTTTCAGTGACTTTTTCATTTTTACTGATATACCAAATACGTAGGGTTTCTGGTGTTAATTGCGCTAAAACATTATCAATCGCTTGTGCGTCAAACTTTTCATAATAATATGGTGCATTTATCGCATAATTGGTTGTGTAGTTTTGCATACTATTAACTAGGTCGGCGACATAGCTAAATTCATCACCTTTCTCTAAAAATCGAAACTCGTTATCCAGTGAGGTTTTTATTTCGTGATAATACTTTTCATCAACACCTTGTGCTTTAATTAGGTCAATATACTGCATCACCATAGCAACGATTTCATCGCGATTTTTCATGCCTTCGTCAGTCAGATCTAACGTAATACTTAATTCACCGTAGTTGCCATAATGATTTGGTGAAGCACCAGCATCTAGTGAACTAACCCAACCTTTAGCTTTTAGTAACTGTGCCGGTGTGCCAGGCATGTCAGAGCCTAATAGATAAGAGACAAAGTGATTAGGTTTTACTTTAAAGTCCGCCATATTATTAGCAATAGTAAAATCTAACTTTAACTGCTTAACATCTTGGTTAGGTTTAAAGTATATTTTTTTGCCCGCAAGTTCCTTAAAGTTTAACGCTTGTTTAACTTGAGGTTTTTCAATGCCTTTATCTTTAATCGTTGTAAAGTGTTTTGTCGCTAATACTTCCATTTCATCTAAAGGTAAGTTACTTACCATAGACACTTTCATAATATTCGCTGAATAGTACTTATTATAAAAGTCGACAGTTTCTTGGTGAAGATTACTACCTTCTTTATTCGATAAGGTTTCTAGGTTACCAATTAAGAAGCGATTAGCGGCATGATCGCCCATCATACTTCTTGATAGCTTAAATTGAGCAAAAAAGTCTAGCTCACCGCGCATTGACCACTCAGCATTAACGGCATTACGCTCTTTATCAGTATATTCAGGGTAAAGCTTTGGTGCTTTGAAAAAATCTGAGAATCTATCTAATGTTTCATCAAAGGCGTCGTTATTAACCTTGAACATATAGTTTGTATATGTCATCCATGTTGACGCATTCATTGTGCCGCCATTTTCTTTAAGGAACTCTGCATATTCGTTAGTTTCTGGGTATTTTTCAGTACCTAAAAAAAGTAAGTGCTCAAGGTAATGGGCTAAACCTTGTTGCTCCATAGGGTCTTGAAGTAAGCCAACTCCTAGATTTAATGCTGCCGCTGATTTTTCAGTCGTTGGATCCGATACTAATATAACTTCAATATTATTTGCTAACTTTAATGTTCGATATTCACGCTGATCATTTGGGCTAACAGCTAAGCTCGTTAGCGGCGCTAATTGCGGTGAGGCCGTTGACGTATTTGTTGAAGGTGTTTGTGAGCAAGCAGTCATCAAAACAACGGCAATTGCACTTAAGGTAAATGTCTTTTTCATGTTTATTCCTTTCTCTATAAGTTTGGCTGACATATATATTGCGACTAAGTGTTTTCCTTAGTTATCGCTTTGTTAGCTTATTCACTTTACTGATTATAATTATGTTAACGAAGGCTATTTTAGCAACCTAAGAGCATAAGTCGCTTATTGAAGCATTAGCATTAAATCCATCACAAAAATAAAACATAACCTTCTGTAAAATAAAGATAAAAAAACAAAACAGCATCAATTAAAAACCAAAAAAAACAAACCTTATCAAAACCTTATAACTCCATAAGGTTTATAGGTAACTTATTAATTAATATATTTTAATTGAGTTTTCGTTATTGAAATGTTAATTTAAAGCCTTGGTTATTTATTAGTGATAATTTGTGCAATATCAAATCGGACCTTGGCTATTTTTACCTGCTCGCTGCGTTATTTCTTCAAGTCTCATTGAAAAAGAGCTCGATCCACTAACTTTCAAGCTAATTACTTACTTTATTAGTCAACCTGATCGTATTATTCCTCGCCAAGAATTAGTTGAAAAAGTATGGCAGCAAAACTTTGTTGATGATAATGCAATAAATCGTGCTATTTCAGAGCTACGTAAACAACTTAGCCATCCAGAGCATAAAGCCCCCTTAATCAAAACTCATTATCGTAAAGGTTATTCTCTTACGGTAACGCCACAGCTATTACAAGAAGAACAGGAACCTGCCCAAACGCCAGTAACACAAGCAATTAACGATACTAATCTAACAGAGAATAAAGCTACTGATATAATAGAGCCTCATACCGTTGAGGTCGCTGAAAATAACGTACTACTTGATAATGTAACAACATCATCGCCCGCTATCCCATCAAATAACACTCAAACAAAAAAGCCTTCACCTTATAAGTGGTTATTGATACTAGTAGTGCTACTGTTAGTAGTTAATATCTTTATCGACTTTAAGCAGCTTAATGAGCAACCTAGCCTTAACAATAGCGAAAAAGCTAACAACGCCAGCGAAAGTACATTTAGCGAGCAAAAAAAGCTAAAAGAGCCAATTGAAAAGTTAATATCTAAAGCTGAAAATGTAAGCTTTACTGCTGCCACCTGGAATATAGGCGCAGAAACCTTACCCTTGGTATCTCCCGACAAAAACTTTTTAGCTTACACAAATAAGAGTGAAGGTATAACCAGCACCTTTATTAAGCACTTACTTACAAAGAAAGAAATCAAGCTAAGTTATAAGAATCTTTATATTTCAGCGATGTCTTGGCAACCACAAAATCAGGTATTATTAACCGAAATTAGTGACTTTAAATCTACATGTCATTATGCAACGTTCAATCTTAGCGATATTAATAACGTTCCTGAGCCAACACTTATTAAAGCATGCGATAAGCAAGCTCGCGGTATGGCTCAGCTAAGCGCTAAGGGTAATAATATGTTTTACCTTGAGCTTGATGACAAACAACTAGGCCAAGAAATAAACCAATATAATATTCAAACTCAAAAAAATACGGTTCTTGTACCTTCCGGTGATGCTCAGTATGGCGTTGCACGAATGATTATTTCACCTAATGGTCGTTATTTACTATACCAATGGCATGAACGAAATAACCCAGCAAAGCTATACCTATTTGATCTTACAACGCGAGAACAAAATCTACTTTATGAGCAAGAAAAAGAGCTAGATTACATGACGTTCGCTTGGTTACCTGATAGCGAACATATTGGTGTATTAAAAGGAAGGAACTTACATTTTATTAATATCAAAAATAAAAATAGTAAAATAATTGAATTACCACTAGAGCAATATCTGAGTCACATTGACTTTCTTGATAACAACCAGTTTTTTTCATCTCAAGCGGGCAGCAATCAAATGCAAATAGCTCGAGTGGATAATATTTTCCGCGAAAATGAGCCTAACGTCACAATACTGAACAGTTCGGACAGTAACGACTATTACCCGATATACTCAAAAAAAGAGCCAAACCTTCGTTATTTTATCTCAAGTAGAACAAATCAGTATCAAATTTGGCAAGCAAATGGTTCTGAAGAAAGGCAAATAAGTCACTTTGATGCTAAAGAACAACAAGCTCTTTATGTGCTAATGTTATCAGACAACGAAAATTACCTATTATTTAGTCGTAATAATCAGCTTGAATTTATTGATTTAAAAACGGGGAAATTGCACGAGATACCTGAACTAAAGCAAGCCAAGGCCAGTAGTTACCTTTGGACTAATAACGATCAAAGTATTGTTTATTCAACAATACAAGATAAAGTCAGTCAAATATGGCAATTTAATTTGGTTACCCGCAACAAGACTCAATTAACATTCGAAGGTGGGCAAAAACTGCTCAAGAATGATAGTGGTGATATCTTTTACATCAATAACAATAACTTATTAAGTTTGAGTTACGAAAAAAACAAAAGTACCGCAAACGCTTTTAAAAAGAAACTCACAATTACGCCTGCACAATGTTGGTGTTCAGTCACACTACAAGGTGATTATTTTTATAGCTTAAGTGACCCGTTATTCTTAGCAAGAATGCATTTATTTTCAGATGAAAAGCAATACTTGCCTTTACCCAGAGCATCAATGGGCATAACTATGCCAACGCCTAATACATTATTAACAACTTTATTTAAAGAAAATAACACTCAAATCCAGCGTATTTTTTGGTCTACTACAACACTCCCTTAAAACGAGTCAAAATGGAATTAATGTTGCTCATTGCTTTCAGCAACTAACGATAGTGTTTGGGGTAATACAATCACAAAACACGCTCCTTTTTTCTTCTCTTGGTAATGCATAGAGCCCGATAATGTTTGAGCAACCATATTATAAATAATATGCAAACCTAAGCCAACATGACCTTTATGGCGTAGCGTAGTATAAAACGGCTCAAAAATATCATGTACTTTATCTTGTGGTATCCCACAGCCATCATCAGTATAGGTAACTTTGATATGTTTATCGCATTCCTCAATCGTTAGCGTAACATTGATTCGCTGCTCATCATTTGAAAAACCATGCTCAACAGTATTACTCAATAAACTTTCTAATATCTGTAACCAGTACGCTGAATAGCTAGTAATAGCGCTACTACCATGCAGTGTTAATGTATAATTAACTCGTTTAAACATTACCTTTGCGAGTAAAGAAGTCATCACTTTTTCAATGCAGTCTGCAAGAATGAATGCCTGTGGGGGGTCCGAACGCTTTTCAATACTGATTTGCTTAAATTCACTAATTAATTCTGCACTACGTGCTGTATTATTCGCTATTAACTGCGAACTTTGCGTTACGGCCATTAAAAATGTATTTAAACCATCGCGAGTAACTTCATTATTCTCAACAGTACTTTTGAATGCTGCTAAAGATTCGTTTAAAAAAGAAGAGGCTGTAACTATAGTACCTAGAGGCGTATTCACTTCATGAGCAACACCCGCAACTAACTTACTTAAAGACGCCATTTTTTCTACTTCAATTAAGTTATCTTGAGTGTTTTTTAAATCTAATAAGGTTGTTTCAAGTGCTTTATTTGTAGTTGTTAGTGATTGCGTTCGTTGTTCAACAATACTTTCTAAATTGGCATTAAGCTCTCTTAAATCTTGCTCTTTCGCTTGTATTTTCTCCAAAGCGATGCGTTTATCGGCTAATTTCTTACGCTGATTGAGGCGGTAATAAAAGAAAGCAATTAAACTAAATATAAATAATGATGACATAACATAGACATAGCCACGTGTTTTTTCTTGCTCAACTTCCAAGGTTGATATTTTATTTTGCTGTATTAAGTCAGTAATTTTTCGCTGCTTTTGTTCAACATCATACTCCACTCTTAATGTTTGCATAAAGCGCTGCTGCTGCTCATTAAAAATTGTATCTTTTAATCGTTGAAACTCCTTTTCATTTGCTAGTGCACTTTGATAATCATTTAGCTTTTCATATAAAGTAGACAACATTTGGTATGACTGAAGAACAACAACATTCTTACTACTCTGTTTACCGTAAAGTAAGCTATTTCTAGCCGCATCTATTGATAACTCAAGTTCTTCCTCTGCCAGTAGTAATTTAGCTAAAGCTAAATAAGCTTCTGATAGACGGCTAGTGCGCTTAGTCTTTTCAAAAAAAATTATAGCTTTATTTAAATACATGGCAGCAATCTTATACTCAGCGACATCACGATGTAATCGACCTAGATACAAGTAAGAGTAATGTAATAATTTTTGACTGTTAATTCGATCTGCTAAATGAGCTGCTTGCGTTAAGTGCTCTAATGCCTCACTTGTTTTCCCTGCTAAACGATAAGCTTCACCAAGATTATTATGTGAATAAACTTGACCACGTAGGTAACCTATAGACATTTTTATTTTTAAAGATTCAAGGTGCATAGTAATTGCATTGTCATAGTCTTGGATATCTTTATACAAAATTGCAATGTTGTTGTAATTAATCGCAATTTGTTTAACGTTACTTGTTGTTAATATTAGGGATAAGGCTTTTAGTTGGTACTCTAGCGCTTTATCAAGCGCACCAAAACTACGATAAATACTCGCGCTATTATTTAGAGTTTGAACCATAGACTCAACATCATTAGTTTGTTGATAATACTGATAAGCAAGCAACGCTGCTTCAATTGCTTTATCGCTATTATAACTCTCGCTATAGACCGTTGCTTTGAGAGCATTAAAGTCCCCCATAAATTGCAATTCATTTAGCGATTGGGCAAAGTTCAAACCTTTTCCAATGTAAACAAGAGCTTCATCGTGATTTCGTAACTCATTAGCCAGTAAAGAGAAACTCATCAACACTAACATTTCGTCATGTATATTTTTTTGTTGTTGGGCAATAATTAATGCTTCTTCCAATAAGCTTCGCGATTTCGTAAATTCATTTAAATGATAATATGATAAGGCTAAGTAATTTAAGAGAGTCGCTCGGCTGGCATGATTTGGCCCGATAATGTTTAAAGCATCACTTGCATAAGTAATAGACTTTTCTGGTGTAAATCGGTTTCCGTCACGGATGTAGTCAATAATTAAGGCTATTTTAGCTTCATCATCACTAACTGCTATTTTCTTCTCAAGTAAGGCGGCTTCATTTTCATACGCAGAAATATGAAAGCAACAGCACAGTATAACCAACAGCAATGAACGACAATAAATTCCACGGTACTGTAGAGGAAATAGCATCACAACAGTTCACTTCACACCAAAGTCACAAGATAGTTTTAAGTGTAGTTAAGCAATATATAATTAGCGAACCATTAACCCATTGTTTTTCTGTTAAACGGTTGCAGTAATTGTTACGCTGACTGCCTAACGCCACCATTAATATTTAATAAACGTGTTTTATAAATCTATTATCATAACAAGCCTCATACTTTTATTTACTGCATGTAGTACCAGTGACAATGCTATTTTTCATACCCAATTCAACTTTTCAGCTGTCACTAGCTATAGTATCTATCATAGAAACTCAGACTTTACTGATACGCAAAACTTGGCGGATACACGCCGAAATAGCATTGAAATAGCGATAGAAAAAAGCATGGAGCGTCGAAACTTTCACTACACTAAACCTGAAGATGCAGATATTGTAGTAACCTATCATATGATTAAAAACCCTTCTGACTATAAGCGTTATAACAAAGCGGTGTTGTTTTGCCAGCAATGCTTACAAGCTAATAACTGGCACCAGGGCAGCGATAGACTCACCGTAAAAGTAAACAGTTTGATTATTGATTTAGTTGACCCAAACAGGAGGAGGTCGGTGTGGCGTAGCATTCAGCCTTTAAATATTAAAGACAAAGATAACAGCCAAGAAATCAATGAGAAAATTCAGCAAGCCGTCAATGATATGCTAGTACAATACCCTAAATAACCTAGCTGATAACAATCAACTCAACCGACTTATTTACCTCAATAGTATTATTCACTATTCAAATTCATAAGCTCTGTTTATAATGACCCTTTTTAATACTGTACTTATATTTAACTATGACCTTCCCAAATGATGAAACAGGCCAAGTATTGGCAGAAATGCAGCAAGCAGGTATTGACCTAGCTATAGAGCACAGTGTGGTGTTTTTTCATTTATTCGAGCAGAAAGAACAAGCCCAAGCAATGGTTAAATACCTCAGTGAAAACCACCCAGAAATCACATCATCACTTCACCCCGATGAAACGCCTAACGTATGGGATGTAGATTGCACTATCAAAATGATACCAACCTATGATGCCATCATAGCGCAAGAAGAAGCTTTCGAAAAAATAGCGTCTCAACACTCAGGCTACAATGACGGTTGGGGGATCGAAGCCTAATTTATTGCTTCTGTAAATCTGGACATGCTTGCTTTCTACTTAAAAAAATACACCATGTATATCACCATAGCTACTGAATCAGTTGCTTTATCGCTATGTAAACAGCATGGTAAAACCTTTAATCGTTTACGTCGTTTCTTCAGTATTAGAATTGTTCGCAGTGCTGGCGCACGTGTTAATTTAAGCGGTAGCATTGACGCTGATACTGATATTCTCATTGTCAATCACCAAAGCATGACCGACATATTCTCACTAGAAGAAGTTGTCGGAAATGATGTCCGCTTTGTAGGGCGAACAGGTATCATGGACCGGTGGCCTGTTTCACGTATTGTTAATTTAGTGGGCCATATTACTGTAGATCAAAAAGATCGACGCGCCATTATTAAGCTGCTCAAAGACGTGAAAGTATGTAAAGGCAAAAAAGTTATTATTTTTCCAGAAGGTACTCGCTCACAAACAGGAAAAATAGAGCCCTTCGAGCCTGGCACTAAAATATTAGTCGAGAAGTTAAAATTGAAAGCTCAGCCTGTTGTCATAAAAAATATTTTATCTATTTACAACGAGTCAAATAAAAGCGCGACCTCAGGAACCATTGAAATTGAAGCTCTTCCCCCTGTTAATATTCAAGAAGGCTGGTACGAAAAAGCTCATCAAGACATGAGTAATGCCTACCAACAATAGAAGCGTTACGCCTACCCTCACGCTTACACTTACTTACATAATTATCACACTTGACTGACAGTTTATCATTTAAAATCCCCAGATAATCACGCTAACAAAATCTTTTAACAGGGACCTCTAATGAAACGTTTACTACCCGCTTTATCACTTTTATCAATAGCATTATTTAGTACTGCTGCCTTTAGCCAAGAAAGTAAGCATAGCGTAGGCATTAATGTTGGTATTGCCAGTGGCGAATATAAAAACTCGAGTAAAGATGGTGATGGTTTTATACAATCTTACCTTTATTATAATTATCAAGCTTTTGAACATATATCATTTGAAATAGCTTATTCGGGTGCTACAGAGTTTGATGATTGGGATTGTGATGAGGATGAAGATGACAATAGCTGGACATGTTCATTTAATAGTAATCAAAATATCTTTAATTTACGTGCTAATGAATTTGAGCTTAATAGCGCAGTTATTGCTATAAAAGGCAATTTACCTATTTCGAAGCGCAATAGTTTATATGGCAAAATTGGTGCACAATATTATGATTATGACTTTAGTTTAAACGATTACAATATTGAGGGCGACAATGGGGTTGGTACACTTCTTGAGGCAGGTTGGCAATATCAATGGGATATGGGCATTGGTATGAATGCAGGTTTACGCTACCAAGACTTAGGTGATTTAAGTTTTATTTCATCAAATGTTGGCATTAGTTACTTATTTTAATCAACTACTGTATTACATCATTAAATTAATATTAAGTACGTCGAGGTGAAAATCTCGATGTGCTTATTTAGTATCTTCACTATCAGGAATATGAAAAGCAGGTAACGAAACATGCCAATATATTGCAGCCAAGCGTAACAATAAGGCTGCCGATATAGAAACTATCAGCGCATGACTTTCTGACCACGCTAAATACTCTAATAAAACAAATAATCCACCACCTAACATCGCCGCTAGCGCGTAAATTTCTTGGCGTAAAATCATAGGAATCACGTTACACAATACATCACGTATCATACCGCCAGCCACGCCAGTAATTGTCCCTAAAACAATAGCTACAGGTGTAGCAGCACCTAAGTCGAGTGACTTTTGCGTGCCTAATACAGCAAATAATGCCAAACCTAAAGCATCGGCAATTAATAAAAACCGCTTAGGAATGCGTTTCGGTTCACGAATAAGTACAATGGTGAGTAACGCTGTCGCTAGAACAACATAGAGATAATAGGTTTTCTCCAACCAAAATACAGGTGTTTGTAAGATAACATCACGAATTGTACCGCCACCTATCGCGGTTACCGACGCTAGTACAACAACACCAAAAGGGTCAAGTTTATAGCGGCCCGCCATCAGTGCCCCTGAGAAAGAAAACACGATAATACCAAAAATATCTAACCAAAAAAGTAACTCAACCACACGTAGGCCTCTACACTAGTATCAATTCTATAGTTGATGTGTTTTAACAATTCAAAATGCTATTACATATTAATGAACGTACAGGTTACCGCTAAGGTTATGACGTACAATAAGCTCATGGCAATAACTTGTTTTATTTGTTTGTTCGCATGAATAATATCAGTTACTTTGGGTTGCTGCGCTAAATCATTAAAGTTAACTCGACGCAGTTTGGTTTGTTGATACATAGCAACGCCCCCCAGTTTCACTTCTAAACTTAACGCCAATAATAAAATAGCTATATTGTTATTAAGCTGGAAAATAAAGCCTCTACTCAAGCGCCAAAAAAGTAAAAAATTCTTCCCTAAATTAAATATCAAAAGCTGCAACGCAAATAGTCTAACGGGTAACCACTGGCATATATTAACCAATACACTAGCGCAATAACCAAAATGATTAAATTGAGTTAACTTAGGGTTCCAGCAATAATGCATTTCAAGTAATAAACGATACAACAGAGCAGCTAAAGGTCCTAAGGTGAGAAAAATAAAAGCAACCGTATAGCCTTGTTGCAGCGTTCTTAGCAACTGCATTTCAATAGCCGCTTTACTTAAACCAACAGCAGATAATTGCTCTGTTTCTCTCAAGACCCAAGGCGCTAATGTTTGCTTAGCCACATAACTTTGATTGCCTACTATTGCTTGCGCTATATGCTTAGTAGTTTGCTGTAAGCTAAAACCACCAAAAGCACAATAAAGTAATAGACCATGCCATAGGTAGTCTAACGCGACAAAATCAGCAAACAACCATAATATTACCGCCAATGGTAGTAACGTAACCACAATAGCCACAAAGCCAGCAACAGTTTGTTGTTGAGCACTATTGCTCGACTTATTTACTTTATTACTTAGTTGCTGACAGTAAAACTGAAAAAAACGTAATGGCTCATGTTCAATAAAACGTGATATCGTCAACTTAGTTAACATCACAACAAGTAATATGATCACTTGGTAGCTAAAATCATTTATTTCCGTTAGCGCCATTATTTTACTTCCATTAACACCTAATGTAATTGTTAACTCAAAGTGAGCAGGCAACAGCTAGGCTCACTCCATATATTAATATTACTTTAAGCCGGTAAGTTAAGATCTTTACCTTTTAGCTCAAGTAGCATGTTCATCACTAATTGCGAAGAGTTAACCGCGGCGGTTTCTAAGTATTCCTCAAAAGTATGCGGTGACTCTTTACCTGCAATATCAGAAAGAGACCGAATAACCACAAATGGTGTATTAAATTGCAAGCATGTTTGTGCAATTGCAGCACCTTCCATTTCAACTGCTGCCATGGTCGGAAAATTAGCTCGCGCTTTAGCTACATCTTCTTCTGCGGTCATAAAGGTATCACCGGTGGTAATTAACCCTTTTACCGCGGTAATACTTTTAAGGTCATTGCTACCACCACTTAATTGCTCAATACCTGATGTAGCCGCTGCTACTAATGTAGGGTGAGGAGTAAATGCAGCAGGATTAGCAGGTAACTGCCCTATTTCATAACCAAACGCGGTTAAGTTAACATCGTGATAGCGTACTTCTGAGCTAACCACAATATCACCCACTTTCAATGTAGGATCAAAACCGCCTGCTGAACCTGTATTAACGACGTAATCTATATCAAACTTATTAATCAACATCGCCGTAGCTAAGGCCGCTGCGACCTTACCAATACCTGACTGTACAATAACAACATCACTACCATCTAGTTGACCTTGATAAAAATCATAACCACCAAACGTACTTGTTGTGCTATTTACAAGTTTTGCTTTTAAAATAGCAACTTCTGGCTCCATAGCGCCAATAATACCTGCTTTCATAAGGGTCTCTTTAAGCTAAATTTATATTGGAATGATTATATACCTAAGCAAGACCATTGTGCGACCTTGTTATAGGGATAACTAATAATGCAACGAAAAAAGCCACTACACCTATACCTTAAAGGTACCGATGAAGTGGCTCAATAAATCTAATAGGAATTAATGAGGCAAAGCCACTTGTCCGGTGGGTAATCTAGATGACTGAGATGATAATTGTGCAGCTAACTCTGGGTTAAGTTGTGCTTGCGTAGAGGCACTACTTAACGCACCAACACTTTTATTTCTTGCGCGTACCATAGGAGCAGGAATAATACGGCCTTTAACTTTTGGCTCTGGCGTATAATTAGTAGCTTTATGTCCAAGTAACCTGCTATTAATACAGGCTCTAATCTCATCTAAGGTATAATTTGCTTTCACTTTAATACGTAAATGTGGAATAGAGGCTGCTTCTAAGGCACCACTGACAAACCAATCTTTTTTGACTTTATACCCCTTGCCTTGAGTGTCTACTAAGTCGATAGCACCTAATAATTTCATTGAACTGCGATCACAAATCACAAAATCAATATATTTCCCTTCAGCATTATTAATGGCACTTTGGCTCGCTCGACTAGAAACACCACTACGTACCGAGAGAATATCACTTAATTTAACACGATTAACAACGCGGTATTGAGAGCCCATTGCCTGCTCAACTAAGTTTTGAAAGTTTTTCTCAGCAGAGGTAAATATGGTACTTTTACCTTCAAAGGGAAAGGGAAAACTATTATCATTTAAACGACTCGCCAACACCGCCACAATAACAACTAAACTGATTAACGCCACTAAAATAAATTCCATAACTATCTCCAGCATGCAAATTCTTGACGCTTTACCCCTATTTGTTGATAAAGCGCACTACTTACAGTGAACCAAGCAGAATTTATGCCAAAGGTTGTTATATGAATTAGTTTTTTGGGTATTTAGCCTCTAACGCTGCGTATAGCTGCTGTTGGAAGTTATCAGCTCCAGCGTCGAGCTCATTAACTAATTGAGCTAACACTTCATTATCTTCTTCACCGTGCCAAATTTTAATATAACTACCTTCTTTATAGCCATGATCTTGACGGAAAAAGTTCAACGTATTTTTACCTACGTATTGACGGAACAATTCATCTAAATCCATGTTCATTAATGACATGCAATCGGCTAGTGCTTTAGCATCAAAAGCTTTTTTTGTAACCGCAGATGACGCCAAGTTTTCTAGCGCAATTTTAAAGTCACTTTCCGCAGTACCTTGGTGAAGTTCTTTCGCTAAATCACTCGTTATTTTAGCGACATCATCACCTGTCATTAAGCGTAAACTTAAACCAAAGTGGAAAATATCAACTAGCTCCAATTGAACTTGAGCAACATCAATTTCTTGATGTTTCCACCACTTCCAACCGTGGTGATCTAACATCTCTGCGCATTCAACCCAAATTGCGCGATACCATTCATAGCCATTAGCGCGCCATGTATCACTTACTCGACTATTCATTGCATCTTGCATGGTCAGCATTTGACTAATTTGTTTTTCGGCAATTGAAATAGCCGTTGATAGTTGTTCACTCATGGTTGTTAAATCACTCTATTAAGTAGTTGATGTTAGATTAACGATTTGCATATTTTGCCGCAGCAAGCTCATCTAAACAAGCCGTATGAGGAATTAGTGTAAGTTATTAATAAAACACTCTCAATATGTAGGGATATTAATAAGAGAAGAAGGCAGTACACACAAAAAAGCCAATCAATAATTATTGATTGGCTTGTTCTTTTTCATTAATGTTTATTTAAAATAACATTAAACTCTATTTCGTTTAATACGCGCTAAACCAAGTAGAGCTAATGAAAACAATGCAACACCTGCTGGCTCAGGAACAGCGACAGGATCAATAGCAACGCCAGCAATAGTAATACCATCAAAAGCTAAGCCTGAATCATGGGCCGTATCTGTCCAATTGGTAACACCAAACTCTAAATAATAACTACCGGCTGTTAAAATACTGTAGTTAGATTGCACCCAACCAGTATAACCACAACCTGAACTAAAGCAGCTATTTGAATCACTACCTAAAACCGACCAACTTGGCGCTCCGGCGATAATTTCAACGCTACCTGGGCTCAATGTTGCTTCAGGTGCAGGCATACCAATACCCGGAACAATATTACCACTTTCTTTAGTTCTAGCTGTAAATAGCATAGCAACTTGGTTTAATGACTCATCAAGTAAACGGGCCCATGCATAATCAGCATAACCAGCACCATCGCTAGTTACATAGTTAAAGAAGAACTCTAAATCATCCCCTGCATTAGCTGCAAATAAGTTAGACGTTAATACTGAACCATCAGTACCAACTAACCCGTCTAAACCTACACCATTTACACCGTTATCAGTTGAAACCCAACCATAGTTATTAGCACCGGTTGGGGCCGCAGTAACTACACCATCGGCACCAGCAACACCACAATTTCCGGTACAGCCCCAATTGGCAGGAATGCCGCCATCAAAGGTATTATCTATGACAGTAGCTGAAACGTTGAAAGAAAAAATAGCAGGGATTAAAGCGCCTAATAAGTACTTTGGTTTGTTAAAGAATTTCGTGTACATTTAATATTCCTTTATAAAAATAATGTCTTCTGGACCCTCCGCTTAAGCAAAAAGCGAACCACAACAAAAAACCATTTAAAATCAAGGAAATAAAAAATTACATCTACTACTTATGACTTTTTTGTAAAATAACCTGACACTAACTAAACAGTTTTTTTCTTACCATGGCACGGTAGTCTTTAGGGCTTTGATTTAGGTGTAATTTAAATAACCTCGCTAAGTGCCCTTGGTCTTGATAACCTACTTGGTCAGCAATTTCTTGAATAGTTAAGTTACTCGAGGCAAGTAACTCTTTTGCCGTTTCAATGCGTAACTGTTGCCAATATTGAGTAGCTCTAACGCCTGTTGCAGCTTTAAATCGACGGGTAAACGATCGCTGACTTAAACCAAATTGTGATGCTAGCTCTTCTAAACTCAAGTCTGTACTTAAATTAGTTCTCAACCAAAACTGTATTTGCGCAATTAATTCATCTGCATGTCTGTCAACCGCACCTTCTAAATAACGTTGTTCTTCATAAGGTTTTCTTATTTCATGAGAGAAGTTTCGCTCAACATTTTGCGCTGCAGCTTTGCCATAATACTGCGCAATAATGTGAACGATAATATCGGCCAAAGCATTCAAGCTAGCTGCGCAGTATATACGTTCTGATTGAGTAATAAAAAAATCAGGCTTTAAGTCAACTTTTGGGTAGTCACGCTTAAATTGCTCAACATAATGCCAATGAGTTGTTGCAGAGTGGTTATCTAACAAACCCGACTCAGCTAAAAAGCATACACCCGTTCCAACACCAATTAACGTACTACCTTGCTGCCAACAGTGCTTAAGCCATGCAACTAATTTAGGGTGCTTATTAATAATTGGGCGAGGGTTACGCCATAAGCTTGGCACAATAATAATATCAGGTGTTTTACTATTGTTTTCATTATCAACAGCTAACTCAGCAAGGGTAATATCAGCCAACATAGTAATACCCGCTCGTGATTTTATTTGTTGAGCTTCCTCACTTAAAAATTGTGTCTCAAGTCGCGCAACACTTTTATCGTACCGCCTTGCGAATGCTTCGCCGGCCAATAGCATTTCTACAGGTAATGTTACTCCCGTTGCTAACACGTGTGGGTAAATTATCAAGTTAACCAATAAGGGTTTAGTTTTTTGTAAATCATCCATCATATTTGCACTCAAAATCCCATAATGGCCATTATTGCACACAGTTTGGCTGCTGTACCTTATTATTTGATCTTATTACTCCCTAAACTGACTGTTATCAATGCAATGCTGTATTGCATATTTTTCATATTTTAAAAACGGGTTATTTCATGACAAGTTTACCTTTAGTTGTTGGGATGGGCGGTATTAACGCGGCAGGACGCACTTCTTTTCACCAAGGCTTTCGCCGCATTGTAATTGATAAATTAAATGCCGAAGCACGCCAAGAAACATTTGTTGGCCTAGCAACGTTAATGAAGCTAGCACGTTATGAAAATGGCGAGTTACTTGATAATGCGGGTAATATCATTGCACCTGAAAATATTGAAGCAACCTTTGGTGCTCAAATATTGGCAGGGACCTTAATCCGTAAAATTGAAAAAAATCATTTTGATGTTGATGCAACCCATTGGCATCAAAAAATGAACATTACTCCAACCGAACAAAACATCACCTTTGAGTTGCGTGCACGTGAATTACCTCAGCCAGTACCAAGTTCATGGCAAGTAACGGAGCTAGAGTCGGGTAAAGTTCGAGTTGAAATTCCTGAACAGTTAACCATTACTCATGATGCTTACCGTGATAACCCCATTAAAGCCGCAGGACAATTTCCAACAGGCTTTGCACCAGAGAAGCTTTATAATAGTCGTTATCAGCCACGCGGCTTACAAGCAACCATCTTTGCTGCAACCGACGCGATACGCTCAACGGGTATTGAGTGGGATGCTATTTTAGACAAAATAAGTCCTGACGAAGTTGGTACTTACTCAGCCTCTGTAGCAGGTCAGTTAAATGATGAAGGTTTAGGTGGTTTACTAAAAAGCCGTCTGTCTGGTTCTCGTGTTAGCACTAAACAATTGGCGCTTGGTTTAAACACCATGTCTACTGATTTTATTAACGCCTATGTTACCGGTAATGTCGGCACAACTTTTTCTTCTTCTGGTGCTTGTGCAACTTTTCTGTATAACTTACGCAGTGCTGTACAAGATATGCAAGCTGGTCGTATTCGTGTCGCTATTGTCGGTAGCAGTGAAGCACCTATCACTCCTGAAATTATTGAAGGTTTCGGAAATATGGGGGCTTTAGCTAATGAAGAGGGGCTGAAAAAACTTGACGGAAGTGACGCTGTAGATCACCGAAAAACAAGTCGTCCATTTGGTCAGAACTGTGGTTTCACTATCGGTGAAGGTGCGCAGTTTGTAGTATTGATGGATGATGCTTTAGCACTAGAAATGGGGGCTAAAGTATTAGCCTCAGTCGCTGATGTATTTGTTAATGCTGATGGTTACAAAAAGTCGATTACGGCCCCAGGTCCTGGTAACTATATTACCATGGCTAAGTCGGTAGCATTAGCCGAACAAGTATTAGGTAAAGAAGCGCTACAAAAACGCAGCTTTATTTTAGCTCATGGTTCAAGTACTCCACAAAACCGTGTTTCTGAATCGCTTATTTATCATAAAATTGCTGAAAGCTTTAGCATTGAAAACTGGGCAGTGGCGGCACCAAAAGCTTATGTTGGTCATACCATAGGCCCAGCAAGTGGCGATCAAATGGCAATGGCGTTGGGTATATTTAGCGATAATATTATGCCAGGTATCACTACGATTGATGAAGTGGCAGCTGACGTACACAATCAGCACTTAAATATTGCAACTGAGCATTACCACTGTGAAGCTATGGATATTGCTTTTATCAATTCCAAAGGCTTTGGCGGCAACAATGCAACCGCAACTATTTTTTCACCTAAAGTGAGCCTAGCAATGATGGAAAAACGTTATGGTGCACCTGCAATGGCAGAGTACCAGCAGAAGCTCGTAACTGTTGAACAGGTGCAACAAGCGTATAAAGAACAAGTAAATAATGGTCAATACGATTTAATTTACAAGTTTGGTGAAGGCTTATTAGATGAGGAAACAATGGAAATTACTAACAGTAGCTTATCGTTTACTGAGTTTAAAAACGCCATTGCACTACCATCAACCAATCCTTTTGATGATATGGTTTAATAAGTAATTTTTAAAATATCAGCACTTTTATAATATTAGACACCTCTAAGCAATCAGGTTAGAGGTGTGTTATACACCAACAGCTCTACCTCTATACATGGCTATATCTTCTAAACATAAACTCACCGGTTTACGTTTATGGGAACCTTGCCCTCTAAATTTAACCATAAGGCGGTTACTATGAGCTTTCAACGTTTAATCTTTCTTACCTTATTATCATTGCTCGCTTTTGCTGCAAACTCTGTGATTACACGATTGGCACTAGAGCAAACCGCTATTGATGAAGCTAGCTTTATTGCATTAAGGATTGGCTCTGGCGCTATTTTTTTAGCCTTATTTATTCTATTTACAAAACACAAAAATACTGCTGTAAACCTCACTCATCAAGGAAGTTGGCTCGGAGCATTATCACTTTTTGCATACGCAGTAAGCTTTACCTACGGTTATGGCTTAATTGCCGCTGGTACAGGTGCGCTTATCCTCTTCGGTGCTGTACAAGTTACCATGTCAGTTATCGGCTATTATGCCGGTGAGCGCTTAAATAAAGTCCAAATATCTGGCTTTATTTTGGCGATTGTTGGTTTAGCCATTTTAATGCTACCTGGCTTAGAGGCTCCTTCGTTATTAGGCGCTAGTTTAATGTGTTTATCTGGTATCGCTTGGAGTTTATATTCTCACCAAGGTAAAGGTTCAACAACTAGCCCAAGCACTAGCCCTGCTATTTCAACCGCGGCTAACTTTATTAAAGCGGTTCCTATGGTGTTATTACTTTGGCTATGCAATTACTCAGCAATAACCTTAGATACCACTGGTGTTATCTATGCGTTAATTTCAGGCGTCGTCACTTCAGGCATGGGGTACATTGTATGGTACAGCGTGTTGCCACAATTAAAGTCAACACAAGCAGCAATAGTGCAACTAAGCGTTCCTGTTATTGTTACACTCGCTGGGGTGTTTTTACTTAATGAAGCTATTACCTTACGTATTGTCACCGCTACGGTTGCTATTTTGTCTGGCACTTTACTAGTGTTGATGTTTAAAAAAGCTCCTAAACAAAAAAAATAATAATACTAACAGCAGGTACTGTACATAAAACCAGTTAATAATCTATACTGCCATTATTAACTTAGTTGTTGTTATTGGATTGTGTGTTGAAACTCTATATTGCCGAAAAACCAAGCTTAGGTCGCGCTATTGCAGCAGCGTTACCTAAACCACATAAAAACTGTAAAACTCATATTGAATTAGGCAATGGTGATGTGGTCAGTTGGTGCATCGGTCATATTTTAGCGCAAGCCGACCCAGAAGATTACGATGGTGATTTAAAAAAATGGCGTATGGATACGCTACCTTTTATTCCACAAGAGTGGAAATTAAAACCCATTACTCGCACTCGTGCGCAGTTAACCGCGTTAAGAAAGTTAGTTAAGCAGGCCGATGAAATTATTCATGCTGGCGATCCTGACCGTGAAGGACAACTACTCGTTGATGAGGTAATTGACTACTTAAATGTTTCAAAGAAGAAAAAATCAACGGTCAAGCGCTTACTGATTAGCGACCTAAACTTACCTGCGGTAAAACGCGCTTTAACAACATTGAAAGATAATAAAGATTATATTGCCTTATCTGTTTCTGCCTTGGCTCGTTCGCGTGCCGATTGGCTTTACGGTATTAATTTAACCCGAGCGTATACATTACAAGGACAAAAAAGCGGCTTTAATAGTGTGTTGTCTGTTGGTCGAGTACAAACGCCATTACTCGGTTTGGTCGTCAGGCGCGGACAAGAAATTGCTAATTTTGTCAGTAAACCCTTTTTTGAGGTAGAAGCGCACATTGCTTTAACACCAGAGCAGCCTGTCAGCTTTACCGCAAAATGGCAGCCTAGTGAAAATTGCCAACCCTATTGTGATGAAGAGGGGCGAATATTAGTTAAAGCGCTAGCTGAAAATGTGGTGAACCGTATTGGTAACCAACCTGCACAAGTTCAACAGTTAGAAAAGAGTGAAAAAAAGCAAGCACCGCCATTACCGTTTAACTTATCACAATTACAAATTAGCGCCGCAAAGCAGTTTTCAATGAATGCTAAATTAGTGCTTGATGTTTGCCAGTCACTCTACGAAAAACATAAACTTATTACCTACCCTCGCTCAGATTGTCGTTACCTCCCTAAAGAACAGCTGAAACAATCTGGTGCAATTATTGATACTTTAGCAAAGGGCTCTCTGCCCTGTGCCAAACAAGCACAAGACGCTAATAAAGCATTAGTCAGCAAAGCGTGGAATGATAAAAATATAACCGCTCATCATGCCATTATTCCTACAGAGAAATCTCCAGATAACATTAACTTAAATACTTTCGAGAAGAATATTTATTTACTGATAGTGCGCCAATATTTAGTCCAGTTTTATCCCGCTTTTGTTTTTGATCAAACCAAAGTGAATTTGCTGATTGCAGGTGGGTTATTTACTCGTACAGCAAAAACCACTAAACAAATAGGCTGGAAAGTACTTTTCTCCAAAAGTAAACACACCGAAGCTAACAGCAACAACACCAATGATGAGCAAGAGCTACCACCATTAGTGCAAGGACAAATGCTACATTGTTCACATGGGGAGTTAATTGAAAAGCACACCTCTCCCCCACAATATTTTACCGACGCAACTTTACTCGCCGCCATGACAGGCATTGCGCGTTATGTGAATGACCCACAAATTAAAAAAGTACTCAAAGAGTCTGATGGTTTAGGCACCGATGCCACCCGCGCCGGTATTATCGACTTATTATTTAAGCGCAATTTTTTAACTCGCCAAGGTAAACAGATTCACGCAACCGATATTGGTATAGCGCTAATTAATGCCTTACCTGAGATGGCAACTCTACCCGATATGACAGCGCAATGGGAGGCAACACTGACCGCTATCAGTGAGAAAAAAGCTAATTACCTTAGTTTTATGCAACCATTAACGGAAACCGTTTCAGCAATGGTTATCGGCGCTACCCAGCAACCTTTTACAGGCTTACCTAAAGTAGCGTTTAAACCCAAAAGAACAAAAAGAAAGTTTAGCTCGCACTCAAAAAAAAGTACCAATAAAGTGCCACGTAAAATAGCCAGTTAACCTTACTATACCGTTTACCTGAGCAAGCTGGTCTTCTCAGTGACCAAGCTTTGTAATATCATCAACTCATCGATAAAAACTTTAGAGAAACTTTGATGATTATTTTACAGAACGCGATGGAAAAAAGTAATTTATACCAAGTCGATGAATTTGGTGTAAAAAATTATAACTATGGCGCACTCGGCTTACTCTCGTTTGTTTTATTTGTATTGATTAATGCTAGTTTAGGTTATATCACTTACCTTGCTGAGATTAACGCCAGTGGTTCGCCGGTACAAAACTATAGTGACGCATTCTGGCTAATGTTAATGTCGTCAACTACCATAGGCTTTGGTGATGTTTACCCTATAACACTAGCGGGACGTGCTGCTGTTTTTATTATGTTTGTTTTAGGTGTTGGTATCTTGGGTGGTGTCGGTGCTGTTTTTGCGAATAAAATTTTTGGTTTTGCTGATACCAGCATAAAAAATAGAGAATTACGCAAGCAAAATGATGCAATACTCAAACAAAACGAAATAATTACTGAAAAGTTAACTAAACTAGAAGAACAGCTAGCAAATGTAATAAAGCATTCTACTAAACCTTAAGAGGCGCCATGAAGTACTTCCTCTCCTTCTTGTTCACTATAAACACGTTAGTTAGTGTTATATCGTTTGCGAATGAAAACTTGAAAGTGGCCAGTATTGTTGAGCCACCTTTTAGTCGAATCGAAAATGATACTTTAGTAGGTTTTAATGTTGATGTTGCTGAAATGCTCGCATCATCAATTAACCTTAAGCCTGTTATTATTCAATGCCCATTTGCTCGTTGCTTAACTATGCTTGAGCAAGGCTCAGCTGATTTAATGATCAATCTAAAAAAGTTACCTGAACGAGAAAAAAACCTCATATTTATTGAGCCTCCACTATTTGTACAAGATCAGCCAATACGGTTTTATACTCTCTCAAACAACAACATCAGTATTAATAAGTTAACTGATTTGCTCCCTTTGGTGGTAGGAACTATACGCGGTGCAACCTATTTTCCAGAGTTTGATAATAATACCAAGATTAGAAAAGTAGATTTCACTACACGAGAACAATTAGTTAATATGCTACTTAAGGGGAGAATAGATACATTCCTAGAACGAGAAGAGTCAATAGAACCCTTAATCAGTTCGCAAGAGTATAAGGATAAAATGACGATAGAAAGCTACCAATACAACAAACCCGTTGGCAGCTATATTGCTATATCTAGAAACTCTTCTATCTCGAAAAAAGCTCACGAGTTATCAATACAGGTTAATAAACTCATCAAGACACAGGTGATAAACCAACTGCAAGCACAGCACTTACCCTCTGAAGCGTTAAAGCCAACCTTAAAAAAATAGTGCGATATAAATAAACGACAACCATAATAAAAAGGTTCTCGAAAGATCGATAGTCGCTAGTGTATAATCGCCAAACGCGAGCAAATCCGTTAGCATGGTCACAAAACAAGCATTAACATATAGCGATGTCAAAATGTTATTGATTGCCTCTGATAGTATTAACTACAAGCACCTATTAATTTCCGCATAGCGGTCAAGGTATTACAGCAACATGAAAGTTCCAAAACGTATACAGCCCCTTGTTGACGATGGTTTAGTTGATGAAGTGCTTAATCAACTAATGAGCGGTAAAGAAGCCACCGTTTATCGTGTTCGTTGTGGCGATACTATTCGTTGTGCCAAGGTTTATAAAGAAGCTAATCAACGCAGTTTCAAAAAAGCGGCACAATACCAAGAGGGTAGAAAAAGTCGTAATAGCCGCCGTGCTCGCGCTATGGAAAAAGGATCTAAATACGGTAAAGATCAGCAAGAACAAGCGTGGCAAAATGCGGAAGTAGATGCCCTTTATGCTGTTGCCGAACATGGTGTGCGCGTACCACAACCATTTGGCTGTTTTGACGGTGTATTGTTAATGGAGTTAATCGTAGATGATAACGGTGATGTAGCACCGCGATTAAATGATGTTGTACTAACCCAAGAGCAAGCAATTGAAGATCACGCCTTAATGATGATTTATATCATGAGAATGTTATGTGCAGGCATAGTGCACGGTGATTTATCTGAGTTTAATGTTTTAGTAGATGCTTATGGTCCAGTTGTAATTGATATGCCACAAGCGGTTGATGCCTCGGCAAATAACAACGCTAAAGCAATGCTGTTACGTGATGTTAATAATATCACCACGTATTACGCACAGTTTGCACCAAATTTAGCGTTAACTAAGTTCGGCGAAGAAATGTGGGCACTTTATGAAAGTGGTGATTTAAGCGATACCACTAAGCTAACAGGGCAATTTAAAGAAAGTGAAAAGTCCGCCGATGTCAGTACTGTGTTAAATGAAATTCAAGCAGCTTTTGAGCAAGAGCAAGACCGACTCGCTTACCTCAAAGAAGCCGCAGAGCAATAATAACTCAAGCCTATAATGATAAAAAGCGCTTAACCTATTAGGTAAGCGCTTATTAAAAGTTATCATTTCACTGAAATTATTTATCGGTATATTTAGCTAACCACTTAAACACTTCGTCATACCAAACAACTAAGTTATCAGGTTTACGAATATGGTGATCCTCATCTGGGAACATCACTAATCTGCTATCAATACCTTTACGTTGCAATGTAGTAAAAGCGCCTAAGCTTTGTGCGTACGGTACGCGGTAATCAAGTTCACCTTGTATAACTAACATTGGTGTTTGCCAGTTGTTAACATAGGCCGACGGATTAAATTTATTGTAATCTTCACTTGGCTCAGCGGTTCGGTTACCGTCTTGTTTGCCCCAAAGCGGCCCACCCATATCATATTCAGGGAACCATAACTCTTCAGTTGATTGATAAAAACTTGGCATATCAAAAAGACCGGCGTGGTTAATTAAACACTTAAAACCAGTTGGCCAGTTACCCGCGATCCAATTCATCATGTAACCACCGTAAGAAGCTCCTAACGCACAAGCATTATCGCGGTCTAACCACGGTTGATCTTTGACAATAAAGTCTAAACCTTTTTGCAAATCTTCAAGCGGCTTTCCACCCCAATCACGACTAATTGAGTGAGTAAACTCTTGTCCGTAACCTGTTGAGCCATGAAAATCAACCATAACCACACCGTAACCTTGAGCCGCCCATAATTGTGCATTCCAACGGTAATGGAACATATTACCAAAACTACCTTGTGGGCCACCATGTACTAAAAAGGCAATAGGGTATTTTTTACCTTGCTCAAAGTTAGCAGGCTTTAACCAGTAGCCATGAACTTTTTCATTATTCCAACCTTTAAAACTAAACTGCTTAAAGTCTGCAAAGTTTACATTAGCTAACTTATCTTCATTAATATTCGTTAGCTGCTTTAAATCATCACCATGTTTATCAATAGAGAATAAATCTGTTGGTGAATTTAAACTATGACGAGAAAAATACACGGTATCGCCATAACTCATCACGTCACCGTTACTACCGTCATTATAAAGGCTACGAACTTCATTAAATTCAGGAGTAATAGAAAAAATGCTTTTCTGGCCAACATCTTGCGCTACCACATACAAACTCTTGTTATCTGGTGCAAACGCTAAACTACCTACCGAACGATCCCAATTAGGCGCAACCGCTTTGCTGCTGCCAGTTCTGTTATCGCGTAACTGCACCGTAAACTTATCGGCTTCATAACCCGGTGTTTTCATCGCTTTATATGCTAAGTAACGACCATTACTTGAGTAAACTGGACTAGCATCCCACGCTTTATTATCACGTGTAATATTCACTACGGTAAAATCTTGCTCTGGTTTCTTATCGAGTGCGACTTCAAATATATCAAAGTTAGTGGTCCATGCATGCGTTCTTGTCAGCTCAGTGCTAGATGAATCCTTTGCTGAAAAAGCTATAGAATTTCCGTCAGGGTGAATACTCACTTGGCTAATACCCGCAAAATCACTTTGCCAATTAGCCATAATGTTTTGCGCACTATTTAATAAACCTTGCTCATTTGTGTAAGCAACAAATAACTGCTCTTTATATTCTGTTGCCCATACGTCCCAATGGCGAACCATTAATTGATCATAGGCTCTAATATTATATTTTTTTTCTGCATCCGCTTTTTTTGCAGTAACCGTACAGGCTAAATCGGCACAACCTGGCTTAACGGTAAATGAAAGCGCAAAAACATCGCCACTTTTAGCTAAAGTAAAACCATTGACATCTAATGGAAAATCAGAAACTTGCTTGGCTTCACCACCACCAAGCATCAGCTGCCAGATTTGTGAGCTACCACTGCGCGTGGATAAAAAGTAAATAGACTGGCCATCATCCGCCCAAACAACATTGTGTTCAGCGGCGCTATGGCTCGTTAATTGTTTTACTTTACCTGTTGTTAAATCTTGGCGATAAAGGTGGTTGTCTTTTGATTGACTACCTTTTTTTAAGCCATAAATAAGTGACTCACCTTTAGGCGATAAAGTTACACTGTGTAATTGGTTGAGTTCGTTCAGTTTTTCAACGGTAAACACTTCGGTATTAGAAGACGACGCTTTTACGCTAGTTACCGCAGTTAATAGCGATAACGCAGCAAAATTAAGTATTTTTTTCATATTATTCTCGAATAATTTTAAACTTAACAAGAGTATACAATCAGCCCAAGTTAAACAATTATTAACCGCTTAGTTCATTTAAAAAATCACCTTAGCGATGACCAAAGCGCGTACAGTGTTTTTTACATTATAAATTTAACCAACATTTAAAAGCGCGTATTTTTACTCACCGCTACATGGACGAATTGCATTTACATGACTATTATTTAATCGTCAATGGACTTGAGCCAGCTATTAAAGCAGCTAACGCAGCCTAAAATTTAGCTTGGCTTATTAATAAAAATTATATAAATGGATTTATTATGTTTAAAAAATTAATGATAACTTTCTTGGTTATTTTTTTATGCCCAAGTATTGCTAATGCAATGCATACACCAGCAAAAATATCTTACATTGCTATTCCTGTAACGACACCAGAAAAAAATTGGCAAGTGTCAGGACAATTACGTATGCCTTTCAATGCAACCGAAAACACCCCTGCGGTTATTATTTTACATAGCTCTGCGGGAGTTGATAGCACAGGTATGTTTTACGCAAGTGCCTTAAATAGACGGGGTATTGCTACGCTAGAATTAGATTTATGGGGAGCTAGGGATTTAGCAGGAGGAAGCGCTAACAGGCCAGCAACACCGCAAGAAACCTTACCTGATGTTTTTTCCGCATTGGCTTATTTGGCAGAGCACTCGCTTATTGATAAAGACCGTATTGGTGTAATGGGATTCTCTTGGGGTGGTGTCTTGTCATTGTTAACTGCTAGTGAAAACTATATGTCACTAACAGGGCAGCCCTATCGGTTTGCAGGACATATTGCACATTACCCAATTTGTTGGTTATATAATTACGCGCCCGGCTTTGAGTTTACTAACTTCACTGGTGCGCCGATATTGATTCAAACTGGTGCTAAGGATGACTATGACCTACCTGAAACCTGTCCAAATTTAGTCGCCAGCTTGCCCGAAGAAGAACAAGAGTTTGTTAAGGTTAAGGTTTATAAGCGGGCTTATCACGCATGGGACAGATTAGAGCCTAAATGGATAGTAGAAGATCCCTTTTCTCATTTAGGTCAAGGGGGTCAAGTGACTCTAGCCCCTAATTTTATTACCGCTTATCAATCCAAATATCGTGTCGAAAAGTTCTTTAGTGAATTATTTGGTTTAACTCGCTCAAGACAAAATAATGATAGTGTCGATATTAATGGTGATATTGGTAATTAACCTGAGCTCGGCTTAACAAATGTTTCTCTAGCAGCTATTTTTCCTAACTTCTTCGTTAAATTTACTTGCAATAGGCCAGCTATTGACGAGAAATTTGCCTTGAATTAAGAAAAACTATCAAGCTAGAGGTTCATAAAAGTAATTTTTGCTGATATTTCAATTTGTTAAATATCTCTTAAACCGAGTTCAGGTTAATTAAACTTTCGCATTATTGGTGGCATAGCTCCCTTCACTAACAGCATAAAGCCCAAGCGTACTAAACAGCTTGGGCTTTATTATTAAGGGTTAAGCGTACAACGGAGTTAAACTATTTAGCCGCTTGCTTGGCTTTTTTATCGGCTTTTTCTTGGCGACGCTCTTCAATAATATTCTTAATTTCACCACCAATATGAGCTTCACCACGCTGCTCAGCTAAGGTGATTTGACGCTGACGTTCAGCATAGCGATTGCGCTGTTCATCAGTGACTTTATCGTGACAACGATGACAGCTTACCCCTTTAATATAATGTTCGCTTTTCTTTTCTTCTTCTGTGATAGGAAAACGACAAGCAAAACATTGATCATACTGCCCTTGCTCTAAGTCATGATTGACTGCGACACGGCCATCAAACACAAAACATTCACCTTCCCATAATGTTTCTTCGCTTGGTACTTCTTCAAGGTATTTTAAAATACCACCTTCTAAATGGTAAACCTCTTCAAAGCCTTGCTCTTTTAAATAGGCAGTCGATTTTTCACAACGAATACCGCCAGTGCAATACATTGCTACTTTCTTGTGCTTATTCTTATCTAAGTTTTTAGCAACATAGTCGGGAAATTCACGGAATGTTTCAGTATTTGGGTTAATTGCATTTTTAAACGTGCCAATTTCAATTTCATAATCGTTACGAGTATCAACGAGTAATACTTCAGGATCAGAAATGAGTGCATTCCAGTCTTTTGGTTTAACATAGGTACCAACAACTTGATTCGGGTCAATCCCTTCAACACCCATAGTGACAATTTCCGTTTTCAACTTCACTTTAGTGCGATGGAATGGGTTTTCATCGGCGTACGACTCTTTATGAGAAATATTATCTAACCCTGGTTGTTCGGCTAGAAAAGCTAAAACCGCTTCAATACCCGCTTGCGGCCCTGCAATAGTGCCATTAATACCTTCGTTGGCTAATAATAGCGTGCCTTTTACATCAACACTGGCCATTTTATTTGACAGTGGTTCACGCAATGCTTCAAACGCATCTAAACGGACGAACTTATATAGGGCGCAAATTGTAATTGTATTGGGTAAAGTTGCAGGCGCAACTGTAGAGTTTTCGGTTGTACTCATGGTGTCTCCATTGAACTAGCTGGAACGTAAATCCAGTGCTTTAGATTAAGTTGTAAAGTACTAAAACGTCACTTTAACCACGTTTAGGGCGCGCATTTTAGCAAAGTTTTACTTAAATGGGAATGGATGGTGAATTGTAAGGGTGATCACAATATTGATGATTAAAGGCGATAAGTTAACGTCAATAAAGTTACCAATATAGGATAGCGAAAAAATTCACTAGACAGAGAAAAGCCACTAACTACTAAAATAGTCAGTGGCTTTATGAGGTTATACTGAGTAATTTGAACTCAAGTTAACTATTACTGCTCACCGTATAGCGCCGGTGTAGCACTTGGAGACCATTCAGCTTGTGATACGTGATTTGACAATACAAGGTATTCTTTACCCATATATTTAACTAAATCACCTGATGTATAAGCTACATCTCCACTCCACACAGTTGTTGGCATATTACGTAACCACAATGATGGGGTAGAGCTAGGTGCCCAATCAGTTTGAGCGGTATGTGATGTTTCAGACTTATAAATTAAACCATTATAAGTAACATAATCACCTGCTGCATATGAATCACCTACTTTCCATTGCGGTGCATAATTATCCATAGTGTCGAATGTATAGCCTGCTGCTTTCGCTATGCGAATAAACTCAGCAAGTTTTGGTAGGTTGCGGGTTGCGCCTTGCCCTCGACGACCATCTTCAAAAAGGAAGTCATGAGTTAAAATAATCACTTTATCGCCATGCAAACGATCGCCACATGGGAAATTTTGTGCTTTCGAGTTAATCGGGTTTATATCAACTGGCGCACAAGTATTGATAACGGCATCAACATAACCAAGCATTTGATCAGCCTCTGTTAAACTATTTGCTGGGAAAGAAATACCCCAGTTTTCAGGAGCCCAATCTAAATCCCAACCATGGAGAATGTAGTTTTGATCAGCAAGGATATTAGAAACTTCAATACCAGCTAAAGAGCTGTTCGATGGATTTTGCGGGTCGCAAACATAACCTGGCTGCCAAGGTAATAAATCATCCGAAGTAGCACAAAGACCGTCAGCCTTTAAGTCTGCACTTGATCGCCAGCCATTGGTATAAGGAAGTCGGGCTAAGCTATCGGCTTTATAATTTGGGTAGCTCGAAATATTTGAAATGAATTGCGCCAGCACTGTTAAGTTTTTACTAAACATTGAAGCATCATAAACAGGATCTACATAAGAGTTTATTTGATGTAAGCCTATCGCATTACAATCATCACCGCTAGTAGGACCAAACTCTTCAACACAGTTATGTACCATATGATCATAACTGTGGTTTCCAACAACATGTCCATCGGCTAGTGTTTGCTGCATTGCTGATAACGCTTGATCTTCATTTTCACCACCAATACCTTCTAAATGCCAAGCGTTTACATAAAATGTCGCTTTAATACCACCGGCTTTTAAGGTATCAAGTAATGCTGGGGTTGCATTCATTGGACCGTCATCAAAGGTTAAATAAATAGTTTTATCAGACGCTGCTGCTGCTGTTGTTGCTGCAAAGGCTAAAGCTATACCACAAGCTATGTTGGTTAATTTCATTATAATTCCCTATATTTTTCTCTATTGAATATTTTTATTAGTTTTATATCCAGCACTCAAACTAATCGTAACTAGTTAAAATTTAGGATAAAAACATCCTAGCCCTCTGATTACATTAAAGTGGTACTAAACTCGCAAATAGAGATAATTTTCTCGCATTTTTATCACTAATAATGAGTTATTCTTCAAAGTTAACTTTAAAGAGAAATAGATGAATTCAAAACGCAGAGGTATAAATTAGGTAAGTATAATTAAGCATAAGCCTCCCGTTAGGCTAATGCTTAATTAATATCTAGGTGAGATGTTCTTTGTAAGGTATGAGTTACGTGCTTAAAGATATTGCATAATTTGTTTGAGGGTAATGGCATTATCTTGGTAGTCATGAGCGATGAAATGCTGTTTGCCTTGATATTCAAGCACTAATGATGGAAAGCCTCGATGAGTTAACGTACGTGCTAGCTCAATTTGCCGCATTAACTCCGTTTGTGTTGCTGCGCTACTTAAGTCAGCAGAAAATTGTGCTGTATTCATCATAGGGTTTTGCTTCGCTAACTCTTGCGCCAATGTTATTAACGTACTTTTATCTGACGGATTTAATGCTCGTAAATAATAACCTTGCTGAATAGCTGCTAGCATCTCTTTTTCTAAGCCTTGATTTTTTGCAGCAATCACAGCGCGACAAGCATTATAAGTTGAGCGGCGTGGTGTATTTTTTTGCCAAAAGTCAAAATTAAACTCTGTACCTAATTTAGCTTGAATGGTGTGCCAATGTGATTGAATAGACTGTTGTAACGCTATTGGCATAGCTTCATCTGAGTCGGGCGCTAAACCACCCGCCACATATTCAACGTTAATTTCGCTAGGTAAGTTTGTTTCTAATTGATGCCATGCTGGGCGATAACCCCAGCACCAACTGCACATTGGATCATGAATGTAATATAAAGTCGCCATCATTTTACCCCTAAATTTTTTGATAATCCTTATCACGGTTAGTTTTCAGTATAATTTCAATACTTATTTACCCTGAACTCGGGTTATTTATGTAGACCTGAACTTAGCTTTTATCATTCCATCCTCTCTCAATATAACCAATATAACTATTTTTACTACCCACCATAAACACCATGAATAATGCTTATTTAAGCAAATGATTAGAAGTTGCTAGAAAATCAGGTAAACTAAAGGAAATCTGTCCTGCTAATGTATTAATATTAATAACGGTTATTAGCAAATTTTATCCACATATTATAGCTAAAGAGAGTATCTAATGAGCCTGTATTTAGAATATATCAAAGAAATCGAAAGTCGTAAGAAAGATCTAGGATTAGCACCTAAGCCAATTGATAGCGCTGAATTATTATCAGAGATTATTGAGCAAATCAAAGATAAAGGCCATGAGCACCGTGAAGATTCACTTAATTTCTTCATCTATAACACGCTACCAGGTACAACAAGTGCTGCTGGCGTAAAAGCTAAGTTTTTAAAAGAAATCATTCTTGGCGAAGAAACTGTTACAGAAATTACCGCTGAATTTGCTTTTGAATTACTTTCACACATGAAAGGTGGTCCTTCAATTGAAGTACTACTTGATCTTGCATTAAGTGATGATGTAGCGGTTTCAACACCTGCTTCAGATGTACTTAAAACACAAGTTTTCTTATACGATGCTGATACTGCACGCCTTGAAGCCGCTTATAAAGCCGGCAATAACGTAGCTAAAGAGCTTTTAGAAAGCTACGCTCAAGCAGAGTTCTTCACTAAACTACCTAATATTGCTGAAACAATTGAAGTAGTAACTTATATTGCCGGTGAAGGTGATATTTCAACTGATTTATTATCGCCAGGTAACCAAGCGCATTCACGTGCTGACCGTGAATTACATGGTCAATGTATGATCACGCCAGAAGCGCAGCAAGAAATTCAAGCACTTCAAGCTAAGCACCCAAATGCTAAAGTAATGCTTATTGCTGAAAAAGGCACCATGGGCGTAGGTTCATCTCGTATGTCTGGTGTAAATAACGTGGCACTTTGGGCAGGTAAACAAGCAAGTCCATACGTACCGTTTATTAACATTGCCCCGGTTGTTGCTGGTACTAACGGCATTTCTCCAATTTTCTTAACGACTGTTGATGTAACAGGTGGTATCGGTCTTGATCTTAAAAACTGGGTTAAGAAAGTTGATGCCAATGGCAACACCGTTAACGATGAAAACGGCGACCCTGTATTAGAAGAAGCTTACTCAGTAGCCACAGGTACAGTATTAACCATTAATACTAAAGAGAAGAAATTATACAACGGCAGTACAGAGCTTGTTGATATTGCTTCAGCGTTTACACCACAAAAAGTGGAGTTTATGAAAGCCGGTGGTTCATACGCGGTAACATTTGGTAAGAAGTTACAAACGTTTGCAGCACAAGCCTTAGGTATTGAAGTAGCAAATGTTTATGCTGCATCGAAAGAAATTTCACATCAAGGTCAAGGTTTAACAGCGGTTGAGAAAATTTTTAACCGTAACGCTGTTGGTGTTGCTTCTGAAACTGCATTACACGCTGGCTCTGACGTTCGTGTACGCGTAAATATTGTTGGTTCACAAGATACAACAGGCCCAATGACCTGTCAGGAATTAGAAGCAATGGCTGCTTCTACTATTTCACCATTGGTTGATGGCGCATATCAATCAGGTTGTCATACTGCATCAGTTTGGGATAGCAAAGCTAAAGCTAACATTCCTAAGCTAATGAGCTTTATGAATAAGTTTGGTCTGATCACTGCCCGTGATCCTAAAGGCCAATACCATGCAATGACTGATGTTATTCATAAAGTATTAAATGATATTACTGTTGATGATCGCGCTATTATCATTGGTGGTGACTCACATACTCGTATGTCTAAAGGCGTAGCATTCGGTGCCGATTCAGGTACCGTTGCTATTGCACTGGCAACAGGTGAGTCGGCAATGCCAATTCCTGAGTCTGTTAAAGTGACCTTTAAAGGCAATATGCAAGCTCACATGGATTTCCGTGATGTAGTACATGCAACACAAGCGCAAATGCTTAAGCAATTTGGTGGCGAGAACGTATTCCAAGGTCGTATCATTGAAGTACATATTGGTACATTACTCGCTGACCAAGCCTTCACTTTCACTGACTGGTCTGCAGAAATGAAAGCAAAAGCTTCAATCTGTATCTCTAACGATGAAACCTTAATTAAATCAATTGAGCTTGCTAAGAGCCGTATCCAAATCATGAAAGATAAAGGTATGGAAAACGAAGCCGGCACATTAACACACTTAATCAGCTTAGCTGACAAGCGTATTGAAGAAGTTAAGTCAGGTTCTAACCCAGCATTAGCACCAGATGACACAGCTAAGTACTACGCAGAAGTAGTGGTTGATTTAGATATTATTGACCAACCAATGATTGCTGACCCTGATGTAAACAACGACGATGCGTCTAAGCGTTACACCCATGATGTTATTCGTCCGGTTTCATACTACGACGGTAAGCCAGTAGACTTAGGTTTTGTCGGCTCTTGTATGGTGCACAAAGGTGATATGCAAATTATTGCTCAAATGTTACGTAACATTGAGAAGCAAAACGGCAGCGTAAGCTTTAAAGCGCCATTGGTAGTCGCGCCACCAACATACAACATTGTTGATGAATTAAAAGCTGAAGGTGATTGGGATATTCTTACTAAATACTCAGGTTTTGAGTTTGATGATGCCAAGCCGAAAGATGCAGCACGTACTAAATATGAGAACATTATGTATTTAGAACGCCCAGGCTGTAACTTATGTATGGGTAACCAAGAAAAAGCTGAACCAGGTGATACCGTTATCGCTACTTCAACGCGTTTATTCCAAGGCCGCGTAGTAGCAGATACTGCTGAGAAAAAAGGTGAATCACTACTTGGTTCAACACCATTAGTGGTGCTTTCAACAGTGCTTGGTCGCTTCCCTACTCTAGAAGAATACAAGAGTGCAGTAGAAGGTATTGACTTAACTAAGTTCACACCACCTACAGAAGCAATGAACACTAAGTACGTAGCTCAAGCCGTACCAATTCAAGTAATATAAAAAGTAGTACAAGGAGCTAAGCTATTTTAAACAATAAAATAGCTTAGCTTACGAAAATATGGGGTTACTTGTTTTGATGATGTGAAGTAAAACTCACTGAAGTTAAATAAGTAACCTTTTTCTTTATTGAACTAACACTTAAATAACTTTGCTCGACTAAGGCTACTTATCAACACCCCTGTTAATTGTTGTTAGAAGTGTTGCTAGGACACTCAATAATAGCGGTTAGATCAGGCTGAATATAGTTAGGCGCAACACGCTTATCATCAAACCCTTCAATGCCTTTTAATACCTCTATTTTATAGCCATATTCACCACATAAAATTAGCGAACGTCGCAATAAAAAAGTCGCCAATTTTTCAAACGGTACATCACCTTGTTGAATAACCGAAAGCTTATAATGCCCAGGCGACACCTCGCTTTCACTAAACTGCACCTCATGATCAAAATCCCACTGCCCATTATTAGGGCTTTGAGCACAGCTTGATAAGCTCATTAACAGTATTAAAAATACTACATGATTTATTTTAAACATGAATAACTCCTTATACTAAAAAACAATTATAGCGTACATTACTTACTTATTAGATAGGAAATAAGTTGATTTTTATCGCTTTTTTTAATTAGCAAAGTTGAGTAAACTCTGTGATTGATAAATTAGCGCACCCTCACTACAGGAGTATTACATGGCGTTTGATTACGGCTCCATCGATTTAGGTCTTAAAAATCCTTTTAAAAAAGAAGGCTACACCACCGCCATAAGAGGCGCAATTCAAACACTACTAGGTTTATATTTATTAATAACCGCTGCTAGCTTAGTTAAAGAAGACTCGGGTACAGGTTGGATCCTAGTACTGTTTGGCTTATTTTTACTTGCAGGAGGTCTTACAGCAACAGGTAAAGGCATATACGCAACAATGCGCTACTTTGTTGGTCGTAACCATCCAACATCGCTAGCACGCAACTTCAGTAAATCTGAACTTAGCACGGCGCAAGAAGAAGCTAAGTATGTAGCTTATAAAGCCAAAACATTAGAAGAAATGTTAGTTGGCCGTAAAAATAGTACCTTTGTTGAGCCGCAAGGCTTTTTAGCAAGGTTACTACATACCTTTATTCCTAAACTACTCTTTATGCCTTATCCCATTCGCAATATGTCACAAAAACTATTTGGCGCTTGGGTACAAACTATTACGGCATTAATCTCTTACGGTTTTGTTGCTTTTGTTTCGCTGGCAGGTTTTGCTGGCGAAATAGGCGAACTCACCTTCCCTATTTATTCAACATTATTGATGCTGTATTTATTAGTAGTATGGCGTGGTGCGGGTAAACCTATCGCCAGAAGCGCAGAAAAAAACATTGACTCTTTAGGTACTGGCAACTTAGTTAAAGTCATTTCCTTATCGCTCTTATTGCCTGTTGTTATTGGCACGGTATTAACATGGATAATGTCATCAACCGAGCTAACTCATAGCGACGTTGAACTTTGGTTAGCTAATTTACCTAGCTTAAATACTGCTTTATATTTAGTGGCGTTATTTATATTAGCCACCGCCTGTACCGCTATTATTTTATTTATGGTGCGGAAAAGATTAGCCCATGCCAATCCAAAAGCAGAAGTGTCGGAGCTAAGAGAAAACTGGCAAGAATCGGTTCACCCTAATGAGATATTCATTAACTTAGACAATTTAGTTATGGCTAATCGCCGCTATAAAGAAGTGCCTAACCGTGTTTACAAAGAACTTGACCCGCAACTTGAAGAACAAGTCGATGGCAAAGGCGGCTTTAAAGGCGAGCTATTGCAAGAGATCCAACCTAAAGTTAAACCAATGGACCTTGGTGAGAGTTTCGACAAAGCACGCCTAGTTAGTTTAATTAGCGGTAATGCGCTCTTTATTTTAGCCGTTATTGTTACCTTTTCTTTGGCGTATTCAATTGTCGATATTTATCAGTTTGTTAAAGCCTCTGCAGTAAGCTCTACCAAAGAATTATTTGATGACGCATTATTTGCTGACTTTTCATCGTTATTAATGGCTGCTTTCCAATTGTTTTTAATCGGCTACTTAATTAAATCGTTTGCCTTATTACTGACTAATGTGGCGCATTTATTTTTTGCTGAAATTCAATTCGAATCTTTATTAGTTTATTTCAAGTGCGAAGGAACATTTACGGAGTCTAAAATTGCGACAGGTACCGGCATTCATGACAGTACTCGTTCTGAAAACACGTTAGTAAGAAGCAGTATCACACCATGGATTATTACTTCGCGTGTTGTTTCAACAACCTTTGCCGATACTGGTATGAAAAACTTAGAGCACCCAAGAACTATTCTTGAAATGCATAAAAATGATGATGAGTTACAAGCCATTAAAGGCGATGTCATTGCATTCTTAAAAGATAGAGAGTCTATTGCGTCCATTACCAGCGCACGTGACTTAGGCAATGCTTCACAGATTCACCAGCTTAACCAGCAAACTCGTGCAATGCCAAGCCAAGATAAAATTGCACAAGATGATGAGGCTGCTGGCTACTTACGCCAAGAAGAAGATAGAACTGAGGACAATAAACCTTAACCAAAAACCTCTTTTTACCTGAGCTTCAACCTGTACTTTGACCTGAGCCTCGCTTAGCATCATTACAAAGGTACTTAGCTAAGATGCCGCTCTTTTGAGCGGCATTTTTTATAAATTCAATCGATAACACTTTTATTATTAGCCATTCGCTATTTTATGATTTGGGTTAGGTGTACCGGTTTTCTGTTCCGCAGCAGCAAACTCGGCTTCATTATAAACAATAACGCGATTCCTTCCCTGAGATTTAGCTTGGTATAGCGCTTTATCTGCGCAAGCGACTTCCAATTCTACATTACAATTAACATTCACACTATGTAAGCCAATACTCATGGTGCAATGTATTTTCTCACCTTTATAATCAAAAGATAATGCTTCGACATGCCGACGTAGCTGTTCCGCAATATTAAGTGCTTTATCTTGTGTAATGTCGTTCACATAAAGTAAAAACTCTTCTCCACCCCAACGAGCTAAAATATCATACTCACGGGTACTGTTACGTAATGATATTGCTGTATCTGCAAGCACCGTATCCCCTAGAGCATGACCATAGTTATCATTAACCCCTTTAAAATGGTCAATATCCATTAACAAAAAAGCCCCTTGAGTATTTTCAAATACCTGAGAGTTACTTAACATTCGCTCAAAGAAAGCACGTCGATTTAATAAACCCGTTAAGTGATCAGTCTGCGCTGCAATTTTTAGCTCTTTAATCAATAGACGATGCCTGGAAATTAGAGAGTGAATACCAATAAACAATAGAATAAACCCAACCGCTTTCACCACCTCGGCGATATTTAAATAGCCTAAAGGCTTTTCAAGGAAAAATTCTTCTAACGCGTCGAAATATGAAGAGAAATAATAAAGTCCCGAACCCAATAGTAACAACCAATAGATCCTAGGTGATGATTTTAACTGCTCAATGTAATACATCACCGCGCAGCAAGTAACAACCATAACAAGCTCTAATGCCAGTTCGACAATATCTACAGGCCATATAAAGGTATGCATCAACCCCTTATACACAACAATCAACAATGACAATATTATGATGCCATGCTGCGCTTTATACATCATAAGACTCCTTAAGCTAATGAGTAAGGCACCTGAAATGCGATACATTATTACGATCTAACTTTATTAAGAGTAGCAATCATTTAACTTAAAAAAAGTATTCTGAAGAAGTTTCTCAAACTTTCAGATTGCCGCTACTAACTTTTCGCAAAGTTGGTGGCTAATTAATATTGCCTGTAAACCCGTTAAGTTGGCTTGTTCACTTTTTACCTCGGCTAACCACTCTTCAATCATGCCATTAAAGCCTCGTTGGTATAAGTGACTTTGCCAGTCATTAAAGCCAAGTGGTGTCATTACACCTGCTTTGAAGTGATACCCCGATGTTAAGCTGTTAATTTGCGTTGTTTCATCTGCCGAAAAAGCTTCAATATGCTCTTCACTAACTCCGCTCAAACGGTTCATTGAACCTTCAAAAAAACCTGCTTGATGGGTAAAAGATAAGTGAATTCTTGTTAGTAATTTATCTTGCATATTGACATTAATGGTTAAATTTTTTACTTGATCAATGTCTGTGCATTTAGCCAAAAATAATAGACTATCAACAACATGGATAAAGTCATTAAAAATAAAGTCTCTCGCTAATGCAGGTAAATTAACGCGATTTTTTTGCCATATAACATGCTGTAAATTGCGCGGGGTTAATGCAGCCACTAACGGCGCTTTACGACGGTTAAAGCCGACATATAAAGGGGCATTATTAGCTTTTGCTAGCTCAATTAGCACTTGGCACTCTGCAAAAGATAAGCTCAATGGTTTATCAACAAAGGTTGCTATTCCCGCTGACAAGCTTTGTTTAGCAATGGCAAAGTGGCTCTCTGTTGCACTATGGATCATAATCGCATCAGGTTTACTGGCAATGAGCTCCGCTAACGTTTGATAGGCTTCATTAATACGATACTTATCTTGAAGTTCATTAAGTACCGTTAAATTTCGACTACATAATATCGGCTCTACTTCTGGGTTATTTGCAACGATAGGTAAATAGGCTTTTTTGGCTATATCGCCTAAGCCAAGTAAGGCTATTCTTAATTTAGTCATTAATATCCTTATTGAGTGTATTGCTGTATAAGCATAAGATCATTCAAGATTATGTTAACAATGGCACACGCTTATACAAAACCTAAAAAATCGAGCCAACCCCCTTGCTAATTTATCAATTTATTGACCACTCAATCTTTTACCAAAAGAGATCGCATACGCTGGTGAGCGCATTTTTAATACTGGGTCTTCACTTGGTATAAAACCTGCTGAAATCATATTAGGATCAAAGTTTGTATTTTTGCATGTATCACCACCACTCGCTTTAATAGTCACTGTACCCAGTTCGACTTGAGGGCGCTCACTGGGCCATTGTTGTGATGGATCAATATCACTATCTTTAGCTTCTCCTAAAGTGGCCATAATAGTAAAGCGAATAGTTTCCTCTTTAAGTTGTTGAGCAAATGTATCAGCTAAAAACATAGCTGGCATTTGAGATGCGGCTACTTTATCTAAGGTTTTTACACCTAGACTTGGCTCAACATGCCAGCGAAACTTAATTCGTTGTTCACCAGGTTGTTGAAAGTAAAAGGTATGAAGGCCAAAAAACTGAGTATTGGCGTATGATGCGGCTGTTTTAGCGGTTTTATTCCACATAGCATTAGCTTGTACACTTGGGTTATTCTGAATATACGCCAATGTTCTAGCAGGATCACGTTTTCCATTTACATCAGGCAGTAAAGTCGATAAAAAACCATAGAAAGTTTCTGGGTCCTTGCCTGCAAATACTGGAAAGTTATTGCCAGTAAAAGTATGAAAAGAGCCATTAGGAAGTTTAATTTTTATCCCCATTCCACGCGCCCCTGGTGCTCTTTCATCACCTTTAGGGTTAGCACCACCTAATGAAAAGCGCATAGTTACAGGGAGTTCACCGTTCGATAACAACGCGGCTCCTGAAAAGTAATCGCTGTTCGATGGCATAAAGGTTCCTGAGGCACACAAACCGCTAGCATGCGCTTTTCTATACCCGGGGTGTTTCCCCCCCATTTTTTCGAATAGCTCAACAAAATCAAGTGCCTGAATATCTTCTTTATTTTCTCCCACATTTGCATTTACAGTGATAGACGCCAATAGCACAGAAGCAGCGAAGCCGGAAGTTATGATATTATTTTTCATTGTTATGCTTGATCTTTATGTTGATTTAAAAGTTAAGTACGAATAGTTTAACTCAAAAGATCAATTATTTAGCACAAAAAATTTTGTAATAAAAAGCCAGCGACTTTTGCAAGTGGCTGGCTTTTTATGGCGCTTAATTCAAGTGTGAATTAAGCGCCTTTAAATAATCGGAGTAATAAAGCTAGGGCTATTGCCCTAGCTATTTGTTATTACTTCTTTTTCTTTACTGCTTTAGCATTAGGTAAATCAGTGATTGAACCTTCAAAGATTTCAGCTGCTAAACCAATTGATTCGTTTAACGTTGGGTGAGCATGAATTGTTAAACCAATGTCTTCTGCATCAGCGCCCATTTCAACCGCTAAACAGATTTCACCAAGCATTTCGCCAGCATTAATACCAACAATTGCACCACCTAAGATACGACCTGAATCTTTTTCAAAGATTAATTTGGTTTTACCTTCAGTACGAGCAGAAGCGATAGCACGACCAGATGCCGCCCATGGGAAGTTAGCTGTTTCAATGTTTAAGCCTTGCTCTTTTGCCTCGCTTTCAGTAACACCAACCCATGCCATTTCAGGATCTGTGTAGGCAATTGAAGGGATACAACGAGGCTCAAACGTGTGCTTCTTACCTGAGATAACTTCAGCAGCACAATGTGCTTCATGAACCGCTTTATGTGCAAGCATAGGTTGGCCAACAACATCACCAATAGCGAAGATGTGTGGTACGTTAGTACGAAGTTCGTTAGTTACGTTAATGAAGCCACGCTCATCAACGTTAACGCCAGCTTTATCAGCAGCTACTAAGTGACCGTTTGGCTTACGACCAACAGCAACTAAAATTTTGTCGTAACGTACTTGCTCTGCTGGTGCATTTTTACCTTCAAAAGTAACGTATAAACCGTCATCTTTTGCATCAACTGCCACAACTTTAGTAGACAACATAATGTTGAATTTTTTCTTGTTGTAGTTAGTGTAAATTTTAACAATGTCTTTATCTGCCGCAGGTACTAATTGGTCAGCAAATTCAACAACTGATACGTTTGAACCTAATGCTGAGTAAACTGTACCCATTTCTAAGCCGATAATACCGCCACCAAGTACTAGCATTTCTTCAGGAACATCTTTAAGTTCTAAAGCGCCAGTAGAGTCAATAACACGTGGGTCATCGTTAGGGATAAATGGTAGGTCAATTACTGAAGAGCCCGCAGCGATAATTGCATTATCAAAAGTAATCGTGCTTTTCTCGCCGTCGTTACCTTCAACTTCAATGGTTTTATCTGATGTAAATTTACCGTAGCCGTAAACAGTTTTTACTTTACGCGCTTTAGACATGCCGCCTAAACCACCAGTAAGTTGACCAATTACGCTTTCTTTCCAACCACGAATTTTATCTAAATCGATTTCTGGCTTACCAAAAGTAACACCGTGAGATGCCATTTCAGCTGCATCATCAATTACTTTAGCAACGTGAAGTAATGCTTTTGATGGGATACAACCCACGTTTAAACAAACACCACCTAAAGTTTCACGGCTTTCAACTAATACTACGTCTAAACCTAAATCTGCTGCGCGAAACGCCGCTGAATAACCACCAGGGCCTGCACCTAATACTACTACTTGAGTTTTAATATCGTTACTCATGCTTATCCTCACTAATTAGTTAAGAAAAATTCAATACGTTGTTCTTGTGCATAATTGCTACGGCGAAAGTACTCATTGATACCTTTAGACAAGGTCGTCAACTCCGTGCATTCTTCTTGCTATTATTCCAAGCTACTTTGTCTTGAATTCTTCTTGAGTATTTCTATTTTTGTATTTGATGGCGAAATTCTACGCTTATGCGTTGAATTTCGCCAATATTAATTGTCTTTTATCGACTAAAGTACCAATTTACGAATGTCAGACATAACACCAGCTAAGTGCACAGTAAAGCGCGCCGCTAATGCACCGTCAATAACACGGTGATCATATGACATTGATAAAGGAAGCATTAACTTAGGCTCAAAGTCTTTACCATTCCACTTAGGCTTCATTTCAGACTTAGATACACCTAAAATTGCCACTTCTGGCGCGTTAACGATTGGCGTAAATGCCGTACCGCCAATACCACCTAAACTAGAAATAGTAAAACAACCACCTTGCATATCAGCCGCTTTTAACTTGCCTTCACGTGCTTTAATACTAATTTCAAGTAATTCACGTGATAACTGGTGAATACCTTTTTGATCAACATCGCGCACTACGGGTACAACTAAACCGTTTGGCGTATCAACCGCAACACCAATGTGGATGTATTTTTTCAGTATTAAACTTTCACCGTCTTCACTCAAGCTTGAGTTAAACGTTGGGAAAGCACGTAATGCATCAGCCGCTGCTTTTAAAATAAACACTAATGGCGTAATTTTAAAACCAAGCTTTTGCTTTTCACATACAACGTTTTGTTCTTTACGGAACGCTTCAACGTTAGTGATATCTGCTTCATCAAATTGCGTAACGTGTGGAATTGTTACCCAGTTACGATGTAAGAATGGACCCGAAATCTTTTGAATACGTGATAATGGCTTAGTTTCAATTTCACCAAATTTAGAGAAATCAATAGCTTTAGCGCTAACTACTTGTAAACCACCCTCACCGCTAGCTACTGAGCTACCAGCATTAGCTTTTGGACGAGAAAGTTCATATTTAACATATGACTGTACGTCTTCTTTTAAGATACGACCTTTACGACCAGTGCCCTTAACAAGCGTTAAATCAACACCAAATTCACGCGCTAAACGACGAATTGAAGGTGAAGTATAAATTGCACCAGTATTCACACTACCCGCTTGCGGATGATGTGGTACAGGTGCCGCTTTTGGCGCTGCTGCAGGTGCTGGAGCAACAACCGCTGCTGGGGCAGGGGCAGGATCTGCTTCAACAGCTGGTGCGGCAACAGGCGCTGCACCACCAGATGTTTCAAGCTTAATGACTAACGAGCCTTGTTTTACTTTGTCGCCATTACTGATAAAGACTTCTTTAACGGTACCTGCATGCGTTGAAGGTACGTCCATAGTCGCTTTATCAGTTTCTAAAGTGATTAAGCCATCTTCTTCTTCAATAACATCGCCAACGCTAACTAATACGTCGATAACGTCAACTTCGCCATCTTCACCAATATCTGGTACCGCAATATCAATAACTTCTGATGCTGCACCTGCTGCTGGCGCAGCTTCAGCAGCAGGTGCTGGTGTTTCAGCTACCGGTGCGGCTGGCGCAGGCGTTTCAACAGCGGGTGCTGCAGGCGCTTCTTCAGCAGCAGATGAATCTGCTGCTTTCGTTTCTGCGCTCTTCATTTCAGCAATAATATCGCCTTCTTTGATTTTATCGCCAACACTTACCGCTAAGCTAATCAGCTCACCAGCAAATGGCGCTGGAATATCCATTGACGCTTTGTCAGTTTCAACGGTTACAATTCCTTCATCAGCTTCTAATGTGTCACCCACGGCAACACAAATCTCGATAATTTCTACTTCATCGCCACCTACATCAGGGACTAGAACTTTTTCAATAGACATTATATTTTCCTTCTCTAGTCAATAATTAAGCGTAAAGTGGGTTAAGCTTTTCAGTGTCAATGTTGAAGCGTTTAATTGCTTCTGTTACGACTGAACGTTCAACATCACCACGGTTTGCTAGCTCGTACAACGAAGCAACAACAACGTATGCCGCATTTACTTCAAAATGAGTACGTAAGTTAGCACGGCTATCACTACGACCAAAACCATCAGTACCTAAACAACGGTATTCAGTGTCAATAAAAGCACGTACTTGGTCTGAATAGTTTTTAATGTAGTCAGTCGCTGCAATCGCAGGGCCTGCTTCTTTAGTAATAACTTTTGCAATGTATGGTACACGCTGCTCACTTTCTGGGTGAAGCATATTCCAACGCGTTACATCTTGCCCATCACGACCTAATTCGTTGAATGAGGTTACTGAGTAAACGTCACTTGATACGTTGTAATCATCAGCTAGTATTTGTGCTGCTTCACGTACTTTCTCTAAAATAGTACCTGAGCCTAATAACTGAACATTCGCAACGGCTTTTTTAGGAGCAACTTGTTCAAGTTGGTAAATACCTTTAATGATTTCTTCTTCAACGTTTTTATTTTCTGGAAACGCTGGGTGTTGATAGTTTTCATTCATTAGCGTTAAGTAGAAGAAGATGTTTTCATTTTCTTCGTACATGCGGCGTAAACCTTCACGAACGATTACTGCAATCTCATAGCCGTAAGTTGGGTCATAAGTTACACAGTTAGGAATTAAACCTGCTTGCACATGCGAGTGACCATCTTGATGTTGTAAACCTTCACCATTAAGTGTTGTTCTACCTGCTGTAGCACCTAATAAGAAGCCACGTGCTTGGCTATCGCCCGCTGCCCATGCTAAATCACCCACACGTTGGAAACCAAACATTGAGTAGTAAATATAGAACGGAATAGTCGTTGCGTTACATGTAGAGTAAGACGTACCTGCAGCAACCCAAGATGCCATAGCACCTAGCTCGTTAATGCCTTCTTGTAATACTTGACCTTTTTTATCTTCACGGTAGTAAGCTACTTGGTCAGCATCTTGAGGAACATATTTTTGTCCTTCGTTTGCATAAATACCAACTTGACGGAATAAACCTTCCATACCAAAGGTACGTGCTTCATCAGGAATAATTGGTACGATACGCTTACCAATTTTTTTATCTTTCAATAAGCTGTTAAGTACACGAACAAAAGTCATTGTTGATGATACTTCACGATCACCTGAGCCTTTTAAGATTGGATCGAAGATTTTAAGTGCTGGGATTTCAAGTTGCTCTTCGGCTTGTTCACGACGTGCTGGTAAAGAACCACCAAGCGCTTCACGACGCGCTTTCATGTACTGGTATTCTTCGCTGTCTTCAGGGAACTTGTAGAAAGGTAAATCAGCAATATCTTCGTCTTTTACTGGAATATTAAAACGATCGCGGTAATGTTTAATTGCTTCAACGTCCATTTTCTTAACGTTATGGGCAATGTTTAATGCTTCACCTGATGCGCCTAAACCAAAACCTTTAACCGTTTTCGCTAAGATAACTGTTGGACGGCCTTTAGTTTTCATTGCTTTATCGTAAGCAGCGTAAACTTTTACTGGATCATGACCACCACGGTTTAAACGCCAGATATCTTCATCTGACATGTTAGCAACCATTGCAGCTGTTTCTGGGTATTTGTTAAAGAAGTTTTCGCGCGTGTACTTACCACCTTTCGCTTTACAGTTTTGGTATTCGCCATCAACTGTTTCGTTCATTAACTGTAATAACTTACCTGAAGTATCACGTGCTAATAAAGCATCCCAGTATGAACCCCAAATAACTTTGTTTACTTCCCAGCCAGCGCCACGGAATGTACCTTCAAGCTCTTGAATAATTTTGCCGTTACCACGTACTGGGCCATCTAAACGCTGAAGGTTACAGTTAATGATAAAGGTTAAGTTATCTAAGCCTTCACGTGATGCTAAACCAATAGCACCTAATGATTCTGGCTCATCACACTCACCATCGCCTAAAAAGGCGTAAACACGTTGGCCAGAACAATCTTTAATGCCACGGTCTGTTAAATACTTTAAGAAACGAGCAGTGTAAATAGCTTGCAATGGACCTAAGCCCATAGAAACCGTTGGGAACTGCCAAAAATCTTTCATTAAATGAGGATGCGGGTAAGAAGATAAACCTTTACCATCACACTCTTGACGGAAGTTGTTCATTTGATCTTCAGTTAAACGACCTTCCATGAAAGCACGTGCATAAATACCAGGAGAAATATGACCTTGAGCGAAAATAAAATCGCCGCCATTTTCTGGTGTTGCTGCTTTAAAGAAGTGGTTAAAACCTACATCGTATAATGTAGATGAAGACGCGAAGCTACCAATATGACCACCAAGCTCTAAATCTTTTTTAGAAGCACGTAGTACTAATACTAAAGCATTCCAACGAATAGCCGCACGAATACGAGACTCAATCGTTTGATCCGCAGGCATATGTGGCTCTTGCCCTGGTGGAATAGTATTTACATACGCAGTCGTTGCGTTAAATGGTAAATGTGTACCGCCACGGCGAGCGCGATCGATTAACGCTTCTAATAAATGATGTGCGCGCTCTGGGCCTTCATTTTCTAATACTGATTCTAATGATTCTAACCATTCTTGGGTTTCTGCTGAATCAATATCTACATTTGGCAGATCTGACATATTGTTTAGTCTCCAATAGTTTTTGTTTATAACAAACTGTTTAATTTAAAATTTTTGTAAATCTTATGAACTTAATTCTGTTTACTTTACGTAATTTTCTACTAGCAATTCTTACTAATTTTTACTGACTTCTGTTGAACTAAATCTTTACATTCGGCGCATTGAGCGTTCCATACGGCTGTTTTCTTGTGTCATTTTCAAAAGCACTTCTTCAATGAATGCTAAATGACGATGGCTTGCTCCCCACGCTTTTTGGGGTTGTCCGCTCAAAATGGCATTAAGTAAGCGCTTTCTATAATCGGTTATCTTACTAAAGATATCAGGACGCTTAGCTAATACTGTTAAATTTTGTGCGATGTTATCAACTAATAGCGTTGACATGCTGCGCGCTAGTTGCAAAATCACCGCATTGTGTGACGCAGCACAAATGGCTAAGTGAAACTCTACTACCGCTTTTGCTTCAGCGCTAAAATCATCTTCTAATTGACTCGTACCTATTTCATCATGTTTGGTTTGAATTACTTCAAAATCAGCCGCGGTGCCACGCATAGCAGCATAATATGACGCCATGCCTTCAATACCATGACGAAACTCTAACAGATCAAATTGTGATTCATTGTTATTCGACATTAATTCAAATAACGGGTCAGAAAAGCCCTGCAATAAATTTTCACAAACAAACGTGCCGCCACCTTGCTTACGAATCACCAAACCTTTCGCTTCTAGCTTTTGTATTGCTTCGCGTAATGACGGGCGTGAAACCTCAAATTGCAATGCAAGTTCACGCTCAGGTAATAGTTTTTCACCGGGCTGTAAACTACCTTCAATAATCATAGCCTCAAGCTGCGCTAAAATAATATCCGCTAATTTTTGCGGCTTAACACGGCCCTTTACTTGCACCTTATTAGATGCCAAAGCAGCTTGTGTTACGTTATTTGATGTTGCGCTCGCATTCATAAATATATTAAATCACTAAATAGGCAGTGGTAAATTGGTATTACCAATGGTTTTTGTCGGGCATTAAAATAGCAAAAGCAGCTACTTTTGACAAGTTAATTTAGTTGATGGTTGAAATATAAGCAAGTAGCTTATGAGTGGATTTTATGATCTTGATCCAAATTCAACGATAAAACGCCATAAAATATCGGGATTAACTTTTGAATGGTCTGACCAATAAAAAATACTATTTAGGTGGTGTTATGAGAATAAAAGAAAGCCTAGTAATTGCTTTATAGAGAATAACAATATAACTAATGTCAACGTTAGCTTATCGCCAGCAAAAAAGTACCGCTTGCTATATAGTTTCAGCGAAAAGCAAAAATATATAACAAGCGTCTATAGACTATAAAGCTAGGTTAAAGTGCCCATTAAGGTAAGGATAGCAATAACCGCTAAAACGAATAACGCATTACGCTTAGCTAAACGTACCAGTAAACAAGGCTCGGCTGTACAGTCACCTTCATCAACGAAAATATCTTCTGATTTTTCAGCAACATCAATTAATACTTGTTGCGTTGGCTTATTAAAATCAAAACAATTTTCTAACCACACCGGCATTGCTTTAGAGAAGTGCCCAACAAACATGTAACCAAACGACGTAATGCGCACAGGTAACCAGTCAACCCAAAACAGAATATCGTGATGATTATTACAGCCATCAGCTATACGTGGCGTAACGGTACTTTCATGCTGTTCACTCGTTGTGTCATTATGACTAGGTTCATTTTCTGTCGTAGCACTTTCTGCACTACTTACGTTAGCACTGCTCACTTCAGCATTATGTTGCTCTGCTAATGACTCTTGGCCTGCTGCTGATTCTTGTGTATTAAGACTGTCTTGGCAGTGTTTATTTTGTTGTTCGATAACACTGGTGAGTAAACGATAAAATACAGCCCCTGCAGCACCAAACACTACAAAAAATAGCGTGATAGCAACATAGTAACGATAATTTAACCAAACTAACGCTTGGCCAAAGCCCATAGCAGGTAAATTTTTATCAGTTAATAGTTGTTGATGGTGCAACGCCATGGTAGTTTCTTCGCCATTAGCTGCGGAGGTCAAGTAATTTTTATAACTTTTTCGGGTATCAGCACAACCTAAACAAACAATCAAAATAACCGTAGAAAGTGCAACATGAATTAAGCCATTATCAATTATCGATAAAAGAAAACCTATAACCACTACAGGTACTGCAATAAAAGCAACATCGGTGGCCGTAATTTTTTTAGCTATGGGTTTATCATTGTTAGTGTTTTTATCAAAAAAACGCTGGTACCACTGAAAATAATGATAAAACCCCCATCTTGACGAGGACAATGAACGCTCAAGAGCAATTGCGATTAATAAACTTATCAGACTCATTTAACACCCTATTTAAAATATATTGTTAGTGACTTTTATCGAGTCACGATAGTTGTTGGCGAAAGTAATCCCAATTAAAAGACTGTCCGGGATCGGTTTTACGGTTAGGTGCAATATCACAATGACCTACAACGTTGCTCATAATAGCAGGGAAATCATCTTGTAAACAACGCGTTAAATTTACCAATTGTTGATACTGCTCAGGGGTATAAGGAATATCATCTGTTCCCTCCAATTCAATGCCTATTGAAAAATCATTACACCGTTCACGACCATTAAACTGCGAAATACCTGCGTGCCATGCTTTATCATGAAACGAAACATACTGAATAATATTACCATCACGTTGAATTAAGCAATGTGCAGAAACCCTAACGCCCGCCAAATCAGAAAATGATGGATGTTGAGTGGTATCAAGTTTCCCTAAAAATAGATCACTAATATAGTGCTGACCAAACTGCCCTGCTGGTAACGAAATATTGTGAATAACCAACAAACTCACCTTTTCTTGATCACAACGCTTATCAAAATGAGGAGATGGCATATGCTCGGCTTGTACTAGCCAACCATTTTGCGTGAACATTTTTTGCTCCTGACTCATGTAAATACCCTATGTTCGCGATAAATTACGTTACGATTTAGCGCTTTATTGCTTAACTTAGACAACATACAATACCGCTAACTTTTTGTTTCGTTAGCAAGATAGAGTGCCTAAGTATGACTGAAGATGACCCAACAAACAAAATAGCAAAGCTCTTTGTTTGGTTTGCCTGGATAATAGCATTAGGACTATTAGTGTTCTTTTTTCAAGATACATTAGATGAGCAATACAACCCTAACAGTAAACCTGAAATGCGTTTAACCGCTAACGGAAAAGCCGAAGTCATATTAAATCAAAATAGACAAGGGCACTACGTGGCACACGGAACTATTAATGACATTCCCGTCACTTTTCTATTAGATACGGGGGCGACGCAAGTGTCTATTCCTGCACATATTGCCGATAAAATAGGGCTACAAGGCAACGGTAGTTATCGAGTACAAACCGCCAATGGCAGTGTTACGGTTTACCAAACTGACATTGCACAATTGAGCTTAGGTAACATTTTCCTTTATAATGTCGCCGCGCATATTAATCCTGGCATGAAAGCTGATGAAATACTGTTGGGCATGAGCGCCCTTAAACAGTTAGACTTTCACCAAACAGGTAAACAATTAATTTTACGGGAACCCCTGTAATAGGAAGAAAAGCAATGCTTAACCCTTTAGTAGAACAGCAAGCAGCAGTAAAGCTGAAACAAGATATCACTAAAACTGTCACTTGGGCACTTTGTGAAGATTTAGGCGCAAGTGAAACAGCCAATGCCAGTGACGACATTACTGCAATGCTGATCCCTGAAAATGAACAAGCTGTCGCTAACGTAATTACCCGTGAAGATTGTATTGTTTGTGGTGTTGCTTGGGTCAACGAAGTATTTGCTCAACTTGACGCCTCATTAGAGCATACTGGTAAGCAAGAAGCGGGCTCTTTACCGACAAAAATAACATGGTTTGTGAATGATGGTGAAGCCGTTGAAGCCAACACAACCTTATTTGAACTTGAAGGTAATGCACGCACGTTACTCACTGGTGAGCGCGTTGCGTTAAACTTCTTACAAACCTTGTCAGCAACCGCAACATTAACTAGCCAGTGCGTAAAAGAGCTAGCTAACACAAACACCAAGCTGCTTGATACTCGTAAAACATTACCAGGGTTACGTAGCGCTCAAAAATATGCCGTACTATGTGGCGGCGGCGTTAATCACCGTATTGGCTTATTTGACGCATTTTTAATTAAAGAAAATCATATCGCCGCTTGTGGCGGAATTGCCAATGCTGTCGCAACAGCTAAAGCTAACCACAGTGACAAAACCGTTGAAGTAGAAGTTGAGTCATTTGATGAGTTAGAGCAAGCACTAACAGCCGGCGCTGACATTATCATGCTTGATAACTTTACCCCTGAAATGATAGAGCAAGCAGTTATTGCCACCCGTGGTAAAGCTAAATTAGAAGTTTCTGGCAATATGACCATTGAAACCTTGCAAGAATATTCAAAAGCAGGTGTTGATTATATTTCTAGCGGTGCTTTAACTAAGCACGTACAAGCTGTTGATTTATCAATGCGTTTTAAATAAAGCGTCATTTTCACAGCTTTTAGCAAAACAAAAAAGCACTTATTAATAAGTGCTTTTTTGTTTTCACCTGAGCTCAGGTTAAATTAGCTTAGTAAAGGTATCAAATTGAAGTTAGTCCCCACACAATGGCCACAACAGTCGTCAATGCCATTAAAATAAAATAGATAGTACCGACAAAGCTATAGGTTAGCAAAGCCATTATATAACCCTGTTTATAAACTCGCTTTTGCATAACAAACAAATAAATAGGGATCCATAACAGCCAAATAAAACCAATTCCCCCTAAAGCGCTTGCTGTATAAAGTGCAATATCGCTGCCTATTTCTTCAAAATAATCGTGGGTTACATCAATTAAATCTATTGAGAGTAAACTCACAAAAATAAAGCTATGACTATGCAATGCCACAGTTAAGTGTTCCATATATAGTCGTTTAGAAAAAATAAAAACTAGTTTAAGCAGTAGCGCAAATAGCGGTAAAAGCACAAACATTAATTGTGGTAATTTTCCTAAGACCTCAGTCACTAAACGGTTAGTATCCGTTGAAAAAGTTTTCTCCGCCTTTTCACCTAATTCGTTGCCAAAATCATTTAGCTTTTTATTACTTTCAGCCGACAAAAAATCAAATGACAAACTACCATCTTGATTATTGCCAATAGTAATAGCATCACTTTTATCGCCCGCCTCTATTTTAACTCTCTCAAGTTCTAGCGTAACAAGCTGTCGTGTCGCTTTAACAAGCTTGTTATTGTCTGCAATTGAAATATCAAGGCTTAAATCTTTTAGGTAATCATTAAAGCGGAGCAAATCTGCATTTATTCTAGTAAGTTCAGTACTCTCTTTTTGAGTTAACACCGCGAGTCTTTTTTCATCAAGCTTTTCAATATGTTCAGTAACTTGAGCGATAGCGGCTTTATTATTTTTCAGTTCCATAGTGTGCTTTTCTTCTGATGAAACCGTTAGTTTTAGCGTTAAAAAGAAGACAATACTAATAAACAAATACAAGCGTATTGGTGGTACATAATGAACCCGCCTACCAGAAAAATATTCATTGGTTAGAAAACCGGGGCGGAAAATTAAAGGAAATAAAGTACGACTAGCACGAGAATCAAAACTAAAAATGTCATCGAGCAAGTGTAAAATAACCACCCAAAAATACTTTAAGGTTGAGTCAAGCGATTGTCCGCAGTTAGAACAAAAATCACCCGTGACAACTTGATGACAGTTCTCACATGACTTTTCAGTTAATGCGTTGTTATGACTCTCTTCCTCTGTTGAGGAAGCGCTCTCAGCAGCAGTAAGAGCAGTACTTTCATTTTCAGCACTATGAGGTAATGACATATTATTATTTAGACAATGTGTTCAAAAATTCACAAAAGCATATCATTATGTGAAATAAATGTTGCAATATTTTATCGCTATTTACTTTTTAAGCGTGCTCTCTCTAGTACGATCTGCTAAATTTACTGCTATCAAAATTAAGCAATAACATTAATTATTGCCATTCATCAAAATTAATTTGTTGAAGTTTTGCCCTAAAGCCAACACAGGAGAATTATAATGGCGTTTGAAGTTAAGTTTGAATTATCAGAAGCAGATCTAGATCACTTCCGCGACGTAATGCGCAAAGCACAACAAGGCGCAAAAGCATTAAGTGAAGCAACAATTATAGAGAATGCAAAAAAAATCAGCGCCAACATTAAAGATAATGTGCCTGAGTTTGTTCGTATTCGCATTCAAAAATTAGAAACCTTTGTTGCCATGATTGAAGACTCTGAATGGCAGATACCTGAAGAAGAGCGTGTAGAAGTGTTAAGTGCTCTTGCGTATTTTAGCGATCCTGAAGACTTAGTGCCTGATCATATTCCTGTTCTTGGCTTTTTAGATGACGCGATCATGATTGAGTTAGTCGCTGGTGAGTTCAGCGATGATGTAGAAGCCTTTGAAGAGTTCTGTAACTATAGAAGTCGTGAAGAAGGCCGTAAGGGTGACGCTACAGTGACTCGTGATGAATGGTTAGATGCAAAACGCCGTGAATTACATAGCCGCATGCGTAACCGTCGTAATACTCGTCGTTCAGGTCGTTCTTCATTCCGTTCGGTGTTTTAACAACGTTAAATGTTATTAGTTCAATCAACAACTGCAAAAAGGGCTGCATAATGCAGCCCTTTCTTATTTAAATCACTTTTAACAACTTTAACTACTTTAATTTTTCAACAAAAGTTTTCTTAAACTTAGCTAGCTTAGGTGAAACAACCGCCTGACAATATTGATTTTCAGGGTTATTCTTAAAATATGCTTGATGATAATCTTCAGCAGCATAAAAAGTTACCGCAGGTGAAATATTGGTTACCGTCGGCTTATCGAAGGTATTATTTTCGTTAATCTCAGCAAGAATATCTTTAGCAACGTCGACTTGCTCATCATTATGAGTAAAAATCTCAGAGCGATACTGCGTACCAACATCATTACCTTGATGGTTTAAATGTGTTGGATTGTGCAGGCTAAAGAATATTTCTAACAATTGTCGGTAGCTAATCACGGTACTGTCAAAATGTATTTGTACTACTTCAGCATGCCCAGTAGTGCCTTTACAAACTTCTTCATAAGTTGGCGTGGTAGTCTCTCCCCCCATATAACCTGAAATTGCCTTTTCAATACCTTGTATACTATTGTAAGCACCTTCAATGCACCAAAAACAGCCACCAGCTAACGTCGCCACTTGTATATTATTTTTTGCCAATTCATCTGTCATTATAAATCCTCGTTGGGAAAGCCAACATTACCCTACCTATTTATGCGCTAGCTCAGGTATTATCCTAAATAAATAAGGTAATATGCTGTCTGTAATCATTGCATTATATGCTTAAGGATGTAAAAGAAAAACCTATGACTCACTTTTTAAAAGGGGCAAACCAAGTACAAGCCATTATTGCGCTACGTGGTGTTGCTATTATTATTCAAGTACTACTGATTCTTTTTGTTAATATCGCTTTAAAATATCAACTTCCTTGGGCACCACTATTCTTTATAATTGCTGTTGAAGTAGCATTCACCTTAGCAAGTATGCTTTATTACAAACAAGCAAGTATGCTCAACCAAAATAGTGCTCAGCAACAAAAAGCGATATTAATACAAACCTCTGCTGATATTATTTTTCTCTCGTGTTTATTATTTTTTAGTGGCGGGGCAACCAATGCATTTGTCTCGTTGTTGTTAATTCCTATAGCCATTGCAGCGGTTACGCTAACACCTGCGCTATTGTCACTCGTAGCCTTATTAGCGATAGGCTCATACAGTATTTTATTATGGTTGTTACCGATGAGCGTTATGCATGGCAACATGCAAGGACACTTTATTGCGATGGGAATTAACTTTTTATTTTCCGCTTTAGTGGTTGCTATTGTTGTCGGTAAAATGGCACGTAGTATTAATAAGCAACAATTAGCCATTGCCAAGTATCGTGAGAATTTATTAAAGCAAGAGCAAGTCACTTCTCTCGGGGTTGCTGCAGCACAAGTGACTCATCAACTCGCCACTCCTATTACCACAGTACAATTACTTGCTGATGAACTTAGCGAAGATTTTCCTAATAGTGAGGTTATTGGTGATATGCAAGTTCAATTAGCTCGCTGTAGAGTAAGTTTAGATGAATTCAGGGAAATGGTTTTCTCCATAAAAGAGCAAAGGATTACAGCAATAAGTACTCAAACATTATTAAATGAAATAAAAGCCAATGTTGAGGTAAACTATCCTGAAATAGCTCTTGATATAGAACAGCTTAACCACGAAAGTACAATGGTTATGGCTGACGCAGCATTAATGCCTGCGATATTAAATTTAATTAATAATGCAGTTAGAGCGACTAAAAATAATGGCAGCTCTGCATTAGTAATTACCAGTATGACGTGTGAAAAAAACTGGCAACTGATTATTCGAGATTTTGGTAAAGGCTTTACCTTAAAAAAGCTCAACGAATTAGGTGTTAAGCCCGTAACTAGTACTCAAGGTTTAGGCATGGCAGTATTTCTTAGTCACGCGAGTTTAGAAAGAATAGGCGGTAAGCTAACCTTAACCAACCATATTGAGGGTGGAGCGTTAGTTACATTAAGTTTACCTTGCCAGACAACACAACAACCCACTGCAAAGTAATAGTCATACGACTATGATGCAGCCACCCTAAGTTAAGTAACACAATAATGAAATTATTACTCGTTGAAGACGATAACGCTTTCGCTAACACCTTAATACGGCGACTCAATAAAAACGGTTACGATTGCGTTCACACCGACAATAATAGCGATGCTTTATTAGCGTGTCGTAAACACTTACCTGACTATATTTTACTCGACATGAAATTAGCTCAGGAAACCACTCTAAGCATAATTAAACCATTACGCCAGCTAAGACCACAAAGCCGCATTATTCTATTAACGGGCTTTGCTAGTATTGCTACCGCCGTTGATGCAATAAAATTAGGCGCTGACGATTATTTATCTAAGCCGGTCGACAGCCAAACACTACTAGCAGTATTGAGTAATACCAAACCAACAGCAATTCACTTAACCCCTGATAATGAGCCAACATTATCAGCAGAGCAAGTAGAATGGCAACATATTCAACAAGTGCTAAAAGCGAATCAAGGCAATATTTCTGCCACTGCTCGACAATTATCGATGCATAGGCGCACTCTACAACGCAAACTGCAAAAGCGGCCGCAACATTAAAATAAGATTAAAACCACCAATAACTCTTATAAAACTCTATAGCCTGAACTCGGGTTATTTATTAAAATTATAGGCAACATGTTGGTGAAAGCGGATCACTAACTCGTCTTTGCTTGGTGATATTTCTAATTCGCTCGCCATTAACTGCATTGCTTGCTCAATTTGATTCAAAAATCGGCCAAAACCGTGCTCGGTACTATTTTCCGGCGTTGCAACAAAAATAAGCTGCACGCTATCGGTGAGCTCGCTAGCATCCCACTTACTAATAATTCCGCAAGGGCTTTGCTCGGGGTTGTAACCCAGCATTTGCAATTCACCTACTCGAGAAACAATTTCATGAATACTATATCTAACAATAGGTACCAAACCATTAGCTACCAACGCGCCATTATTTAAATTATAACGTTTAGCTGCCATGGTAAACACGTCTGTTAAGTAAGTGTATAACGGGTTATATGGGTCTTGTGAATGCGGGTCGATTTCCACTAAGTTTAATAAGTGATTACTAATATTTAAATTCACAACTGCATAATTCATCGCACTATGGTAAGTCGGTATAGTCACTTGCTGACTTGCATAACGTTTATTAATTTGACGTAACTTATGTGCTTGAGTATTTAAGCAGCCTTTATTTTTGGCAAATAAATCATACGTTAAGTGCTGGTGATCTCGTAAGCGTACATCTTCAATATCTAAATTAATTTGTTCGGCAAACTGAGCTACCACAGCACTAACCCGCTGGTGAAACTGTGCCGCATTAAAGCGAATATCATTACCGGTTGCTAAGAATAACAAGCAGATTTTTTTAGCCTTTTGACTGCCATCAAAAAAAGATTTTTTCAGTTGATGCTGCTCAGGATCATAATAAAACAGTATTTGCTGATTAGTCTGCCACTGATGCATTTCTTGACTAAAACGTACTCTCGCTAATTTATCATTAGCAATAAAGTGACAATTTTCTAATTCAACCGCATCAGTTAACTCAAAAAATAGTGTCGATAATTTTTGATAAAAGTCATAATACGGCTGAGACTTAGCCTCAAGATAGTAAGGGGTTATTTGCTGTAAAAATTCATCGGTAAGCGCAAACTCGGTCAGTATATATTGGTTGTCTCGTGCATTGCTCGGCAAATAAGCTTTGTGTGCGGCACTTCGTTTTCTGATAATTGACATAGTTATCCCTAAATGTAATTACGTTATTCTTCACAAGTAAGCTATTAACGATAGGCTGAACCAATTTATGCAACTTATTGTTAAATTAGCTTCAGATTAATAGGCGCAGTATAGGCTCAGTAAATGAAGCTTTTGTGTGCTTTTTATGTCACAAATATGACAAGCTTTATATTGAAATATTAAGGAAAAAATTTGTTACCTGATCAACAATCACTCATTACAGCGATCAATCAAACCATGCCTTTTGGGAAGTATGCTGGCAGAAAATTATTACAATTACCTGAGCCTTACTTGGTTTGGTTTCACAGTAAAGGCTTTCCAGAAGGTAAGTTAGGCGAGCAACTTGCTTTAATGTATGAAATAAAACTCAATGGGCTTGAAGAAATGTTAAAGCCACTTTTACATACTGATTAAACATCTTTCTTACTAGAGTAAATAATTATAAAAATCCTAAATATTAATACTCTGGGTTATATCTGTTTTGGCTAAGAAACTGTTTTCCAAGGTAATCAATTTTTAGTCTTAGCCACGATATTTTAATCACACTAATTAGTTACAAATCGCTGCTAATTTGTACAATTTTTTACTTGCATATGCAGGCTAAATATTTTTAAATTAATTGTCATCTGCGCGTCATCAAGGTTTAACAATCCCCTTCCGAAAGGGTTAACCCTAAAGCAATGCAACCTTTAGGTTTGGCGACATAAATTGACCACTAAGTAGTATGTTGTAGTAATTATTGTCAATAATAGCAGCATAAAAATTGACACTAATTACTTTATTTATCAAATATTTACTATGTATTTTTGTGAGGTAAACAAATGAAAAGACAAAAAAGGGATAAATTAGGTAGAGCACATTCTAACGGTTATCAAGCAGGCTTAGGGGGCAAAGCTAAAGAGCAATGTCCTTACCAAAACTTAGAAGCAAAATCAGAATGGCTTGGCGGCTGGCGCGAAGCAATAACTGATCGAAATATGGGGTTATATAAATAGTTTCTGTCACGTTGTTAGGTAACAATATTGTTATTTATTGTTGTAGCTAAATACTTTGTTACCTAACCATTAGTTGATATTAGTACGACCTAACACAGCCACTTATTGTTAGGCTTAAATTACTCTTGAAAAACGCTGCTGGTTAATATGCTTATTCATATAAGCGTCAAAACTCATACAAATAATGCGAATCAACAAACGAGCTTTCGGTGAAACTTGAATAGTATCTTGTGTATTTTCAACTAAGTTGTCGGCAATAAAGGTATCAAGTAAAGGTAAATCATCTTTAAAATATTCGTTAAAATTAATCGCATACCTATCACTAATAACACGCTTATCTAAAAATAAATTGCACATTAACTCACGAATAACATCACCACGAATAATGTCATCTTGGGATAAACTAAGCCCTTTTTCTTGTGCGTGTTTTTTATCGGTAATAGCTTGATAATAAGCTTTTAGTTCTTTGATGTTTTGACTAAAACTGTCGCCGATTGCACTAATAGATGACACCCCTAAACCAAGTAAGTCACAACTGCCTCTAGTGGTGTACCCTTGAAAATTTCGATGTAACTCGCCATTACGTTGTGCAATCGATAACTCATCCTTTGGTTTAGCAAAATGGTCCATGCCGATAAAGTCATAACCCAGCTCACATAAAGTTTCAATGGCAAGCTTCATTAAGGCAAATTTTTCTTGGGTGTTAGGCAACCACTCATCACGTAATTTACGTTGCGCAGCAAAGCGACTCGGTAAGTGTGCATAACTAAATAACGAAATGCGATCAACATCCCACTCATGAGCTTTAACTAAGGTTTTATGAAAGTTAGTGAGTGTTTGATGAGGTAAACCATAAATTAAGTCAATATTAATGGACTTAAAACCTACTGCTTTGGCATGCGCAATAAAATCACCGATAAACTCGGTAGATTGCACGCGATTAATCGCTTCTTGTACCTTTAAGTCGAGATCTTGAACCCCTAAACTTAAACGGTTAAAGCCAAGTGAAAATAAATGCTCAGCTAAATCCATCTCTATTTCACGTGGATCAATTTCAATACTCATCTCTAAATCATCAGTAAAGTTAAACTTTTCTTTTAATAAAGTCACTAATGTTGTGATTTGTTGATGCGTTAAAAAACTCGGTGTACCGCCACCCCAATGTAATTGTTTTACGGTATATTCATGAAATAAAGGAGCTTGTGAAGCAATTTCTTCGGCTAAAAACTCAAGATATGTATCAGCCTTATCGCGATGGCGAGTCACTACTTTATTGCAACCACAGTAATAACAAAGGGTGTGGCAAAAAGGGATATGCACGTATAAAGACAAGTCGCGATTGTGAGAATTTTCTATCGCTTGAATAAAGTCGCTTTGACTAAAACTTTCATGAAACTCTAACGCCGTTGGGTATGAAGTATATCGAGGCCCGCTGGTGTTGTATTTATTAAGTAAAGTGTTATCAAAAAATTGGCTGACTTTCATTTATAATTACCGTGAATAAAGTATCACGGTAATTATAAGGCATCAGTAAAAGCTAATATTGATATTGATCAAGCACTCGGTGATAAATACTCAATTTGCTCACTAGTAAACTGATAAAGTAACTCAAGCTCAATAACAATATTATCGTGTAATTCAGACTCGGCCTTCATACGTTGGTAATCTTGTTGCATGCGCTCTTTTTTAGGGAGTTTTTTACGCTCTTCTAAAATTGACAAGGTTTTAATTTTTTCATACAAACCAAAAATGGCTGGAAACTTTTGTTCAAGTTCAGTGTGTGTTTTTAACGAGCCTAATAATACCGATATTCGCCAGCAGCCTTCATCAAACTCACACTGTTCTTCTTTCATTGCTCGAGTGATTAGTAACACACTATCAAGCACTTTTTTATCATGCTTGTTGAGCGCTTGTTGACGCGCTACTTTAGCCTGTTGCTGCTGCGCCGTTTGTACTGAAAGTTGTTTCAATAACTTGCCTGCATAAAATGCTAAGCCTGCAATAACAACAACCGCAGCAATTAATGCATATTGCCAAAAATCTAACATAGTAATTAATTTTTCTCGAAATCAGAAAAGTCGTGACCGTCTAGCTTATCCCATAAATCGTCTTCACTGTCGTTGTCAACGTGTTCATCTTCGTCATCATCACTGTCATCAATACCCAACTCAGCAGTTAGCACCTGATGACGTTCCATCATTTCATTGTAATACTCAACTTCTTGCTCAGTCAGCGCAATATCTTCATCATACTTAGCAAGAATTGCCAATAAGGCTTCATCTTGCTCAATCGCTTCAAGCTCTTGCTCTGGCGAAAAAACAGGCTTAGTTGGCTCAGCAAAACGAACACCCGCAATAGCTTGTGCTATTTTTGGTTTATGTGATTTTTGCTGCGTTTTTTCTGCTTTTTCAGTGATTTTTCCTAGGGCGATAGGAGTTTTATTTCCTAAGCGCGGGTCTTTTTTAGCCGCTAACTGATTCGCATTGTCTTTTTCAATTTTTGCTTCTTTTTGACGGTTTCCCGCCTGCTTTCCTGTTGTTTTACGAACGCGCTTTTCTACTTTAGCTAACTCTTGTTTACTTAACTTAGGTTTAGCTGTTGGCGCGCCACCTGGTTTTCTTGATTTTTTCGTGCGTGACATGGTTTTACACTCAACTTTAGCAATAATGGCGACTATTTTACGTTATTCACTCACTAAAAGCCGCAAAAAAGAGATAAAAAAAGCGTCAAATGACGCTTTTTTTATCTCTTACTATCACTGTTAAATAATTAACGGTATTAGTTTCTCAGAGAAATGGCTGGCGAAGTATCAATTTCACCCGTTTTTGAAATTGTCGCAATGTTATCATTACACAGTAAAATAGCTAAGCACCCTAAGCTATCGGCACGAATAAACGCTAACTCATAACCAAATTGCGTTAAACTGCTCGCTGAAAATTTTTGTGCTAGGGTTAAATTGTCCCATATATCAACAGCTTCATTAGCTGCTGTTTGTCGCCTTTCTAATAAATCATCTCGTACTGCAACTGCGTGCATAATCAACCTCAATACAACTTTTATTTAAGCTTAATAACTATTATTTACAGTGCTTGAAATTTAACCTATCGCTAACAGAACATCAATAAAAATTCACTACTCATGATAAAATAACTCCTTTATGATGAAAGCAGAAAAATAAGCGCTAAAAAGTACACCTAGCATTATATAAAGGTAAAAATATGAGCGATACATTAAACGAGTTACTAGCATTATTATCATTAGAAAAAATTGAACAAGGCATTTATCGAGGACAAAGCCAAGATTTAGGTTTTAAAGCATTGTTTGGCGGTCAAGTTATGGGGCAAGCTTTGTCGGCAGCACAAGAAACCGTCGCCGAAAATCGCTTTATTCATTCTCTACATTCATATTTTTTAAGGCCTGGTGATGCTAATCAACCTGTGGTTTATGAAGTCGAAAAAATTCGTGACGGTAGTAGTTTTAGTACTCGCCGCGTACAAGCGGTACAAAATGGCAATGCAATTTTTTATATGACAGCATCATTTCAGCATGAGGAGCCTGGGTTTAATCACCAAGATACTATGCCTGATGTTCCAGCTCCTGAAACGCTTCCTTCATTTAATGACTTTATTGTTGCTCACCAGCATTATTTACCCGAGCCTCTACGCGAGAAGTTTTTAGCCGAAAAGCCTATTGATATTCGCCCTGTACAGCAATACAACTGGATAAACCCAACTAAAACTGATTCTGTTAGTCAAATGTGGATAAAAGCTAATGGCACCTTACCTGAAGATTTACGCACGCATACTTATATGTTGGCGTACACATCAGACTTTCACTTTTTGCCAACTGCACTATTGCCGCACGGCGCTAGTCATTGGTTGCCTAACTTTCAAATAGCAACAATAGATCATGCTATGTGGTTTCATCGCCCATTTAAATTTGATGATTGGTTGCTATATTGTATGGACAGCCCGTCTGCCAGTAATGGTCGCGGCTTGGTACGTGGTCAAATTTATAACCGACAAGGTGAGTTGGTTGCATCAACCATGCAAGAAGGAGTTATTAGACAACGCTAAAGTGGGTATATAAAGCGAGGTAGCACTGAGCTAATTAACCTGAATTCAGGTTAATTATACTTGCTCTGAATTAAGGGTTAGTTAACACTTAAACACTCATATAAGTTTTAACTAACCGCATTTTTAGCATCAAGTGCTTTGCGTTTTTCCCGCGCTAATACACTAACCTTAGCGTTCAATTTAGGCGCCAAACCAAGCATAAAATACACTTCAGCCATAAGAAATAGTGGACCAATTAAAAACTGACTCAAATCATCAACAAAGGCTGGCTTGGCTTTTTCATAATAATGACCAATAAACTGAATAATCCAGCCAACAACAAATAAGCCAATAGCTAGAGACAAAATGCCACTGACATCACTACATAAGTGCGCCAAATATAGGTTCAATAAAATATATCCCACCATACCTAGTGCGAGTAAACGATGTAGCAGTGAATAGTACAAAGCTACAAAAGTAAAAATAACCATAGCTAAGGTAAATTTTAGCCGTAACGCACTGTCAAACAAATTGCTAAACTCAAGCTCGAAAGTAATCGTATTGAGTAGCAGGGTAACCGCAAAAACAATTAAAGGTACCCCGACAAAATGACTGCTAATATTTTTCGAATTCAGATGTACACTTTTGTAACGTGCCAATTGCTCTGTTATTGATTTCATTACAATACCTTTAGTCGTTCCGAGCAACAGTGCTCTGAGGGCTTTACATTAAGACTTCCGCTGCCAATCATGTCCGCTAGGGTGCTGAAAAACGCGAAGCTCGAATTGCGAAGCAACAGCAAAGAGGTGGTCAAATATATCCGCTTGTATCGCCTCATACGTTAACCAATCAGTGGTATCTGCAAAACAGTATATTTCTAAAGGTAAACCGTTTTCGGTCGCAGGTAATTGCCTAACCATACAGGTAAGGTTTGAGCGTACTTGTTGGTTTCGCTGTAAATATTCGGTGATATAGGCGCGAAAAGTACCAATATTGGTCAACTGCCTATGGTTTATTTTTACTAATGATTCGTCGTCGTTATCTTGTTTACTTTGCGAGGCTAATTGTTGCTTTTTATCATTGAGATAATTATTTAATAAAGAGGCGTTACTTAATTGCTGAATTTTATCGGCACTAAAAAAATCAATACTACCTAAATCAATAATAATACTGCGTTTAATTCTTCTAGCACCAGTATGGTACATATTACGCCAATTTCTAAACGAATCACTAATTAATGCGTAAGTAGGTACCGTTGTGATCGTTTTATCAAAATTTTCAATTTTAACCGTACTTAAACCAATTTCAATAACATCGCCATCGGCACCATATTTAGGTAATTCAACCCAATCACCAGTGACCACCATTCTATTGGCAGATATTTGAATACTCGCCACCAAGCCTTTGATAGTGTCTTGAAAAACCAATAATAAAACCGCAGTTAAGGCACCTAAGCCACTCAGTAAATACACTGGCGATCGGTCAATAATTAAGGCAACAATAATAATGCTCGCCACTATATATAATGCCAACTTAATCATTTGAATAATGGCATTTAAAGGTAAGTAACGTTGTTTAGCGGTTTCTTGATAACCACTACGACCTGCATTAAGCAATGCACTAATAGAACGAGCAATTTGAAAGGTAAGAATAACTTTAGCAACCAGTATCATAACCGGCTGAGACAGGCTGTCATCAGGTAAAATGATAGGTGCTAGAAAAAGCATTAATATAAATGGAATTAACAGCGTGACGCGGTTTAATACATTATGCTCAATTAGCGCGTCGTCCCACTTGTTTTTACTGTGAACAATAACGCGCTGTATTACTTTAAGAATATGATATTTAGCAACATAGAAGCTAATACTACTAATCACTAGAATAACCGCTACGCCAATCGCAATAGCAGCACTATCTAAATAGACTTGTTGTACACCCTGCTCTGTTAACCAGGCTTTAATCAACTCATTCATAAGACTTTAAACCCTTGTAACCTGCTATGTTAAGTTATTTATTTAACTGTTGTGCTGACATCATTTCAGTTAACTTTGCATCTTTATCGTGCCAAAACTGTGTTAACCATTTTTGAAATTCAGCTTTATTAGCGCGGCCATCAAAAAAGTTATCACCAAATTCTTCTTTAATATTTAATGTGCGAATATTGACATGAACATCTTTCACTCGTCCGCACAGCAGGTCAGCAAAACTTGGAATGCCATCAGGATAATAAATACTTACATCAACAATTGTTGTTAGGTGCTCGCCCATTGCATCTAGTACAAAAGAAATACCACCCGCCTTTGGCTTTAATAAGTGTTGAAAAGGTGAGTTTTGTTGTTGATGTTTTTCGGGGGTAAAGCGCGTCCCTTCGATAAAGCTCATAACACTAACAGGTTTATATTTAAATTTAGCGCAGGCTTTGCGAGTTGTTTCTAAGTCTTGCCCACGTAGGTGTGGATTTTTACGTAAAAATGCTTGTGTATGGCGCTTCATAAAAGGAAAGTCTAATGCCCACCAAGCTAGCCCTAGTAATGGTACATAAATAAGTTCTTTTTTCAGAAAAAACTTTAAAAAAGGAATTTCTCCATGCAATGCGCGCTGCAATACAAGTATATCAACCCAGCTTTGGTGGTTAGCTAAAACCAAATACCAATCTTTTTTATTGAGGCCATTCAGGCCAGTAATCACTATATTGGTCTTGGTGAATAGTTTCTGATTAATACTATTAACCGCAACCCAGTTACTGGCCATTAAATCGAGTAAGTAACTAAATACTTTTTGCGTAATATTAAATGGAAAAAGTGCCTTCAATAATGAAAACAATAAAATAGGTAATAACCAAAAAATGGTATTCACAACATAAAAAAGAAAAGAGAACAAACCGATAAGTTTGCCTGGGAGAAAATTAAGCATATTCGTTTTAATTAAGACTAGTTTAACTGTTTACAAGATACGCTTATTTAACCACGAATGAGAAAAAATTTATACGCTTTATTCTACCTACTGATTAATTTAATCAGCTTAATCAATGGTTATGCTCACTAGAAAATTATTTCTCCTCTAATAATGTCTTATGAAAAACAACACAATTTATCAACATTTAAAGGCCGTTTTTAAATTATCTACTGGTACAACTAATGACTTCTACACGTCAATAAAAATAGTTAACCTGATCTCGGCTTAACAAATATTTCTCTAGCAGCTACTGTTCCTAACCTCTTCGTTAAATTTACTTGCAATAGTTCAGCTATTGACGTGAAATTTCCCTTGAATTAAGAATAGCGTTTCACAAAATAATTTTTACTTATATTTCAAACGATTAAATACCTACTAGGCCGAATTCAGGTTAGTTAAATGGCAATATGTAAATTGAAAGAACTGGGTAGCTTCTTCCTTAGCTGATTAAGTTATTACCGAGCAGAATAAAGTATGTGCATTTCCCTCGCCATTAGTGCATAAATATCTTCGACAGTTGAATTTATATTCTCAGTCCAGCATACTAATCGTTGGTGTTATAACAGGAGGAAAAATGAACTTTAATCGAGCTGTAATTAAAGTAGGCAGTGCGCTAGTCGCCCCAAGTAAAGATGGTTGTAGTGGCAAATATACCCTAGCAATTGCTCAATTTATTACTAAGTGTCAACAGCAAGGTAAAGAAATAATCTTAGTCTCATCCGGTGGTGTCGCTGCTGGTAGAAACTTAATTCAACACGGTAGTCCAGAGTTATCTGTATCCACAAAAAAAGCCATGGCCAGTGTTGGTCAAATGCAAATGATGGCAAACTGGCAACGTTTTTTTGATAAGCCATGTAGCCAAATACTCATCACTCAAGACGATTTAGCCGATCGTGAGCGCTTCATCAGTATTCAACGTACTATTCAAATTCACCTCGACAATAATATATTACCTATTGTTAATGAGAACGATACCGTTATCACTAACATGCTCGCCATTGGTGATAATGACAATTTGGCGGCATTAGTCGCGCAAGCTTGTGAAGCAGATTGCTTATTTATTTTAAGTGACATTGATGGCCTCTTTAATAAAGACCCTAATGCGCATCCAGATGCTGAATTGATCCCTGTTATCGATAAAATTACCGATGACATATACTCTATGGCGGGTACAAGTCGTAACCCAATTGCCACAGGTGGTATGAAAACCAAAATTGAAGCGGCCGAAAAAGCAATTGAACATGGCATTCATACCTATATTATTAATGGTACCAAAAGTGAGGTTTTTGCCTCAGTACTGGAAAATAAAAACCCTGGTACACGCTTTACTGCTCACACCAACATCATTACCGCTAAAAAACATTGGCTCAAACACACCTTAAAGAGCCAAGGGCAAATTAATTTAGACAAAGGTGCCGTTAATGCCTTAATCAATAAAGGCGCTTCTCTTTTACCATCAGGGATTAAATCCGTTCATTATGCTTTTGAAGCGGGTGATGCTATTGAGTTAATTGATGATCAAACCAATAAAGTGATCGCAAAAGGAATTTGTGCGTATAACCATCACGACTTAAAGCGTATTATTGGTAAGCAAAGTGATGATATATCGGATATTTTAGGTCACGATGAAGGAGATGTCATCGTTCACCGTAATGACATGGTTATCTTATAACCTCCCTCTGTAGCGCACAATTAGCGTAACACTAACAGAGCCGACCTTAATCAATTAAAATGAGTATAACTATGACAGAATTTAACATCGCAAGCATGGCAAGCCATGCAAAAACAGCGAGTCGAGTTGCCGCACAATTATCGGCACAACAAAAAAACGCCTTACTCAATGCTATTGCAGATGCTATTGAAGCAAACAGCGACTTTATTATTGCAGAAAATGCCAAAGATATTACTGCTGGTGCAGAAAAAGGCTTAACTCAAGCAATGCTTGATCGGCTATTACTCACCCCACAAGCAGTGAAAGATATTAGCGCCGCTATTCGTGAAATTAATGGTTTGAAAGATCCCGTAGGCGATGTCAGCAACTTAGCACTACGCCCTAATGGCTTACAAGTGGGCAAAATGCGCATTCCGCTTGGGGTAATTGCAATGATTTATGAAGCACGCCCTAATGTTACCGCCGAAGCCGCCGCTTTATGTATAAAATCAGGTAATGCGGTGATTTTACGTGGTGGCTCAGAGGCCATTCACTCTAATTTAGCCATTGCCCAATGTTTACATCAAACCATTGCTGAATTAGGTATCGACAAAAACATTGTCAGTGTTATTCCTGATACTAGCCGTACTGTTATTGAGCAGCTTTTAAAACAAAAAGAAACCATTGATTTAGTAATCCCACGTGGTGGCGAAGGGCTTATTCGCTATGTTACTGAAAATAGTCAAATTCCTGTCATTCAGCATTACAAAGGTGTTTGTCATTTATACATTGATAAACATGCGGATTTAGACAAAGCAATCAACATCTTAGTCAATGGTAAAACCCAAAAACCAAGTGCATGTAATGCTTTTGAAACGGTTTTAGTGCACGGTGATATTAGTGCGCAATTTTTACCACTCGCTGCCAAAGCATTAGCCGATGCAGCTAAGGTAAGTGTACATGCTTGTAAGCACAGTATTGGTTATTTCCCTAATGCGGAACTCGCCACACAAGACGATTACCATGCTGAATACTTAGCACAAGAAATTGCCGTGAAAGTAGTGAGTAGTTTTGATAATGCTATTGCACATATTAATGAGTTTACCTCTGATCATACCGAAGTCATTGTCAGCCAAGATATTTCTCGCTGCCAAGCTTTTGTTAAACAGATAAACTCATCAGTGGTCATGGTTAATGCCTCATCACGCTTTTCCGATGGTAACCAACTTGGTTTAGGCTCTGAAATTGGTATTTCAACCAGTAAGTTACATGCATATGGACCTATGGGGCTTGAAGCATTAACAACCGAAAAATTTATTGTCTTTGGTGACGGGCAAATTAGAGAATAAAGCTCACCTGAACTGAATTACTTAACTTAAGTATCGCCATAGTTAAGTAACTTAATGAAGAGCACGACCTTTTTGATTCGGTTTTTGCTTACTAATGTTTAACGCCAACCGCTCAGGCCATTGCCCTTGATGTTGGCGTAAACAAGCTTCCTCACTATCAAAGCGCACAGCATGGTTAATATTTTTCACAACCACACCTACTTTCAATAACTGTTTTTGAATATTATCGCGTAAAAAAGCATCTTGTTTATTTGCCAGCATAGCTGTTATTTTTTCATCGGTCGTAAATACACAAGTCACCACTAAACTTGCAGGAAAGTTAGTATAACTAGCTCTATGAGTGAGCCATTCAAAGCCTTCAATTTCATGTAAAGCACTTTCACAAGCAATTGTTAACGCCTTACAGACATTGTTATCTATTTTTTGACTGGTTTTGTTAAGTTTCATTTTACAACTCATTAATAAGCAAACCGTGATTTTAACGTGAGCGATAACTATCTACAATAAATCTCTACCCTCATTAAGCTTAAACTAATTACAACTTGCAGGGGCTAGTATTACCCCGTATGCTACGCGGCTTTTTTAACGCGTTACTTCGCAATATTTATTTGGCAGGTATTGCAACGCTAACACACTAATCAATATAACTCGTTAAGGAGCAATAATGATAGGTTTTGATTACGGCACTTCAAATTGTAGCGTCGCCCAAATGGTCAATGGCAAACCACATATTATTGAGTTAGCGGCGAATAACCGTTATATCGCATCTAACCTCTATGCGCCTGGTCGCGACATGATTGTTAATTGGCTTTATCAACAACTATCTACTGAGCAACAGCTTAGCTACAAGCAAGCTCGTGCGCCACAGTTACAAAAAGGCCAAGCCGTATTACGTGAGCTTGCTTTTGACGGTATTGATAGTAATTTACTGTTCGGTAAAGCGGCGCTCGATAAATATTTAGAAGACCCTGAAGAAGGTTATTATATTAAATCACCGAAGTCCTTTTTAGGGGCCCGTGGCTTAGTACCAGCCCAAATAAACCTCTTCGAAGATATTGTTGCCGCCATGATGAGTAACGTAAAAACCTTAACCGAAAATAAGTTGCAGCGAGCAATAACCAAAACCGTAATTGGCCGCCCGATCAATTTCCAAGGCTTACACGGGGAAGAAAGTAACCGTCAAGCTATTGAGGTACTAACCAATGCCGCTAAGCGCGTTGGCTTTACTGACGTTGAATTTCAATTTGAGCCCGTCGCTGCTGGTTTTGAGTTTGAAGCCAGTTTGACCAAAGAAACTAAGGTATTAGTGGTTGATATTGGCGGCGGTACCAGTGATTGCTCGATGTTATTAATGGGACCTGAATTAAGTCGGTGTGATTCACGTGTTGAGCATTTACTATCACACAGCGGTGTTCGTGTTGCCGGTAACGATTTTGATATTCAACTGGCCTTACGTGGTATTATGCCAAGTTTAGGGATGAACGATAACTTCAAAACGGGTAAGCCGCTACCAAACATCCCCTTTAGACAAGCCATTGCCATTAACAACATTAACGAACAAACCGAGTTTTACAGTGCGAAAAACCGCCGCGACTTAGTGCAACTTAGCCGCGATGCTCAGCACAGTGAGATGGTTAGCCGCTTATTAACAGTGCACGATCAAAAGCTAAGTTATCAGCTAGTCAATAATGCAGAGCAAGCCAAAATTGGGTTATCAGAGACGCTTAGCCAACAAATTGACTTAAGTGATATTAGCGCTGACCTTAACGTTGAGGTTGATCGCGCGTTACTCAAACAAGCAAATAGTCACACCTTAAATAGTATTAGTGAATTAATGCGCGAGACGGTTAACAAAGCACAGTGCCAGCCTGATGTGATTTTTGTCACCGGTGGTACCGCTAAGTCGCCAGTCATTAATGAATTTTTACAACAGCAAATGCCAACTATCCCGGTTGTGATTGGCGATCACTTTGGCAGCGTCACCTCTGGCTTAGCGCGCTGGGCTGATAAAATTTATCGTTAAATTGAAGAAGGCAACTTTTTACAAAATGACAACAGAATTTTTTAAACAATTGGCATATGGTAAAGTCATATACAACAACAAGATAACAAAATAAAACAGGGAGTTGATTAATGTCTGACATTAAGTTCCATTTAGTAGTCGCCATGTATAACGTGGAAGAATGGATTGCAGAAAACATAGCGTTTATTAAAAACCAAACGTTCAGTAATTTTCAGGTGATATTAATTGATGACATCTCGACGGATAAAACCATTGAAATTGTCCAAGAAGCGATCGCAGCCGATAACCGCTTCAAGCTAATCATTAACGATGAAAAAAAATATAAAACCAGAAATGTTGTTGAAGGTATCGCATTATGTAATGCACGGCCTGAAGATGTGATTGTCCTAGTTGATGGTGATGATCGGCTCTTTGATGAAAATGTGTTACAAAAAGTAGCAGACACCTATCAACAGCAAAATTGTTGGATGACTTACGGCTGTTTTCAACGCTCGAACGGTACAATAGGGAAGCATTGTCGCCCATATAGTAATAGCGTTATTAAAAACAATTCATTTCGAAAAAACAAATGGTTTGCTTCCCATTTGAAAACTTTTAAATACAAGCTTTGGTTACAGCTAAACATGGATATTTTCAATATATCTAAAACAGAGCTAGAAGCCGCATTAAATCGTGTATTGTGGAAGTTAAAATTAGGTTGCTGGCTGCAATGGAGAAAGGTCACTTTAGAGAACCTTGTAGACAGCACAGGAAAGTATATAAGACGTGTTGATGATAAAGCGTTCTCGTTTCCTATGCTAGAGATGTCTGGAGATAAGGCTTACTTTATTGACGAGGTGCTTTACCTTTATCGCGACGATATTAGCTATTTTGAAGGCAGCAATACCAACTTCGAAAAAAACAATAACGAAAAATATCATACCCGACTTATTCGAAATATCATTATCCACAAACAAAAATATCAACGACTTGAACAACTAAAGTAAAAATAAAGCGACATAAAGCCTATTGCTGTATGTCGCTTAAATATTATTGAAAAATAAACCTCATTAAACAGGCTTTACCAACATCGTATTACCGGTAATGGCTACTATTTCACATTGGCTATTTTCGCCAATACTTTCAACTTCACAATTATCAGCCAAACGTGCTTGCCAATTAATACCTGAGTACCGAATACTACCAGTGGTTAAGGTAATATCAGCACTTGCCGGTACTTTCAAGCCAATCATATCACTTGAATTATCGGTTTTCTGCTTAGTATTTTGTAGCCTCTTCAATGGCTTCCAAAGTAAAACAGCAATAAGCGCAGATAAAATACCGACACTTAATATTTCACTTGGCCAACCACTAATAAAACCAACATTCACTAATATTCCCGTTGTTAAGCTGGCAATAGCAAAAAAGAGTAATGGCCCGCTTAACCCCATAATACTGAGTTCAACCAGAAAACTAACTCCAGCGATGACGTACCATAAATGATGGTGGTTCTCTAAAAAATGTTGCATGAAAAGCTCCTAAACTGTTTGACCTTAGCTTTAACTGGTTTACTTAAATAACCTGAACTCGATTTAAGAAGTATTTAACAAATTGAAATATAAGCAAAAATTATTCTTCAGAATCTCTAGCTTGATAGTTTTTCTTCTTTTCATATGATAAGCAAGGTAAATTTCGCGTCAATAGCTGGCCTATTGCAAATAAATTTAACGAAGAAATCAGGAAAAATAGCTGCTAGAGAAATATTTGTTAAGCCGAGCTCAGGTTAAATACTATTCATCTTAATATTAATAATTAAAGCTGTGTTGGTAACTTCAACGTGCTCGATACCGCAATAGCCTGCGCTACGGTGTTAGCAATATTGTCACCCGTTTTACCATCGGTTAAAACTACAGTACTGTCTTTCGCAATTGCTTGATGAGCTTTAATCGCATCTTGTGCCAAAGTTAGTGTTACTGCAGAACGACCTTGATCGGTATTGGCCGCTTGCCCAACAACTTCGAGGGCATTAGCATCTGCTTCGGCAACTAAACGTATTGCTTCTGCTTTACCTGTTGCTTCTAAAATTTGGGCTTCTTGTGAAGCTTGTGCTGCAAGTACTTGCTCAGCCTTAGCGGCTTCTGCATCTAAAACACGCGCTTGTTTATGACCTTCAGCTTCAGTAATGGCTGCCGTTTTAACACCTTCAGCGGTTAAAATAACCGAGCGTTTTTCACGCTCTGCCGTCATTTGTTTTTCCATATCTTCACGGATACTTTGTGGCGGCATAATGTCTTTAATTTCATAACGCGTCACCATAACACCCCAAGGCGCAGTGGCATCGGTCATTGACGTTAAAATTTGTGCATTAATCATGTCACGATTTTGAAAACACTCATCAAGCTCCATTGAACCAATCGCGTTACGCATGGTAGTCATAGCTAATTGCGTTACTGACAGTTTATAGTCAGTAATATTATTGGTTGCCGCTGCGGCATCTGTTACCTTTAAAAATAAAATACCATCTATTTCCAAAGTAATGTTGTCTTTAGTGATTGCCGCTTGAGAAATAATCTCTAACGATTGCTCTTTAAGGTTACGGTTTGCAGCAACCGATTGTATGAACGGAATAATAAAATTCAAACCCGCTGATAGCGTTTTGCTGTATTTACCCAAAGTGTAAATAACATAACCACGGTTTTGAGGGACAAAATGAATACCTTTTTTTAAGGTATATAAAATAACCAGCGTAACCCACAGCGTAGGGTTGGTTAGTAATTCTTCAACAATTAACATGTAACTTCCTTTGTGTTTTTTTGAGAATGCAGAGAGTCTGCAAACATGATAAATCCTAATCTTTGTTATTACCCAGAGCGTTTAACATTACACTTAGCACAATGCACAATGAATAAGAGCTATTTACGTTAATTGACCCCACTATTCAAAGCAAGAGATTTCGTCAGAATAGTTTTCCATTAGGGCTGTTGCACTCCTTTTTAATTTAAGCCAACATACGCTTGCCACTTTTACTCATATATACCAATATTTTATGCGTTTTACCCTTGCTGACATTGAAATAAACTTAACCGCTGGTGTTATCATCAAAGACGGTGAAAAGATCAACGTCAGAGCCAAGACGTTATTAGTGCTTAAATATTTAATTACCCATCAACAAGAAGTCGTTACTAAGCAGTGCTTATTAGATGAGATTTGGCATGATGTTATAGTGCAAGAACAGGTATTGGTTCAATCTATTAAAGAAATTCGTGATATTTTAGGTAGCCAAGTCATTAAAACCTATCCTCGCCAGGGTTACCAATGGACAGCTGATTTAACAGAAGTTGTCTGCACCCCATTAACGAAAAATCCTTTTATATCGAGCAAAATAACTAAGTTAATCATTATTTTAATTACAGTAGGGGTAACTTTTTTCCTCTATAAAAGTCAGCAGGCGGCTAATCAGCTAGACCCTCAATTAAGTAGCCAAAAAATTATGACGGTAGCATTTTTACCGGTAAAAAATGATATGCCCGATGACATACATAATTGGGTTCCTATAAAGGGCACTGAATACTTAAGCCAGCGCTTAGAACAGCAAAGTAATTTGAGCGTAATAGAAAGCGATAAAGTGCAACGTACCTTACCTCAGTTAAAAAACCTACATTCGCCGAAAGACGCTCAACAAATTGCCAGCTTACAAAACACATTAGCGGCAGACTTAATTGTACAATCACGCTTGCTGGGTTACCCGCAAGACTTCCAATTGCATTACACCTTATATTTACCGCATAGCGTTGAACGAGGTATTGAGTTTGCTGATACGGTTGAAAAAGCTTTTGAGCAGTTAGTTGAAAAAATAGCTTTACGCTATAGTGATTTCACCCCAAATACCACGGCATCGGCACAACACGACTTTAGTAATGAAGCATTTGCCCGAGGTATTGAGCTTTACCTGTTACGAGAATATAGCAAAGCGATTGGCTTTTTTTCTTCTGCCCTGCAAACCAACAACGAACTCTTACCTGCTCGCCGTTATTTAGCTGCCTGCTATATGAATAATAATAACCTTGAACGTGGCTTAGCCTTAATGCAAGAAAACATTCAGCAAGCAAAAGAAAAGAAGGCTTATCGTGAAGAAATGCGTAGTTATTTATTACTGGGGGTCTCATTAATGAATTGGCATCAAGCCAACAATAGCCTTAATAATGAAACCTTATTACAGGCTCAGCGCTATATAATATCAGCGCAAAATTTAGCTGACACCCACCAAGACTCACTATTTATTGCTTATTCACATGAAGAATTAGGTAAAATAAAACGTTTACAAAAGAATTACCCTCAGGCGATTAAATTACAGCAAACCGCGTTAGCCTTTTATCAAAAATTTCGAGGTAATTATGGTCAAACCCGACCTTTAATAGAGCTCGCTATTATCGCCAATGAACAGGGCCGAATTGAGCAAAGTAAGCATTACTTTTCACAAGCAATAGCAATCGCCAACGAAAATGGCGTGGTAACCAATCAGGTAGCTGTTTTATTAGCACAAGCCGACATTAAACAAGCACAAGGGCAAACAACACAAGCAAACGTCTTAGCTAAGCAAGCGCTTGCCATTGCAGAAAACGCTAAGAGTAACTTATTAATGGCGCGTATTAATGCTTGGCTGAACAATAATAGCTATTATGAAATTCATTAATAATGAAAAATGCTTATTTACTCGTTAAATAAGCGCGGTGATAGTTCACTAAAAATAAAGTGACTAAAAACGGGGACAAGCAAAACAACCCATAAACCCCTAATTTCAGCGCTGCAATAGTGGCGGCTATCGATAAAGAAACAACTCCTAAACATAGGTATATTCTGAGCCGCTTAGGGCTAGCAATATTAATGGCGCTATCTAAGGTTTTAGCAAGTAATTGGCAAATTCCCCAAAAACCCACAGCACCTAAAGCAGACACTAATGGAATAAAAAACAGAAAGTAGTCACCGCTAAAAAGGCTAAATACGGCATATAAAATCCCGACAACTATGCCTAAGCCTAAAAACCAAACGGGTACAAAAAAGGCAATAGCAAAGCATAAAGCTAAAATAAATTTTTGAAAAAAACTCATATATTCCTAAAATCAATAACATTAGATTAAATGACTGATAAATATTAACTAACCTGAGTGAGGTATTAAGACAATATCTCAAGTCCGTTTGAATGCTTATTAAGTTTGTAGCTCATAAACTATATTCATTTTGAAATAAAAAGCAATTTCAACCTATCTATTAGTTATAAATAAACTATTAATAAGTAAATATGAACATAAAAACACTACTCACTACACTTGTCATCGGGCTTATTGCAAGTGTTGCCTTTATTGTGATTCAACCCTTTTTTGGAATGCTGACATTAACATCGCGACATGCTGCTGTGTATGTAGAGGTAGGACATTATAGTGAGGAATATGCTGTTATTTTAGCTTGGTTACTACATGGGACTGTTTCAATATTTTATACTTTTATTTCACTCCTTATCTACAACGTTAATAAATCTCTTACTGTCAGCTTTTTACAAATAATTATTTTAGGCTGGTTAACTACGCTCATTGCAACGCCTGCTAATGAGTGGGTTATAAAACTGATTACCACGGGTGAATTTACAAATATCTTCGCTTTATCTGACTTAAACACCGAAATTGGCCCTAAGCTTTGGTTACATATTTTATTTTTTGCATTGGTGGTTGTGAGCATTTCGCTCAGCCGACTAACCGCTTTTCCAAAGCACTAAGCGCTTAATAAAAAACTAACAATCAATTGCTTTTAAAGGTAACTTTTAGCGATTTATCTTTAAATGAGTATTGTTCTCTAAGCAATTTAGTAGGTGTTAGTCGTGATGCACATAAATAATCTCATTTATATTAAAACCACGCGCTTTTGACATTTTTTCAAACTTCTCGATTACCTCTGGCTTTACCGTTGCTGTTCTTGATAAAAGCCAAAGATAATCGGTATTTGGTCCAGAAACAAATGCATATTGATAGTTGCTTTTTTCTAATTCAAAAATAACATAAGAACCATAAAAGGGCCCAAAGAACGATACTTTTAGATAACCTTCTGAATTAGAGTTTACAAAATAGGCTTTCCCTTCAGCTTCTTTCCATTCATTATCAGTTGTTGAAAATCCACGGTTAACAACAAGCACACCGCCATCGTCTTTAAGACTATAGTTCGCAGTAACTTGAGTTAATCCCCTTTCAAACGAGTGGTCTAAACGGGCAATCTCATACCACTCTCCTAAATATCTATCGAGTTCAAAATTATCAACAGGCTTTACTGAATCAGGCATGCCAACGCAACCACTAAGCAATATGCTCATAAATAGTAATATTATTTTCACAAGAACTCCTAAATGTTTAGCGCTTCATTAATAGCCCCAAATTACTAATTTACGTAATCGATTAAAAAAAACTGTCGCTTTGCACTAGTGTACTTTTTATTACCTATACACATTAGCTAATATTTTTTGACATAAACATACTATATGGGTCTTCTTGATAAGAGCCAAAAGGCTTACACACTTGAAAACCACACTGCTGATATAGCTTTTGCGCAGGTAAAAACGCATCCATCGTGCCTGTTTCTAAACTTAGCTTTTTATATGATCGGGCGCTCGCTTGCAGTATAAGGTGCTCTAGCATTTTACGAGCAATACCTTTACGTAAAAAATGAGTCGAAGTACGCATCGACTTTATTTCACCATGATACTTATCAAGCTCTTTTAAAGCAGCTATTCCAACTAAATCTTGACCAATCCATAAGCTCCAAAATGTTACGTTTGGCTGTTCCAATGCGCTTATATCTAATGCGTGTACACTTTCTGGTGGGGAATGAGATAACATATCTTCATGGTGTTCTTCTAATAAAGAAATAACCTGTTCATCCCTTAACCCGCCAATTTTAATATTCACAATTTTATCCATGATTGTTTATCAACACTCTATAAATATATACCGCTTTATTGCTTTAAGCCTTTTGTCACAAACCTTGCCACAAATAATGGGTAAAAGATTAAAAGTGTCATTTGACCGTATAGTTTGTAATACAACAAATTGTTCGCACTAGCTATTTCATTGATAATGTAACCAGCAACAGCCAATGCAACAAATAAAAACACTAACATTGCATTGAACTGCAACCAAACTTTATTGTTTAGCGCTAACTTATAACCCCAGAAAAAATACAGAAAGCCGTTTCGTTGAAAAATACCCGTAAATATAAAAAATACGGCCATAAATCCCCAAAAAGCTATTGGTAAAAATTCCACTCCAACTAAACTAACTAAATCTAGTTGCGCATCAATAAGTGCGACCAAAAGTAGCATCACAGCAATTGACGCTAGGTATCGCCAGTACATTCCCCACCAATAAATTTTCATTAATCGCTAATACGCTGCCACACTTCGTACTCTACGCGTTTGTCATTTTCCCATCGAGAGCTAAACCATTTGTCGCCCTCTTTTTTATATTTAAATACATACTTCTTACCTTCTGGTGAATTAAATGAGGTATATAAAGGTGATTCAATGTATTCACTATCGGTAACCTCAAAAGTTCCTGTACCTGAGCTCCAAAACTTATCCCCAGACATAGTGACAAAACTAAAGTGAGTGTTAGTAATAACTTTAATTGAACGTAAATTAAGCGACTCATAACTGACTAACTTACCTTCATAATTAATATATTCACCTGAAACAAGTGTCCATGTTCCCGAAAATAAATTCTCATCGGCATTGGCTGAAAAAGACAGCAGAGCCACTAAAATAATACTAAAAACTTTATTCATGTTATTAAACCTTCCTGTGATATAACGCCTCATTATGAGGCAAAAAATATTAGTTTGAATTAACTAGAGCATCAGAGCTATACGTTCGACGTTCAGTGTTTGGTTGAATTATCATTAACAAATTAAGCACTTATCACCTGATTCATTTTGTTAATTGCTTTTTGGTAGATCTGCTGTTTTTGCAGCGGTGTAAGCTTTTTATTAATATTCGCTTCATCTTTCTCGCCAAAAAAAGCCAAAGCAAATGACCTAAAAAATGGATCTGAAAAACTGTAGAAATGTGAATCTTCGTCAAACTTAATAACCTCACCAAACTTAGGTAAAGATAACTCGTTGAGAGTGGCCTCTAGGTGATTTTTTTGAATGCGAATACGGAACGCTTTACAGTAACCAAAAAGCTCATCAATATTTCCGCCTTCTTGCCCGGCGTAAAACAGTGACCTAATGGCATTTTCGCCTTTATTATGGGTCAGCGCATTGTCAAATACTCGCTTTATTGTATCTGATTCATCGGCTATATATTCATCAACAGCTAGCACTAAATCAGATTCAGTAAACTCGTAGCATTGAGATTTATTCAAGGTCTTTTTAATATTTGCGCCATCACACATCAAATAAGCAATTTTATGAGCAATAGCAGGTAAGCCATTACAATAGTGCGCTATTTTTTCTTTTAAATCCGCGCCAAAAATAATATTTAAAGAGTCTTCGCCTTTAGCTAAAATTGCTCTTATCTCAGAATCTTGCATAAGCGGCACGTTAATTTCAGACAACCTTCGTCGCATTTCAGCATCACTTTTAACAATATCTCTGGCAGAATTAACAGCGCCTAATGCAATAATTTTCAAGTCTTCATATTGATCTGACATATCCATGAATACTTTCATTAATTGGGAGAGCTTTATTTTTTCGTTATCATCCACTTTATGAAAGTCTTCAAGCACCCAACAGTAACCTGCAGCGCCCATTAATCTCCCCAGGTTTTGGGGCGATAATTGCGGGGGTAATAATCGTTTTTGTTTTACCCCTTGTGCTTGTTCAATATTTACGCCAAGGCTAGCCTTAATTGCTAGGTAATTCGCTTGGAGCGAACCACTAATTTGGTTTTTTTTATTGTTAGTGACCTCGTCCACATAAAACTCAGCCAATTGTTCGAAAGCATCTAAAACAATTTGTTCAAACGTTGAACCGACCATGCAGTTGGTTCGAATATGCTTTTCATAAACTTCGTACAGCTTATTTTCTAATAAAGTTGTTTTACCACTACCAGTGTGACCATAAACAATAATCTGAATGCCGGGAGTTTCTAATGCTCGCACCACTCTTCTATTAATTTTATTACGGTTAATAAAACTAACTCTGGCGGGTTTTGCCGGTGTGAATACTTCTTTTAATGAGTACTGACCTGAATTTGCCACGAAACGTCCTTATTCCTCTAACCTTGATAAAGGGGCGATAAAATAGTTGATAACCCTAAGTAACGACAACTTAAAACAACAACTATTTTTTATAATTTTTGCTGAACTATTAACTTTTATTCTGACTTATCGGCTATTTTTTGAAGGTTTGCATGTATTTTAAATAATACAATTAATAACTCACACCAAATTCTGGCACCAATGGCACCACCAATAAGAATACCCATACCTGCGAAAAAGCCGCCGCCATGGCCGATAAACATAGTTCCTATACCTGAAATAAGTACACTAAGTAACATTAACCAATAAACAAAGGTGATTATTTTAGGTGTTAACATCGAGTCGAAGAAAAATATATCTTTCATAAGTAAATCCTTTTTATTTAATGCCGTTCAATTGTTAAAGTAACACTAGCTTTTAAAATGCAACAAAAGCCTATAGCCTTGATAAAATACTTGATAACTAATTCATAATCAACAAGTTAAAATTAACCACCATCCTGTAATATTTGCTCCATAACCCAACTAGTATGTAATGCGCTTTTGCCCGTTGAAGGGTGTGAAATACCCTTTACCAGCTGCGCCTGCATATTTTGTACATGGTATAGCTGAATATTATCTGGATTATCAATACTTAGTTCTTGGCGTTGCTCTCCTTGAGAGAGTATTAATGGCGCTTCATCAAATACGGAGCAACGTAATTCCCCTGCACTGCCATAAAATGTTAATCGGTCTTGACGCGCCGCAGCACCAAAATTCCAGCTACCCACACCAGTGACACCACTCTCATGTAACCAATTGGCGGTAACGGCATCAAAGGCACTATACAAGCCTTGCTGATTAGTCGCTAAGCCTTGTACTGTTTTAAAGTTCCCCAATAAATAGCTAATTAAGTCTAAGCCATGGCTTGCTAGGTCATCAAAATAACCGCCTTTAGCAATTGCATTATCGGTACGCCAATTATATTCCCCTGATAAATCAAGCGCGTTAGCAGGCTTACTTAAATGCCAACTCACATGGCGTACCTCACCTATTGCGCCCGTTTCTAGTAAACTTTTTACTTTATTAAAACGCGGTAACGAGCGACGATAATAGGCAACAAATAAAGGCAATTTTTTTGCTTTAAAGGCTTCAACTATGGCAACACTATCAGCGTAATTTGGCGCTAAAGGTTTTTCAATACAACAGGGCTTACCGGCTTTAGCCACTAATAATGCATAATGTTTATGACTATCGGGCGGCGTAGCAATGTAAACGGCATCTATATTGGGGTTGTTAATAATACTATCAGCATCATCAAAATAATGAGCAACGTGATGACGCTGTGCATAACTTTTAGCGAGGGCTAAATTTCTGCGCATTACCGCTGTCAGTTCAAACCCTTCGGTTTTTTGGTAGGCTGGACCACTTTTAATTTCGGTTACTGCGCCACAGCCAATAATCCCCCAACGAATAGTCGAGCCAGATAAAACGTTCTTCACAACAAATCCTCAATAGAAGTTAGCGATAACTAACACTTAATAATAAGCACGGTAAGCTTTATTAACAAAACGTGTAAACGTAATAAAGCTTACCATAGTGCTTAATATTAATGACGAACGTTAAGAGGGAATAATTAACGTATTAACTTAAAATTAATTCGCTGCTATAAGCCACAATAGCTATCAAGCTTAGGTTGCCAATGCGGCACAGTGTCTTGTTGTTTAACCTGTTGCTTACGTAATGAGGCAACGGCTTGTTCAACTTGCTTATGTGATAATGCGCTATCAGCATTAAAGTAAACCCAGTCAACTTCTTGATGATATTGGCGAGGTTCAGTGCTATTTAGCACGGCTTCAGGAATAAACCACAAGTTAAAGTTCATCGACATGGCGACTTCAGGATAAACATCGCTACCATGCTCAGAGAATAAATGACCGTTAATATAATACTTAATAGTGTCATTAAATACTTGCAACACAACGGTATTCCAGCCTTGTAAGCTTTTCTTGTAGGTGTCATGTGCATTCACTGGTGTCCAAGGCTCTAATTGAAATGTTTCCCATGAGGTTGAAAAGAGTACATTACCTTTAACACCCCAGCCGCCATTAGCTAAATATTCAAAGTCCATTTCGCTGTAGTTTTTATCCATTGGGGCTTCAAGCGGACTAATTGTATAAAAGGTTTCAACAATACCATCACCGTCTGGACCAAAATCAGGCTCATCATTAAAGTATAAGCGCGCGGCATAAGTCCCCTCTAAATATTTACGTTGATGACAAATTTGCGTATGTCGCGTGTTTTCGGCACTACCGTCCGTTTTAGAGGTTAAGCGCATAACAGAATTATTAGCATCGCTTTGGTCAACATGAAAGCTAATACCTTCATCCCACCACGTGGCATTTTTTATGCCTGGGTGCCCTACTTGAGTACGCGCAACCCAACCATTTTTTTCGGCATCGCTTAATGTTTTATAATTAAAATCATCAAACATTACTTTGTCGTTACTTTTGGCGATAGCGCTATTTACCGGGCTTACCAATAGCGAGGCAAGCGCTATAATAAAAAAAGGTAACCGTATTGATGTGTTTTGTGTGTGTTGCATAATATTCCCTAACGTTCTCATATTTATCGTTATCATTTATTGTGATCGTTTTATTACTCGCCCTAGTTCGAAATACAAACAAAGCCGCGCTATCACAAGAGAACATTTACCCTAAAATATTGCCAATTAAATTATATGAAAGTTGCTAATTTTGTTATTAAACTTTATTAAAGCCTTATTTATAAAGACCTCTGCGGCATAGCTAATAACATGGCGTTAACTAGCTCGAGTAAAATAACTCGTCGCTAATATTGAATAAAGCCGCTAAAATAGCGTTTTTTGAAATTCGAGAATAACAATGTCTAAATTTTTCTACCGTGGCCGACCTGACGTAATGACCAATTATGGTAAAAATGGTTACAAGCCAAACCCCAATGTTAAATTAGGCACTGCAGGCAGACCATTAGTGTTAACAGTAGCCAATGAGCAACGTAGCGCAGAAGTACAAGCGTTGGCTGATCAGCATAACTTAGTCGCTAATATTACTATTGATGCTAAAGCAGATGAAAACATTGCTGAATTAGAAGTTGCCTTAAACAAGCCTAGTACCCAACGCTTTGAAAAAACACCTGAGCGTAATGATCCATGCTCATGTGGTAGTGGCAAAAAATACAAAAAATGCTGTGCTTAACTGTGCTTTACTATACCTAGGCAGCCCATGAAAATATCACACCTACAATTAAAGCTTTTATGTAACATTACCGCCGCAGGCTTCTTTTTAGCATTTATTTATCGCTGGTATTACAATATTAGCGAACCAACTAACATGCTAGCGATTGCTGCAGCATTTGGCTTAATGTCTTATCGATTTTCACTACGCTTTACAATGAATAACTCGTTAAAAAGTTTAGTGGAACGTCGTGAAAGTGATTTAGTGATTTCTCGATTAAAAATATCACCGTTTAGTAAAAAATCTTCACTGACAAAAATTAGCATCGCGCGTATTTCGCTGATTACAGCTGCCGACAACTACCTCTCTATTATTATTGATGGTAATGGCAACGGTTATGATTTTCAGCTATTAGCCAATAAAGATGAAATTGTTGAGCATATACAAAGCTTATTATCGTGTGAGGAACTTGCTGGCATTAAAATAAGCAATGTCAATTAACATTCAGGTTAACTAATAAGCGACAGATAAAACTAAAAAGGCACCTCATTATTGAAGTGCCTTTTATTATTTTTAAGGTGTTATAGCACTAAGCAATGTAGCTACAACAGTAATCAATAATTGTTTTTGCTTTTACATCAAAACTACTGTTTGCTGGTACTTCAAATGACTCACCGCCTTTAATTGGTAACCACTGCTGTGCGCCAGCTAATAAAATTTCACATTCACCCGCTGTAATTTCCATAAGTTCATGTTCATTAGTACCAAAGGTGTAGTCGCCTGGCATCATAATACCTAAGGTTTTAAAGCTACCATCTTCGAACGTTACTTTTCGACTCGTAACCTTACCGTCAAAATAAACATTCGCGGCTCTAGTTACAGTAACATTATTAAATTCGCTCATTGATATTCCCCTTTGCTTTGTAAAATGAATAAGCTCTGCTTATATAAGATAAATTGATTTCAGTGTTGTTGTGCTTAAAAACTCCATAAAAAAAGCATTCGTCCTCAGGATAAATGCTTTTATATTTGCTGTACTCCAACCTTATTGAAATACAGCAAACCATTGAAATTAATTAGTTAATAACAATTAAGTTGATTAAACGTTAGCTTCAACAATTTTTTTCATGTCAGTCATGTAACCACGAAGCTCTTTACCAATCACTTCTACGCCATGGCTGCGAATTGCTTCATTAACTTCAATTAAACGTACGTTATCAACGCCATTTGAACTTGTTTTAACACCTTCACCTAATTGCTCAAGGGTTAAGTTACTTGCGTATTCTTCAAGTAATGGCACTGCTGCGTGAACAAATAAGTAGTTACCGTACTCAGCTGTGTCAGAAATTACTACGTTCATTTCGTATAATTTATTACGTGCAATACAGTTAGCAATAAGTGGTGTTTCATGAAGTGACTCATAATACGCTGACTCTTCAATAATGCCCGCAGCAACCATAGCTTCAAATGCTAGTTCAACACCAGCTTTAATCATAGCAACAACAAAAATACCTTTGTCGTAGTACTCTTGCTCTGTAATTTCTACATCGCAATCTGCGGCTAATTCAAATGAAGTTTCAGCCGTTTGTGCACGCCACTTAAGTAGGTTAGCATCGTCATTTGCCCAGTCTTCCATCATAGTTGCAGAGAAGCGACCTTCAATGATGTCATCCATGTGCTTTTCAAATAATGGACCTAAAATAACTTTTAATTCTTCAGACATATCAAACGCTTTGATTTTTGCAGGGTTTGATAAACGATCCATCATGTTAGTAATACCACCGTGTTTTAAGCCTTCGGTAGTTGTTTCTAAACCGTATTGTAATAATTTACGTGCGTATGCAGCGTCAATGCCTTGAGCAACTAATTGCTTATGACCTAGTACCGCCGCTGTTTGTAACATACCACAAAGAATAGTTTGCTCGCCCATTAAATCAGACTTAACTTCAGCAATGAAAGAAGACTCTAAAACACCCGCTCTGTCGCCACCTGTTGCAGAAGCATACGCTTTAGCAATCGCTAAGCCGTTACCTTGTGGATCGTTTTCAGGGTGAACAGCGATAAGTGTTGGTACACCAAAACCACGCTTGTATTCTTCACGTACTTCAGTACCAGGACACTTAGGAGCAACCATAACTACTGTAATGTCAGGACGAATTTGCATGCCTTCTTCAACAATGTTGAAGCCATGAGAGTACGCAAGAGTTGCGCCGTGCTTCATTAATGGCATTACCGCAGTAACGGCTGAAGTGTGTTGCTTATCAGGTGTTAAGTTTAAAACTAAATCTGCTTGAGGAATTAATTCTGCGTAGTTACCTACAGTAAAACCATTCTCAGTAGCCCACTGCCATGATTGACGTTTTTCGCTAATTGCCGCATCACGTAAAGCGTAAGAAATATTTAAACCTGAATCACGCATGTTTAAACCTTGGTTTAAACCTTGAGCGCCACAACCAACAATAACAATGTTCCAATCTTTGATGAAGTTACAGCCATCGCTAAACTCTTCACGCTTCATAAAACGACATTTGCCTAATTGGCCTAATTTTTCACGTAAACTTAACGTATTGAAATAGTTGCTCATGCTGATTCCTCTAACTTGATAAAGTTGAATATTCTAAAATAAATTGAGTCAGGTTTTCTGACAGTGGAATTAGCATACGCTAGTCAAAGCGTTGCAAAAAGTGATATATTCGCACCATCGCGTTGCATTTTTTGCAATACAAGACAATTCACAGAGGACTGGGTTATGGATCAAAAAGCACTTGCGATGTTTGCGCATTTAAGTCAAAGCTTGCACTTTGGTAAAACCGCACAAGCACATCATATTAGTCCGTCAACCCTCAGCAGAGCAATTCAACGTATTGAAGATGAAGTAGGTACCGCCTTGCTACATCGTGATAACCGTACTGTGGTACTAACTGAAAATGGTAAAAAGTTTAAGCAATACGCCGAGCAACAGCTCGAATACTGGCAAACCTTTAAGCAATCAATCGACCAAGCACAGCAAGCCCTAACTGGAAAATTGCACATGTACTGTTCGGTTACTGCCGCCTATAGCCACTTACCGCCGCTGTTAGAGCGTTTTAGGTCGCAGCACCCGTTAGTTGAAATCATGTTAACCACCGGTGATGCCGCCGATGCACTTGAACAAGTACAAAACCAATCGGTTGACGTTGCTATAGCCGCACACCCTGAACATTTACCGCGCAGTGTTTATTTTCAACACTTAGACACCATTGCCCTTGCCGTAATAGCGCCAACGATGAGCTGTAAAGTACAGCAGCAACTGAACGAAAAAATATTACCTTGGTCAAAAATCCCAATAATTTTACCCGAGCATGGCGCTGCTCGAAAACGTTTCGAACCTTGGTATCGCAAAAAACAACAAGGTAAACCAAATATTTATGCGACGGTTTCAGGGCATGAAGCTTTAGTGAGTATGGTGGCTTTAGGTTGTGGCGTTGGCATAGTGCCACAAGTGGTCGTTGACAATAGCCCAGTGAAAGATCGAGTTAGAAACTTAGAGAATATTGGTGAGATTGAACCATTTGAATTAGGGGTGTGTTGTTTAAATCAAAACAAAGCACAACCCCTAATGAAAGCATTTTTTCAAGCCATTGCTGAGTAGCAATATTATTGAATTAGTTAAATTTTCTAGCCAATGCTAACAAAGGTAAAGCAAATAAAAACAAAGTGCTCGGCTCAGGAATATTATTGGTCGAGCTCACTTCAACCACAACATTATCAATACCCCAACTCTCATCCGCCATACTTTGCAAACCTGATGCATTGAAATTGAACTGAACATCATTAGCGGCATGCGCAAACGTAAAGCTCAAATTATACACAGAATCACCATAAAATGAGTAACCTAAGCTATTAATCTCTGCGGCGCCGGTATGAGCAACAAAGTCACCATTGGCATTGCTCGCTGAATAACTTTGATTATGATTAAACTCAGGTGTATTACTAAAAGTAGTACTCAACAAACTAAGTCCGTTAGCTAAACCAAAAGTAAAAACATCAAAGCCACCGCCACTCACTTGATTTCCATCCCACGATTGAATAACAAACAAGTCAAAAGATATTGTCATCGTATTGTGTGCTTCAAGGTTATCAAGCGATAAACTCACCGTTTCATTACCAAACTGCCCGAGAAAACTGCGATTGCCCACAGGTGTAATATCTAACAACGATGTTGACCATTGTGCACCAGCACTTGCTTCAAAGTCGTTTTGGTAAATAATACTTGCTTGGCTAACTTGCGTTAATAATAAACTACAAGCCACGATTATTTTTCCTAATAAATTCACTTAATTTACTCCGTTAAAAAATTGGAATTCAAACATAGCAAAAACAGACAAGTATTAAAATAACATTTAGTTACATTCTGGTTTCACTTTAATTACAAAATGACATTGTAGGTGTTAAGATCAAAATCAATCGATAGCTCCAAAAAAACTTATGCCACCGCACTAGTTAAGTGCCTAAGTAGCCTGTCCATCGCTCGGTACGAAAGTGCTTCCATCAAGTGTGTTTTTAAAATCATTTGACTAGCTTCCATATCAGCTAGCGTTCGCGCAATTTTAATAATTTTGTGATGAGCGCGGGTCGACAAGCCAAGACGCTCTACAGCCAGCTCTAAAAATTCATTATCATCAACATTCAACTGACAATATTTTTTTATTTCGGCGGTACTCAAGTGAGCATTCGCTTTACCTTGGCGAGCCATTTGAATATTACGGCTTACTTGCACGCGAGCTTGTACCGTTTCACTATTTTCATTTTCTTGCGTATCAACCGACCAAGTACCACGGGGTAAACGAGCCACTTCAATTTGAATATCAATACGGTCAAGAAAAGGCCCTGAAACCCGACTCAAATAACGTAACACCTGCTCAGGCGTACTGCGTTTATCGTTATAAAACCCAGTTGGGCTAGGGTTCATAGCACCAATTAATTGAAAGCGTGCTGGAAACGACTGCTTATGCAAAGCCCTCGAAATGGTAACTTCGCCTGACTCCATCGGCTCTCGTAAAACATCAAGCACCTTGCGCTCAAATTCAGGTAACTCATCTAAAAACAACACACCATTGTGCGCTAACGATATTTCACCCGGCTGAGGCTGACTACCGCCACCAACCAGTGCTGCTGACGATGCGGTATGGTGCGGCGCTCTAAATGGGCGAGTGTGCCATGAATGACTATCAATTTTTTGATGACTGATAGATTGAATCGCAGCAACATCAAGTGCTTCAGCCTCGCTCATCGCAGGTAAAATTCCTGCTAATCGGCTTGCTAACATGGTTTTTCCTGTACCTGGCGGACCAATAAACAAAAGATTATGTCCGCCTGAAGCGGCAATTTCTAAGGCACGCTTTGCTAAAGGCTGACCAATAACGTCACTAATGTCTAACGCCGACGGGACTCGTACAATATGCGCTTCTCGTTGTTCAACAAAATCGAGCGTTTGTTGCCCTGAAAAGTGCGGGAACAATTGCGTTAAATGATTAATCGCTAATATTTTTGCTTGTTTGATCCAACTAGCCTGCTCAGCATTTTGTATAGGAATAATGAGTGTGCGCCCACTGTTATGGCTGGCTAAAGCCGCAGGAATTTCACCAACAATAGCGCGTAACTCTCCTGATAACGCTAATTCACCCGCGAATTCATATTGGCTTAAATCAACAGGCGGTAATTGCTCTGAGGCTGCCAAAATACCAATAGCAATGGGTAAATCAAAGCGGCCACCCTCTTTGGGTAAATCGGCAGGGGCAAGGTTTATGGTAATACGCTTCGCTGGAAATTCGTAGCCGCAGTTGATAATAGCGCTACGTACTCTGTCTTTTGATTCTTTCACTGACGTTTCGGGTAAACCGACAATATTAAACGCGGGTAAGCCGTTAGCAAGGTGAACTTCCACGGTAACCAAAGGTGACTCAAGTCCTACACGAGCGCGACTATAAACACAGGCAAGTGACATAAAAATTCCATTTAGTAATTCCCTTTTTTCTAGTGTAGACCAGTTTTTTTCAATTAGTCTTATTCCTCTCAGTTCATTCAACTAAAAAAAGACTCTAATAAAAAAACTTGCTATCACACCAAAAGCTATGGTACTAATTTAATAAGTGCACGAAAGCTGAATAAAAATTAACTAGAACAAAATAAAAATTCAGTTTTAACAATAAAAAATAAAGAACGATAAAATGCATAAATTTAACTCAATTATTATTAACGTCCTCGTCGTGGTGATTATTAAAACATCGCGAGGGTTTTCGTTGAGCTAAAAAATAGCAATTTATCGAAAAACAAACCCTCGCTTCTATGAACCGGGGGTTTTTTATTATTCAACGTAAAACTAGAGTAATAACTTGATTTTAAGAACATTTTTTAAACATAACTTTTGAACGTAATTTTTAACAAAACAATTTTGGATTTATCATGACCGAGAGCAAACCGTTAACAGGCGGCGGATTATTATTTGAAGTGTTACAACAACACGGTGTCGAGCACGTTTTTGGCTACCCAGGTGGCGCAATTATGCCTATTTACGACGCCCTGTATGACAGCGATGTTCAACACTTTCTCTGTCGTCATGAACAAGGTGCTGCTTTTTCGGCTGTTGGTTATGCCCGCGCTGCTGGTAAAGTAGGTGTATGTTTAGCCACTTCTGGCCCTGGTGCTACTAACTTAATTACGGGTCTTGCCGATGCCCTTGCTGACTCAATTCCTGTGGTTGCTATTACTGGTCAAGTACCCACTTCGGCTATGGGTAGTGATGCTTTTCAAGAGATAGATATTTTCGGTTTATCACTTGCCTGTACTAAGCATTCATTCCAAGTAACCGACATTAATGACCTAGAAAAAGTATTGCATCAAGCATTCGAAATTGCCTTAGAAGGTCGCCAAGGTCCTGTATTGGTAGATATTCCAAAAGATGTTCAGTTAGCTGAAGTTACTGAACGTTTAGATAAATTATCGCATTTAGAAAACAAAGTGCATTTGCCATTAGCAGATATTAGTAATGCATTAGATTTATTAACCCATGCGCAACAGCCTATTTTATATGTTGGCGGTGGTGTTGGTATGGCTAATGCCGTTGAGGAAACTCGACAGTTTGCTAAAGAAACTGGCATGCCAAGTGTGTCTACCTTGAAAGGTTTAGGCGCCATGAACCCAGAAGATGAAAATTATTTGGGTATGTTAGGTATGCATGGCACCAAAGCGGCAAATAACGCCGTACAACAGTGTGATTTATTAGTTGTCGTTGGTGCGCGTTTTGATGACCGTGTTACTGGCAAGTTAAATGAATTTGCGCCAAATGCTAAAGTTATCCATTTTGATATTGATACTGCTGAAATCAACAAGCGCCGTGCCGCTAATGTGGCAATTTTAGGTGACTTAAAAGCCAATCTACCTTTACTTTCTGTGCCACTAAGCATTGCCCCATGGCAAGAAAAGCTACAAGAAATGAAAGCCGATTGTGCATGGCGTTATGATCACCCAGGCGAAAATATTTTTGCGCCTGCGGTATTAAAAGCTGTCAGCGATTTAATGCCAAAAAATACTTGTGTTACAACTGATGTAGGTCAACACCAAATGTGGGCTGCACAACATATGGACTTTAACGATCCGTGTAACTTTTTAACCAGTGGCGGCATGGGTACTATGGGCTTTGGCTTACCTGCAGCAATTGGTGCACAAATTAGTCGTCCGCATGATACCGTTATTGCCGTTTCAGGTGATGGCTCTATCATGATGAATGTTCAAGAATTAGCGACCATAAAACGTTATCAAATTCCGGTAAAAATCGTATTAATTGATAACGCTAAACTAGGCATGGTACGTCAATGGCAAGACCTGTTTTTCGACGGGCGTTTAAGTGAAACCGATTTATCAGATAACCCTGATTTCATCATGTTATCGACGGCGTTCGACATCAAATCAAAGCAAATCACTAAAAAGAGTGAAGTAAACACAGCGGTTGAAGAAATGCTTGATCACGACGGTCCTTACCTTTTACAAGTAAAAATAGATGCTGCTGAAAATGTTTGGCCGCTAGTACCACCTAATACAGCTAACCATAAAATGATGGAGAGTGTTTAAAATGAACTCGACAACTTTAAATGACTATCAACTAATTATTATTGCCGACGACAGACAAGTGGTACTTGAGCGTATTTTACAAGTAACACGCTACCGTGGTTTTTTAATTAATGGCATTAATGCACAGGTGAATACCGGCAATAAAGTCGCCACAATTACCTTACAAGTTAGCAGCTCTCGACCTATTACCTTATTAATTGATCAAATTAATAAACTGATCGACATCAAAGGTGTCACGGTAGACAATAGTGCAACGCAACAATGTAGTGCGTAACAATTATAAATAGTGCCAAATTGATTAAGTGTTTAATAAACAACAACCTAATCATATTGGAACAACAAGCATCTATAAAATTCCGACGGAGTGTTCCACGAATACTCCGTCGACACTAATAAGAGTAGGAAAATAAAATGGCAAAAGTACACGCAGATTTAATTTGGTTCAACGGGGAACTTATGCCGTGGGAAAACGCCACGGTTCATGTAATGAGTCATGCACTTCATTATGGTTCATCTGTATTTGAAGGTATTCGTGCTTATAACACACACAAAGGTACGTGTATTTTCCGTTTAGAAGAGCATATTGAGCGCCTTTTTAATTCAGCAAAAATTTACCGTATGAATATTCCTTACACGCAAGCAGAGATCATTCAAGCTTGTAAAGATTCTGTGGTAAAAAATGGTTTGAAATCAGCTTATTTACGTCCGTTATTTTTCTTAGGCGATATAGGCATGGGTTTACGTCCGCCAACAGATGCGGTTGCCGATGCAATGATCGCAGCCTTTAGCTGGGAAGCATATTTAGGTGCTGAAGCTATTGAAGACGGTGTTAATGTGGGTGTTTCAAGCTGGAACCGTTTAGCGCCAAACACTATGCCAACAGCGGCAAAAGCAGGTGGTAACTACTTATCATCACAATTAATATCAACTGAAGCAGCGCGCCACGGTTATACCGAAGGTATCGCTCTTGATGTTAATAACATGGTGAGTGAAGGCGCAGGTCAAAACTTATTTTTAGTACGCAAAGGTGTTATTTACACGCCACCGAGTTCAGCTTCAATTCTAACCGGTTTAACGCGTGATGTAGTAATGACATTAGCGGCAGATTTAGGTTATGAAGTACGTGAAGAAGCAATTGCGCGTGACGCATTATACCTTGCTGATGAATTCTTCATGACCGGCACAGCGACTGAAATAGTACCTGTTAAAACCGTTGATGGTTTACCTGTAGGTACTGGCTCACGCGGTCCTATCACGAAGGCATTACAAGAAGCTTTCTTCGGTATTTTTGATGGTACTACTGAAGATAAATGGGGTTGGTTAGAGTCTGTTGAATAAACGGCCTTTTGAGAGCTAGCGCTTTATCAGGAGTGCTTACCTATTGTTATAGGCTTCGCACTCCTGTTTTGAGTTAATCTCAAGATACTAGTTACTTCACTTTTATGGCGAAAGATATAAACGAACTAAAACTAACGTACAAACTAAGGCTAGCGCCCAAACTAAGTATTATTTTAAAAGCTTAATCACTAATTTTACTCTTATTAAGCTTTTAAAATAAAACTAATAAAAACTTATTAAACATAATACTAACCTCTAATTGGAAGTCCTGAATATGCCTAAATTAAGATCTGCTACCTCTACTCAAGGCCGTAATATGGCCGGTGCTCGTGCACTTTGGCGCGCTACAGGTATGACCGATGGCGATTTTGGCAAACCAATTATTGCGGTGGTTAATTCATTTACGCAATTTGTACCTGGTCATGTGCACTTAAAAGACATGGGGCAACTTGTTGCAGGCGCCATTGAAGAAGCAGGCGGTGTTGCAAAAGAATTTAACACCATTGCCGTTGATGACGGCATTGCTATGGGTCACTCAGGCATGCTTTACAGCCTACCTTCTCGCGATTTAATTGCCGACTCTGTTGAATATATGGTTAACGCACATTGTGCTGATGCCATGGTATGTATTTCAAACTGCGACAAAATCACCCCAGGAATGTTAATGGCTGCAATGCGTTTAAACATTCCAGTAATTTTTGTTTCGGGTGGACCAATGGAGGCAGGTAAAACCAAATTAAGCGAACAAATTATTAAACTTGATTTAGTAGACGCTATGATTCAAGGTGCTGATCCAACAGTATCTGACGAGCAAAGTGACCAAGTTGAACGTTCAGCCTGTCCTACTTGTGGTTCATGTTCTGGTATGTTTACCGCAAATTCAATGAACTGTTTAGCCGAAGCCTTAGGTTTAGCATTACCAGGCAATGGTTCAATGTTAGCAACCCACGCTGATCGCGAACAATTATTCTTAAAAGCAGGTAAACAAATTGTTGAGCTAACTAAGCGTTACTATCAAGATAACGACGAGTCAGCATTACCACGTAATATCGCCAACAAAGACTCTTTTTCAAACGCAATGTGCTTAGACATTGCGATGGGCGGCTCAACCAATACTATTTTGCATTTACTGGCTACCGCACAAGAAGCTGAAATAGATTACACCATGGAAGATATGGATAAATTATCTCGTATCGTGCCACAGTTATGTAAAGTAGCGCCATCAACACCAGATTATCATATGGAAGATGTTCATCGCGCTGGTGGTGTTATTGCTATTTTAGGTGAATTGGCCCGCGCTAACTTATTAAAAACAGATGTTCCTAATGTATTAGGCACAACCTTAGCTGATGTTATCGCTCAGTATGATATTAAAGTTACCGATGATGAAGAGGTTAAAAAGTTCTATCGCGCTGGCCCTGCCGGTATTCGTACTACTAAAGCCTTTAGCCAAGATTGTCGCTGGGATACGTTAGACGATGATAGAGCGAATGGTTGTATTCGTAGCATTGATAATGCCTTTTCAACGGAAGGTGGCTTAGCGGTACTTTCGGGTAATATTGCCGTTGATGGCTGCGTGGTAAAAACCGCGGGTGTTAGTGACGACAACTTAATATTTACTGGTCCTGCACATATTTTTGAAAGCCAAGACGATGCCGTTGCCGGTATTTTAGACGGTAAAGTAGTTGCTGGTGAAGTGGTGGTTATTCGTTACGAAGGCCCTAAAGGTGGTCCAGGTATGCAAGAAATGCTTTACCCAACTACTTATTTAAAATCAATGGGCTTAGGCAAAGCTTGTGCTCTACTTACCGATGGTCGTTTCTCAGGCGGTACTTCTGGCCTGTCTATTGGCCACGTATCACCAGAAGCCGCAAGTGGCGGAACCATCGCCTTAGTAGAACAAGGCGATATTATTCATATCGACATACCTACGCGTGAAATTACTCTACAAATTAGCGAAGAAGTATTAGCAACACGTCGCGCAGCAATGGAAGCTAAAGGCAAAGATGCTTGGCAACCTAAAGATCGTGTTCGCCCAATTAGCTACGCACTGAAAAACTATGCCATGTTAGCCACGAGTGCTGACAAAGGAGCTGTTCGTAACCGCGCCTTACTAGACGGCTTAACCGAGTAATATCATTATGTCTAAAGCCTGTTTTAGACATAATAATTAACCTTACCGATGTTCGGCTAGCACAGGCCGAGCATCGTATTACCATCGCTAGTTAATGAGTAAAATTGAAGCCACAATCAAATTCTAAAAAATTAAGTCAACCACCGTAATTTAGGCAATACCATGACCGCAACGCAAGATCTACTCACGCAAAATACACAACAAGCTGAACAACTCGATTATTTACGACGTATTCTGCTTGCACCGATTTACGATGTTGCAGTAGAAACTGAACTGACTCCACTGACTAAATTATCAACGCGTTTAAATAATCAAATTTATTTAAAACGCGAAGACCAGCAACCTGTACATTCTTTTAAATTACGTGGTGCATACAACAAGCTCGCCAATTTAACCGAAGAACAATGCATTCATGGTGTTATCGCCGCTTCAGCAGGTAACCATGCGCAAGGTTTAGCACTGGCAGCAAGTAAACTTGGTATAAAAGCGACTATTGTTATGCCAAAAACTACACCCGACATTAAAGTCGACAATGTCCGTCGTTTTGGTGGCGAAGTACGCTTAGTAGGTAATAGCTTTAACGAAGCTCAAGCGGCATCTCAAGAATATGCACAAGCAGAAAACAAAACCCTTATTCACCCTTTTGACGATGTTGATGTTATTGCTGGTCAAGGTACCGTTGCTAAAGAGTTATTACAACAACTGCCCCATGCTGACGTAGTATTCATTCCTGTTGGCGGTGGTGGTTTACTGGCTGGCATGGCGGTTTACTTAAAACAACTGAGCCCAAAAACTAAAATTATTGGCGTAGAAGCAGAAGACTCTGCTTGTTTAAAAGCGGCACTCGCCGCAGGCGGACCTGTTGATATTACTCAAGTAGGACTTTTTGCCGACGGCGTTGCAGTTAAGCGCATAGGTGAAAACACCTTTGGTTTAATTCAGCGCTATTGCGACGAAGTAATTACCGTAAATACCGACGAAATTTGTGCTTCAATTAAAGACATTTTTGAACAAACACGTGTTATTGCCGAACCTGCTGGCGCTTTGTCGTTAGCTGGTTTACAAAAATATTGTCAAAGTAGCCAAGGCTCAGAGTCTTTAGCCGCAATACTTTCTGGCGCCAACATGAACTTTCATAGCTTACGTTATGTGTCTGAACGTTGTGAATTAGGCGAGAAAAAAGAAGCTATTTTAGCAGTAACCATTCCCGAAGAAAAAGGCAGCTTTAAGCGCTTTTGCCAAGCAATAGGTAATCGCGCAATTACTGAGTTTAACTACCGTTACACAGGTGAACCCAGTGCTGAAATATTTGTTGGTATTCGCCTAGGGGGCAGCGTGCAAGAACGCCAGCAATTATTACAAGGTTTAGTTAACGCTAATTATAAAGTGCGTGACTTTACCGATAATGAGCTAGCCAAGCTTCATGTACGCTATATGATTGGCGGAAAAAACATTACCCCTGCACATCATCAAAAAAATGAGCGCTTATTTAGTTTTGAATTTCCTGAGCACCCTGGTGCCCTTGAGAAATTTCTAGCAGCAATGGGTGAGCATTGGAACATCACTTTATTCCATTACCGAAACCATGGCGCGGCATTTGGTCAAGTATTAGCAGGCTTTGATGTAGACAATAAGCAAGAGCAAGAGTTTTTTCAACATTTGGCAGATTTAGGCTACCAGTGGCAAGAAGAAACCGACAACTTGGCATATCAAACCTTTTTAAATTAACCACAAACGTTACTTAATTGGCCGAACAAACAAAAGCCTTGACATATTATGTCAAGGCTTTATTGTTATTAACAAGTAGTTATAAATGTTAAATAAGCAGAAGGAAATAATATGTTAAAAAATGGACTAAGCAAAAAGACCGTTGATGTAAATGCCGCGCAAGCAACTAAACATATTGGTAAAGTTGTTAGTGGCGTTATCGCTCTAGCAGTTTTATGGCAAGTACCTTACACCATTGACGAAGGTCATGTTGGCATAGTTAAGCGCTTTGGTGAAGCAACCACCCAAGTAAATCCGGGGCTACACACTAAAGTTCCCTTTGCTGACAGTATTGAAGAGTTAGAAATTCGTACTCGTAAAAATTCTGAGAATTTAAAAGCCTCTACTTTTGAGCAAATGCCTGTACAAGCGGAAGTATCGGTAAACTGGACCGTCATTCGCGCAGAGGCCTTTGAGCTTTACAAAGGTTACGGCGGCTTAGATCAATTTGAAAATAGAATTTTAGACCCACGTTTACGCTCTGCCACTAAAGATGCACTCGCACGCTTTAAAGCTGAAAAAATAATCCAAAACCGTGGACAAGTTATTCAAAAAATTGAAGAAACATTACTCGAAGCCATGGCTGAATTTCCGGTAAAGCTTGATAGTGTACAAATAGAAAACTTGGTATTACCACAAAAATACTTACAAAGTATTGAAACTAAGCAAACCGAAAAAAACTTAGCCGAAGCTGAAAAACACCGTTTAGAGCGACAAAAACTTGAAGCTCAGCGTGAGGTAAATACCGCTGAAGCAAAACGTGATGCTGAAAAAGCCCGTGCTGACGGTAGTGCTTACGCCATAGAAATTGAAGCAAAAGCGCAAGCTGAGGCAATTCGTGTTAAAGGTTTAGCAGAAGCTGAATCTATGGTGAAAAAAGCCGAAGCCATTAAAAACAATAAAACCTTAGTTGAGTACGTCAAAGCACAACAATGGAATGGTAAATTACCAACAACGGTAATGGGTAGCGGCCAAGACATTTTGTGGAATATGAAAGAAAAATAAGCTCATATTCATAATTTGCCAAAGCTAGTCTTCACCAACAAAGCAAATATAGACCTAATCAAGCAATTGATTAGGTCTATTACAAATAAGTCCAACACGGTTAGTGGTAAAAATAACAGCTTGAGATGAATTTAGTTACTGGTAAAGCATTAACAAGTAACCGTTACCAAAATTCCTTATCTAAATATTTACCATTTTTTCGATCGTAAAAAGGGGCTTGCGCATACAACTCAGGTGTTAGAGTTTCTTTTTTCACCTCTTCTGTTGACTCCCTATCTTCAAGTAAATTTTGCCAATTTCGATAAAAGCCTTTCGGAATAGGCTTAGTTTTATCCATATAATGATTTACTTCCGTCCAAAGAATTTGTGCTGACTCAGGTGTTCTGGGCATAAAACTAACCGTGTAAATCTTTTGCCACCACATTGTTTTGGGGAATTTTTTGGGGGCGAGAAAAGCAACACGATGCATAACCCCTTTACTGGACGATACTTTACTGGTGTATAACTCAACATCTTCTATGCCTACTGAAAAATGCTTATCACCATTACCAATAGGAAAAATAACCAAACCGGTTTTGCGTTCAAAACGAATAGAGACATACATGCTTTCTGTGTATTTGACTTTTATTAGGTAAGCTAGCCATAAGCCAGTAAATAAACTTATCCCTCCCCCCCCAATATAATGCAAATGACTTTTGAGTTTGAGGGTACGAAATTAACAAGGCAATTCCAATACAAAAGGCTATTGTTAACGGAATAGCCCAAGACGTTTTACTTATATACTCCATATTCATTGACCCCATTGATAAATATTCAGGGTTAGTAAATAGTTGGCCGTTATTTTGTTCAAAACTAAATTCAGTCAAAGGTTCAATTTTTTTCATGCCTCGACCAAGTCGAAAATTCCTCAGTTTACTATTACTCTCCTCTAAAATTGTATTATCAACTATAGGCTTAGCTTCTAAGTTACCGCCACTAAAGAAATTGAATATTACATACATACCCTGTAGTAGTGGATATTGTGTTTTTTTCGCTCATTTTCAGTAGTAACAAAGTCTTCGGGAAATGTATTACCGCAGCTAATTAAAGATAATAATCATAAAAAAAAGACTAATTAAATCATAATATTCACGTATTAAATTTATGTTAGTTTGTATTCAAAATCAGCCTCAGCTTCGCTGTCTGAAAACACATTGATTAGCTTTTTCTGGTTTAAAATAGTATTAACAAGTGAGTTGGGAAATGTTTGGATCCCATTGTTAAACGACTCAACATTTTGATTAAAAATACGTACAGTGGCGCCAATATTTTCTTCTTGTTCCGTTAACTCCTTCATAAATCCAATATACAATTTAGATGCTTTCAAATCGGGATATGCTTCAACTGCCACTCTAATACCACCAACTAAAGCCCTAGTACTTTCTTGCGCGGTTTTTAAACTGCTATGATCAATATCGGATTCTGATAAATTTGTGATCGCTTCACGTAATTGTGTAATTTGCTTTTGCAACGCTTGCTCATAGTCACCGTATTTATTGAGTGAGCTTTCTAGATAAGGAATGATTTTGTTTTTTTGTCGTTGCTGAGTAATGACATTCGCCCACGCCCTTTTAACCGCATTATGACGACGGATAATACCGTTATAAATTTTCACAATAACGATAAACAGGATCGTTAACGGAATTAAAATTATTAAAATTTCCATCTAAGATCTCCCCTACTTAAAATTATTATCTGTTAATGTCATTAATTTATGCGCAAAAAGTAGCAGCTCATTAAGCCTATTAACTTCGTTTTTTTCATTTATCTCGGATAAGAATTGCTGAGGTTGCCTTAACCCGAATTTACGCGTATTTTCAAATACTTCAACCGCGGTAGATAAACACGCCTTACCATGGTTGTTTACTTCAAAATGAACGCCTTTAAGCTGTTCATCTAAATCTTCGAAAGCGAGTACAACCGTTGGTTTTAGGAATTTACTTGCGCGTTTGTCATCTTTACATTTAACCCAGTATCTTTTATTAAACTCTATTGAAGCGGGTGTAAACGACTGTTGAGACTTAATAGCTGTGCCAGTTTTAATTTCAATTTCTTTAGTAAAGCTAAAATCAAACAGGATTCCATAACGCCTTGAATGAACATAAGTCATTACGGTTCGTGTTGTCGTCCTCCCTTCTGAATCTGTAGAGGTTACAACCTCTCTGCGCTCAGTAACATAATGAAAACAGTAATATTGATACGCAAATGAATATTCACTACCACTAAAGTTTGCGTTAAATAATTTTTCGGTGTTCCAATAGTGATTGCCTCGTTGGAAATCATTAAGTACTTTAGCCATTTTCTTTGCGTGTTCAACACCATTAATTTTTTGAGGTATCATACCGGCATCAACGATAAGATCTTTTCTATATATCTCATCTGATAAAGCATCAATCCTCGAATTACGAGTAAGTCCGAGCCACATAAAAAAACCGCACATAATAAGCGCAAATATGATTGGCGAACACTGATTAAATGTACGCACGAAGTAAAAAATGAAATCCAAATTAAGTTTAGGAGCGATTAAATAACCAAAAAAACACGCTACTAATAGGCACAAGCCTGATAATAACCACACCTTTGTATTGTTAAACTCTATAGGGCCATCAAATGCTATGGCGTCTTCAATAACACTACTTAAGCATTGTTGTGTTGTAGCATTTTCTGTCTTTTGTTTAGTGCTATCAAGTAAGGTTCTAAGTCTTTCATTGTGTGAGGGCATACCAAAAACATCCATATTAAATTTGATTTATTCGTCCGTGAACTTGCATCATAGCTTATCTAAAAAGTAATTCCAAATACTTGAATTAATTATAGAAAGAAAAAATATTCACACCATTTATTTATAAAATAATGGCATTTTCAATAAAAAGCCCAAGCGAATTGTTCGGGCTTAATGTTATTGCCTGCCTTGCTATGGTGTAGTTTATTCTTACTCATTCTTTATATTTCTTTAATTTTGTTATTGCGTTAGCCGCTACTCAGTTAGTTTTAAGCGACTGTCCCTGTTATTTTTTGTTAGTTTTAAAATTAAATACCTATGGTTAGCTGCCTAAATACAACCCCTGCACGCTTTCTCCATAGTGGCACAGCTAATTCATCATCAAAATACTTTTGCTCTATCGGCCAGATTAACCATGGTTTTTCTAACTCTTTTTTAGCGCACGTTGGATCGTGTATCGCACTTTCAAAAGAAAAGTTATGGACCATTTCTTCTAACGCTTCCTCTATTGCTCTTTGGTGTTTAACATGCATTTTACGCCAATGATATTCAGGGCGGTTATGTTTTTTATCGTAAGCAACGGTGAGCGGGTCAAGATGGCGAAATGCTTCCAACTCAGGCATATCGGGTAATGGCAAGGTATTATCAGCAAAGCGCTGAATTAATTCCCACTTATGCTGACAATGATTAGGGTTGTGCGGATTATCTCTAATATTAATTTGTAAAAAAGCACCGCTGTAAGTGTAATGGTCTTTATGGGCTAAGCACAAGGTATAGCTTGAGCCACCTTGTTGATTTTTAATTTGTTTCGAATAAAACGCCTCAATGTCAGTTAGTAAAAAGGTAGCATGACCAAATTCGTTTTTTTCTGGGTTACCCTTCACGCGCCAAGTAAAGCTAATGGTTTGTTTTTCTCGGTCAATATAAGCGCCCTTAAATCGATTAAACACAAAATTTAATAAAAAGTGACAATTTAACCAAAATAAATTCCATGCCACAACGATGTATAAAACGAACATTGGAAAGTCTGTGGTAGCAGAAATCATTGATACAATAAAAAAAATGCGCAAGTAAGAGAGCCTACCCCCCCAAGTATTGTTGGCCCTGCAACAACAAAAAATGCCAATAAATTACCAGTAACGCTATTAATAGCGTAATAGCGCTCACCTTGCTTTAAGTATTCATCACCTGCTAAATTCCGCCTAACGTAATCACCTAACTTTTTGGTTAACTCCAACCCAATAAAGTTCTCATCAGCCTTGAGCCCTTCTCCAGCTTTGAAATAACGATTAAAAACCCGCTGATTAGGTAAGGTGGTTGCGCCTGCTTTAAACCAGCGATAGTTAAAACCCATAGTTACAGTCCTTAGCTAAACCAATAACTAAACCAATAGCTAAATCAATCACGACAAATATCATGCTTTATTTTCATCCTTAAAATTTTTTAATATTACGCTTAACGCCGCTCTAAGCAGCACGGTGCTATGCTGTTAGGATTAAACACCAACAATTAGCTGTCTAAGAACTACTCTACCTCGTCTTTTCCACAGTGGTATTGCCTCTTCATCGGTAAAATATTTTTTATCAACCTTCCACGTTCGCCACGGTTTTTCTAACTCTTTTTGAGCGTAACGCTCAGGGTCTGCTATCGCACTATTAAAAAAGAAACTATTCACCTGCTTTTCTATTTCAGCCTCTATCGCTCTTTGTTGTTTAACGTGCATATTACGCCAATGAAATTTAGGTCGCTGGTGTTTCTTATCATAGGCAACGGTAACAGGGTCTAACTGTCGAAATTTTTCTAAATCAGGTATGTCGGGCAGTGGCAAAGTATTGTCGGCAAAGCGCTGAATTAATTCCCACTCCATTTGGCAAAAGTTTGTGTTATGCGCACTATCAGGCACGCTAATTTGTAAAAAAGCGCCATCATAGCTGTCATGGTCTTTATGGGCTAAACACAAGGCATAGGCTGAGCCGCCGTTTTGATTACGTAACTGTAATGACGCAAACGCTTCAATATCACTTAGTGGGAAGGTAGCATGACCAAATTCATTTTTTGCGGGGTTACCACTAACGTGCCAAGTAAAACTAATGGTTTGCTTTTCTCGGTCGATGTAGGCACCTTTGAATTTATTAAAAATAAAATTTAAAGCAAAGCGGAAATTAAGCCAAAAAAAATTCCAACCAATGGTCGCCGCTAAAAGCCACCAAGGAAAATCCACATCAGAAAAAAGAACTGCCATTATAAAAAAAAATACGCAGGCAAGCGAAGCGACCCCTCCATATATAGAAGGTAGATATAAAGCTAGAATTTTCAATACATTATTGTTCATACTAAAAACAGGGTAATAGCGTTCTCGTTGCGTGAAATACCTCCCCATTATTAGATTTTCCCTTACATAATCGCCTACGTTTCGTGTAAACTCTAAACCCATGACATTATCAGTTTTCCGGTGTTCGTAAGCGCGGCTTTCCTTAAAATAGCGATTAAAGACCCGCTGATTCGATAAAGTAACAGCGCCACCTTTAAACCAATTATAATTAAAACCCATCGTTTATTATTCCGTTCATGTTCTTCCTCATTCCTTTGAGTACAATTTAAAGCTTAAATCGTGAGCCTGTAACAATTAACTCCATAGATACTTTTTATCCAAAACGCTCGCAGTATATCAAGCTTCAGTTGGAGCTAACATTTTTATATTTTCCATAATACGATTGTATTTGGATATAGCGTATTTTCTTAGATTGAAGGTATACTCAATACCTAATCATTTACTGTAAAGAGTGCAAAATTCATGAAAGCCTTACTCTCACTTATTATGTTGGTTTTTACCTTAGTACCTATGGCATTCGCCGATGATTTAAACGACATTCCATTAACCGACTTTAAGTCAAATAAAGCAATATCATTAGCTGAATTTGATAAATCAAAGCCTACTTACCTGAAACTTTGGGCAACGTGGTGTCAACCCTGTATGGCGCAAATGCCGCATTTTCAAAAGCTTCATGAAACCTATGGTGAAAAAATTAATATTATCGCGGTGAATATTAATATCAATGAAGAGATGAAATATATTGATGACGTTATCACTAAATTTGGTCTAACTATGCCAGTATTACTTGATAATGAGGGGCAACTTAGTGAAGCGCTTGGGCTCGTAGGAACCCCTTTTAGTGTTCTTATTAACACCAATAACGATGTAGTGTACACAACACACGAGTCGGATGAATTACTAGATACTTTTATTGCTAAACTCGCCAAAGGTGAGACGCTTGCGAGCAAAAGCGATGACATGCTCAGCGAACAAGCGAAGCAAAAGATTATTGCACCTTGGCAAACGGGCAATCATACTTTATTTTTTACCGCGACTTGGTGTGATTGGTACCTTAAAGATTCCAGACCCAAAATGGCCAATGATTGCAAAGATATTCAGTCAGCAATTACCAAAAAATTCCAACAATCAGGTGATAAATCATGGCATGGCTTTGTAAATCACTTATGGACAGATGACAAAGCACTTACCGACTTTATTACACTTTACCAATTAGGTTTTCCGTTCAATATAGATAACAATGGTGTGTTATTCACTCACTTTAATATTCGAAATATTCCAACCATAATCCACATTGAAAATGGTAAGGTTGTTGAAAAAATAACAGGTGATGAAATAAAGCAATTGCTTGCAAAATAACGGCAGCGCCACACATTTTAATATTGTTTAAGCTGCTATTTAGGTGATTTTATCTAAGTACTGTTATCTAGGAGGTATTAGTTGAGTAACATAACTAGTTGGGTAATATAACGGCGAAACCAAGTGGCAGCTTGAACTGTTGATTTTGTTAGTGCTAAAATCAACTTTCATTCACGCATTTTTATCAACTTTGGTATAACTTGTGACATCTATTATTAATAAAACAGTTTTAGTTACTCTGCTTTGCTTGATCTTAGTCGGTCAATCAATGGCATCCGTTACTATGTTTTATAGTATGGCTGGAATGACTTCAATGAGTGGCGTTATCTTGAGTGATGATAGCAGCACTAACAGTGCATCTAACTCTATGGCTCATTGTCAACACGGTGCTTCTGCAAGTGAAGTAATGCAACCTATGATGTCGGTTAACAGCGCACACCATGAAAGCCCTCAGCAAATTAGCGCTAAAAAACAACCAAGCAATAGCAACGAGCAATGTTGCGCACAAGACTGCCAATGTTTAACGGGTGGCTGTTCTAATGCATCTGCTTTTTCAAAGTCTATTGCCTATAGTGGCATTAACGCTACGGCGAACAAAATCAGTTTTGTTAATAAAACCCCTGTAACACAGCCCTTACCTTCTTTATATCGTCCACCGATAGTTAGCTGATCACAGCCTCATTGCCTCTAAAATTTGAGGTGATTCTCATTTTTCAACGATAAGCGTTTAATTTATCATCATTTTATTAACACCAATGGTTAGTGTTTTTATTTTACGCATGTAAGTGCCTGTTAAAAATATATTAACCCTAGTGTTAAATTTCTCTTTGGAGAGAATATGTTTGCTATTTTTTTTACCAAACACCAGACAGCTAGCCAAGCAATGGCTAAGCAACAAACTATAAAGCACAATAATGCGGTTTATAGTTCGCCGTATTACTCAACGTGCTTAACTGTAATAACCTTTGTTTTTATTGTCTTTTGCGCTTTTATTTTTATTAGCTCAGCCAGTGCTGCAACATTGGCTACGGCGAATAATTCAAACACAGCCATAAAAACACTAAGCCTACAGCACGCTATAAACTATGCGCAGCAAAATGATCCTTGGCTAAAGGGCAATCAACACCAACAGCAAGCCATAGAGTCACTGAGTAATGCTGCTGCAACATTACCCGACCCAAAAATGTCACTCGGGCTCAACAATTTACCAACCGATGGTTTTGATTTTTCTCAAGAAGGTATGACGCAAGTAAAAGTAGGCATTAGCCAAATGTTTGCGCGAGGTGACAGCTTAGCGATTAAAAAGCAACAACTGCACCTGTCCAGTGAGGCTTACCCTTATTTACGCCAAGACCGCAGCGCACAAGTTGCCGTTACGGTAGGCAGCTTATGGCTAGACGCATTTAAAGCGCAGCAAAGTATTGCCTTAATTGAAAAAAATCGTGCTTTGTTTGATCAGCTAACCGACATTGCCCAAATTAATTATGCTTCAACCGCAGGAAAAACACGCCAGCAAGACATTATTCGTGCACAGTTAGAGTTAACGCGCTTAGAAGAGCGCCTTGATACCTTTGCCGGTCAACAAAGTAAGTATCACGGCATGATGTCGCCGTGGTTAACACCGTTTGAGGTTGAGTCATTAGCAACTCAACCTAACGTAGCTTTTGAGCAGCAAGGTATGTTCACTTTAAGTAGTACATTACCCGATATTAGTTTATTGAAACCTGAACTCGTGCAAAGTAAACAGTGGTTATCAGCAACGCAATTAGCACAACAATTCGCAAATCATCCAGCGGTATTTGCGTTAAATAAAAAAATAGCCTCAAACAAAACAGGTATTAGTCTCGCTGAACAAGCTTATAAGCCTGAATGGGGAGTTAACGCAAGCTATGGTTATCGTGATGATACTCCTAGCGGCGCAAGCAGAAGTGATTTTTTCTCTGTTGGGGTGACTTTTGACTTACCTTTGTTTACTGAAAATAAACAAAACATGGCGGTTAAGTCGGCTATTTCACAAACCGAATCCGTTAAAACTGAAAAAATATTGTTATTACGGCAATTAATCGCCTCATTTAATAGCGCTAAGGGAAGGTTTCTACGGATACAAACTCGAAAATCGCTTTATCAAACTCAGCTATTACCACAAATTCACGATCAAGCCGAAGCAGCGCTTTCTGCTTATACCAACGATGATGGCGATTTTGCTGAAGTAGTACGCGCACGTATTGCGGTACTCAACGCAGAAATAGACCATATCAACCTGTTAGTGGAAGAACAAAAACTTATACTGGCGCTTAACTACTTATTTATCGCGCAAAAAACCAGTGTTACTAATCAACCTAGCCTAGCAGCACTAGGAGAGAATTCATGAATATAAAACCACCAGCACCACAAAGCTCTCAATCCCAAAATATTCAACACAAAGATGCTAACGGCTTAAGTATTATTGCCAGTCCACTTGTTGGCTTAGCTGTAGGTTTAGCTATCGGTATTTTATTGACCTTAATTTTAGTTATATTGTTGAGTGATAATACTACGCATCATAGTATGCCAGACACTACAGCAAACGCTATTAGCGCAAATAGCACTCCAGCTAAAGCCGAGCCACTTTATTGGGTAGCACCAATGGATGCTAACTATCGTCGAGACAAACCAGGAAAATCGCCGATGGGCATGGATTTAATTCCATACTACGGTAATACCGCGCAAAATAACGCCTTTGATGAAGGGCCTGGTACTATTAGTATCTCGCCAAGTGTCATTAATAACTTAGGCGTACGTACTACCGAGGTGAGTTTAAAGTCTTTAAATAATGAAATTAAAACCGTCGGTTATGTTACCTACAATGAAGATAAGTTGATACATATTCACCCTCGCGTAGCAGGCTGGATTGAAAAACTCCATATTCAAGCCATTGGCGATACTATTAAGCAAGGTCAACCCCTGTACGATATATACTCACCCGAGCTCGTTAATGCACAAGAAGAATTATTGCTTGCACTTGATCGAAAAAACACACGTTTGATCAACGCAGCCAAAAACCGTCTTGTGGCTTTACAATTACCTGAAAGCGCTATTACTACCCTAAAAAATACCCGACGGGTACAACAGTATGTAACGTTTTATGCCCCTCAAAATGGTGTGGTTGAAAGTTTAGACATACGCGAAGGCTTTTATGTTAAGCCTGAAACTATGATGCTATCTATTGTTGATTTAAGCCAAGTGTGGTTAAAAGCAGAAGTCTTTGAGAAAGATATTGTTAACGTTGCCACGGGTAACACCGCCACTATGCACTTAGATTATTTTCCTGGCAGAGTGTGGTCGGGTACCGTCGCTCATATTCACCCTATGCTAACCTCTGCGACACGCACCGGCATTGTAAGGCTAAAGTTTGACAACAGTGACGGTTACTTAAAGCCCAATATGTTTGCACAAGTTACCCTCAATGTCAGTGCTAGCGAGCCAGTATTACAAATTCCTCGTGAAGCTCTAATTCGTACCGGCCATCAAGATCGCGTGGTATTGGCTTTAGGCGATGGATACTTCAAGTCTGTTGCCGTTACCGTTGGTCACTTTGACAATAATCATGTTGAAATTTTAACTGGCTTGCACGCTGGTGAAAAAATTGTCAGCTCAGCGCAGTTCTTACTCGATTCTGAATCAAGTAAATCATCTGACTTTAAACGCATGGATGCTTTTTCAGAGCACGCACACATGACTGATGAATATGGTAATAATCAGCATAGCACTGACGAACATAGCACTGATGCACACAAACACGGTACGGAGCAAAATACCTCACAAGTCAGTAGCGCTATGGTTCATGGTACGGTTACTTCGGTTATGGCAGATCATCGCATGGTTACCATTGACCGTGAAGCTATTGAAAAATGGAACAGACCCGCAGCCAGCGTTGATTTTATCGTGGATGACGCGGTTGATATCAGTTTATTTGTTACTGGTGCTTACTTAATGTTTACCTTCGAAATTCATGACGGAGATTTTATTATTATCAAGGCCATGGCAATGAAAGGTAATAATCATGGTGATTTTCATGATCACGGCGCTGCCCATACGGTAGAAGCAGGTTTGAATAAGGTTTACACCAAATGATCGGCGCTATTATTCGTTGGTCTGTGACCAATCGCTTACTGGTATTACTCAGTACATTGATGCTCATTGGTGCAGGTATTTATTCACTTAAAAATACCCCTGTTGATGCACTCCCTGATTTGTCTGATGTACAGGTAATCATTAAAACAAGCTATCCAGGTCAAGCACCACAAGTTGTTGAAGATCAGGTGACGTATCCATTAACTACCGCGATGTTATCGGTACCTGGTGCTGAAACAGTGCGTGGTTTTTCATTTTTTGGTGACTCTTACGTTTACGTTATTTTCTCAGAAGATACCGACCTATATTGGGCACGTTCACGTGTTTTAGAGTACTTAAGCCAAGTAGCCCCCAATCTACCCACTGAAGCAAAACCACAATTAGGCCCTGATGCCACGGGTGTCGGCTGGGTCTATTTATATGCACTGGTTGATAAAAGCGGTCAACATGATTTAAGTCAATTACGCAGTATTCAAGACTGGTTTTTAAAATACGAACTACAAACAGTCGCAGGTGTTTCTGAAGTGAGTGTTTTAGGCGGTATGGTTAAACAGTATCAAATACAGGTTAATCCCGATAAATTACGTGCTTTTGGTATTCCACTGTCGTTAATTCAAACCGCAATCAAGCAAGGTAATCAAGAAGTTGGTGCGTCGGTTGTGGAAATGGCTGAAGCGGAATATATGGTGCGCGCAACAGGTTACCTCAAAGGTATTGATGATTTAGAAAACATTCCTTTAGGTGTTAATGAAAATGGCACGCCGCTGCTACTAAAAGATGTTGCTGACATTACTACTGGTCCGCAAATGCGTCGTGGTATCGCCGAGCTTAATGGTGAGGGTGAAACGGTTGGCGGTATTGTCGTTATGCGCTTTGGTGAAAATGCGCAGCAAGTGATTAATCGCGTCAAAAGTAAGCTTGAACAACTGAAAAAAGGCTTACCTGACGGCGTTGAAATAGTGACGGTTTATGATCGCTCTGCGCTCATTGAGCGAGCGGTTGATAACTTAACCTCTAAACTTGTTGAAGAGTTTGTCGTGGTGGCCATAGTCTGCATTATTTTCCTCTTTCATTTACGCTCTTCCCTTGTGGTTATTTTCAGTATTCCTGTCGGTATTCTGACCGCTTTTACGGTTATGCACGCACAGGGGCTTAACGCTAATATTATGTCATTAGGTGGTATTGCCATTGCCATTGGCGCTATGGTTGATGGTGCTATTGTGATGATAGAAAACATGCATAAGCACCTTGAAAAACTACCTCCAGAAGAAAAACTCAGTAATGAAAAACGCTGGCAATTAGTCATTAACGCTGCCAACGAAGTTGGTCCAGCGCTGTTTTTCAGTTTATTGATTATTACCGTAAGTTTTGTGCCGGTATTTACCTTAGAAGCACAAGAAGGAAAAATGTTTTCACCACTCGCCTATACCAAAACCTATGCGATGGCAGCTTCTGCCGCATTGGCAATTACCTTAGTGCCAGTGCTGATGGGTTATTTCATTCGCGGCAACGTGTTAGCTGAACATAAGAACCCTATTAATAAAGCATTAACCGCTGCCTATATGCCACTACTCAAAACGGCACTCAATTTTCCTAAAATTACGGTGTTCGCCGCTGTTATTATTTTAGGTGCTGGCTTATATCCGGTAAATAAAATTGGTAGTGAATTTATCCCTCCGTTGGATGAAGGTGATTTAATGTATATGCCAACCACATACCCAAGTATTTCTATTGGGCAAGCACGGCAATTGCTACAACAAACAGACAAACTGATTAAAACCTTGCCTGAAGTCGCAACCGTGTTTGGCAAAGTAGGTCGCGCGGAAACGGCAACCGATGCAGCGCCTTTAACCATGATAGAAACATTTATTCAGCTAAAACCACAAAGTGAATGGCGCGCTGGTGTTACTACGGCTAGTTTGAAAAAAGAGCTCGACGCATTAGTTAAACTCCCTGGGGTAACTAATGCTTGGGTAATGCCAATCAAAACCCGTATAGATATGCTTGCTACTGGTATTAAAACCCCTGTAGGTATAAAAATAGCTGGGCCAAACTTGCAAGTAATTCAAGATATTGGTCAGCAACTTGAGAATATTTTGCCACAAGTTAACGGCACGGCTTCGGTCTATTCTGAACGCGTTGCTGGCGGGCGCTATATTAATGTTGATATTTTACGTGCTAAGTCGGCTCGTTATGGCTTAAATATTAATGATATTCAGCAAGTTATTGCTACTGCTATTGGTGGAATGAATGTCACCAAGACCATTGAAGGTTTAGAGCGCTATCCGGTTAGCTTACGTTACCCGCAAGATTACCGTAATTCACCTGAGCAATTAGCCAAGCTGCCAATAGTGACACCGTCTGGGCAACGCATAGCCTTGGGTGATGTTGCAACAATTGCGATTAAAGATGGGCCGCCAAGTATTAAATCAGAAAATGCCCGCCTTAATGGCTGGGTATTTATTGATATTGAAGCACGAGATATTGGCGGTTATGTGACTGCTGCACAGGCTGTAGTTAACGAGCAGCTAAGTTTACCCGCAGGTTACTCTATTACTTGGGCAGGTCAATACGAATATATGGAGCGCGCTAAAGCCAAGTTAACCTATGTTATTCCGCTAACCTTACTTATTATTATTGTTTTGTTGTATTTAAACTTTAAAAATGTGGTTGAAGTAGTACTAATTTTAGGCACGCTGCCATTAGCTATGGTCGGTAGTATTTGGCTAATGTACTTACAAGGCTTTAACTTTTCAGTTGCCGTTGCCGTTGGCTTTATTGCCTTAGCAGGCGTTGCCGTTGAAATAGGCGTGTTGATGTTAGTGTACTTAAACCAAGCTTATCAACAAGTTGTTGAAAGTAAGCAGGCCGCCCAAGAAACACTCACGAAAAGTGATATTCTGCAATCAGTAATACAAGGTGCTGGAATGAGAATACGCCCAATAATGATGACCGCAGGTACCGTGATTATTGGTTTACTGCCAATAATGTATGGTACAGGCACAGGCTCAGAAGTAATGAGTAGAATTGCCACACCTATGGTTGGCGGTATGATCAGCGCAATGCTATTAGCTTTACTGGTGTTACCCGTATTATTTTACTTATGGAAAGCACAATCTATTAAGAAGTAATCCGAGTTCAAGTTAAATAAAACAAGAGCTTAAGCTAGATTACAAGCTCAAAGCAGAGTATTGTTTAGTGCTCTGTTTTTTATTTACTTACTGTTATACATTTACTGTTATATTTTACTCTTATATAAGAATTACTAAGGAAAATTACAATGTCCGTTTCTGTTAAAGCCTTATTTATCAATGTGATCATTATATTGATAACCACCTCAACAATACTGTCAACCTCAGTATCTGCCAAAGAAAATTATTCCCCGTTAGAAGCAAGTCAATGGAGTTATGCAACTGACCCATACGGCAGTGAAGCGAACATTAATGAAAGCTTAGTTACTGATCAAGGTGTTTGGGTCAATTTCAAACGTATCCCACGTGTTGATGCCAAACGCAACTCATGGATAGAAGTCATTTATTCACCCGAAGCAGCAATGTTAGCCACTACTAAGCGTATCAAGCTCACTTATAAGTGTGATATTCCACTGCTAATTAAATTATCACAAAAGCATTATGGAAAAGACGGAGATAAAAGCTACGCCCATTACCAAATAAAGCTACCTGCCGCGACACAATGGCATACCGAAGAAGTGGACTTTAGCGGTTTTTCACGCCCAGATTGGACACCAGAAAGCTCCGTAGATCACGGCATTGTGTTAGAACAAATTAATGCGCTTTATTTAACGCCAAGCTTAACTGATGAAAAAGGTGGCGAAGCAACCTTACAAGTACGTGCACTTGAGTTAGTGCAATAGCCATTTCAGCTCTAACGCCATCAACATTTAAGATAAAATTACTCTATAAGTAGTGCTTAGCTGATACATCAAGCCAAGCGCTACATAGGTTTTTATAATGATAAACAGAATAACTAGCCTGAGTTCGGGTTAGTTAGCTATTTAGCTAGGCTAGACCGTTTAAAAAGGCTGTTTTTCAAAGGTACTTACGCCTGCCGGTATATCAAACCATGCTTGTTTTTCACTCGTCCAAATATGCATCGTCGGTTTAATAATACTGGTATCTTCTAATGTACTCGGCTTGAGCTTAATTTTTTCAGGCTCGGCTGGATTAATATGATAAATGCGATTTCCGCAGGTAGGACAAAACTTTCCTGCGTTTTCATTACCATTATCAGCCAAGCGACTCCAATGTTTCATTTCACCATAAAACTTTATATCTTGTGCTTTCACAATCGCGGTAATACTAAAAGCACTGGTCGAAAGCTTTTGACACGCTCGACAATGGCATGCGGCAATAGCTAAAGGTGGAGCTAACAACTCATAAGTAACACCGCCGCACTGGCAAGCTCCTTTAAGGGGGTAGTTTATAGTAGCCATGTTATTCCTTATTAATTAACCTTAGTTTAGCCATAACGCGATATTAGTCACGAGTGAAACACTTAGTTATAGGTACAGTATAGATACAGGTCAAGGGCACTTTACAGCTAAAAACAGCTTGTTGGTCGAAAAAAGATGATCTTAGCCAAAAAATATCACACAATAGATGATAATTATTATCATTTGAGTGTGTTATGTTTTTAAAATTACTGTCTTTGATGCTCTTGAGCTTTTTAACACTAACTTTGACCTTACCAAGTTATGCCATTACGGTCGACGTTATTTACCCGAAACAACAAACCGTTAATAAAAAGCTCTTATTAACCGGTACTGTAGTTGCTCAACAAGATGCTAACTTAGCCAGTCGTGAAGCGGGTTTAATCGCGACTATTTTAGTCGAAGCTGGCGATCATGTAAGCCAAGGGCAAGTACTACTCACCCTTGATAATACCCTAGCAAAAATACAACTTGAACAAGCACAAGCTGTGCAATTGTCAGCAAAAGTTCAGTATCAAGAAGCGCAACGTCTACATGAAGAAGTGATAGAGTTAGCAAAAAAGCAAGTGGTTACCAACACCTTATTAGCTGAGCGTAAAGCAAACCGCGCCAATAGTCAGGCTTTACTTGCCAAAGCCACCGCAGAGCTAGCCCTACAGCAAGAAATAGTAAACCGCCACATACTCACTGCGCCTTTTGATGGCATTATTGCCAAGCGCACTGTTGATATTGGTGAATGGGTTGGGCAACAAACTTCCTTATTTCAATTAGTATCTGATCAGAATTTACGTCTGATTGTTGATATTCCTCAAGAGTATGTTGCGACTTTACAGCGCCAAAAAGCGCCAATGGCCGCAGTAAGCTCAGATTTGGATATACAACAAACGCACCGTTTAGCGTTATCAAAAATTGTTGCTATTTCAAGTGAATTAAGCAGAACAGTACAAGCGCGTATTGACTTACCTCAGCATAGCCATTTTATTCCTGGGACTTCTGCACGCGCTGAAATTCTTCTTCCACAGCAAACAATGCACATGGTTGTACCTAAAGCTGCTTTGAAGCGTCACCCCGATGGTAGTTATAGTGTTTTTTCTGCAACAGAGAACAAAATAAAGCGTTATAGCATTAAAGTACTAGAACATTTAAACCAGCAAGTATCTGTACTTGGTATTCCTAAAGGCTCAGCCATTATTGTTTCAGGCAATGAATTATTAACCGAAGGCACTCCCGTTGAGAATATTACGGTTAAGGAAAGTAACTAATGTTTAAGGCGACAATTAAACAAGGTACTTTAGTGACGGTTATTGTGGCAATCACGTGTATTTTAGGAGTAGTTGCGGCTTTAAAAATTCCCGTACAAATGATTCCAGACTTGGAAGTGCGCACTATTACCGTACAAACTGGCTGGTCTGGTGCAACACCACAAGATGTTGAAAAAGAAATACTGATTGAACAAGAGCGCTACTTACGCAGTTTACCTAATCTACAGCGCATGATTTCTTATGCTGAAATGGGCGAAGCCACTATCGAGCTTGAGTTCCCTTTTGGTGTCAATATTAGTGACGCACTGCTTAATGTAAACAATGCCTTAAGCCAAGTACCAACCTACCCTGAAAATGTTGACCAACCTAGGTTATTATCCAGTTCTTTTTCAAGCAATGCATTTATGTATTTTGTTTTAAAGCCGCAAGTTGGTAATCCATTGCAATTGGATATGGATTTAATCAAAGACTACGCCGAAGATTATATACGCCCCAGAATGGAAAGCGTTGCCGGTGTGTCAGAGGTTAGAGTCGGTGGTGGCTCAGCTAAACAAATACAAATTAAAGTAGATCCGGCCAAACTCGCTCAACGTGGCATTAGTTTAAGCCAAGTACGTTCGGCGATCAGAAACCGTAATGCCGATGCCTCTGCTGGAGATATTGAAAGCGGTAAAGAGCGCTACTTAATGCGGATGGTTGGTCGGTTTACGCACCTAAGTGAGTTAGAAGATCTTATTTTACTGCGCCAAGGCAATGCCAATATTTTACTCAAAGATGTTGCCGAAGTCAGTTTAGATCACTTTGAAACCCGTGGGCTCTCATATAACAACGGCGAGCGCACTATTAGTTTATCTGTACGACGTGAAAGTGGTTCAAATGTACTTGCCATAAAAGAGCAGATGTTGACGGTTGTAGAGCAAATCAATAGTGATTTATTACAACATAATGGCTTAACGTTGGTTTTACTCAGTGACGATGTAAAATATGTTCATAGCTCGTTAGAAAATGTTTGGATTAACTTAGCACTAGGGGCATTGCTCGCTACTTTAGTCATGTATTTTTTCTTACGCTCTGGGCGAGCAACATTGGTTGGTGTATTAGGCATTCCTATTTGTACGATTGCGGCATTTTTAGGGTTAATGCTATTTAACCGCACCATTAATGTGATTTCTCTGGCTGGTGTAGCTTTTGCCATTGGTATGACCGTAGATAATAGCATTGTGGTTTTAGAAAGCATTATGCAAGCCAAGCAACGAGGCTTAAGCAAACTCAAGGCCGCTATTACTGGAGTTACTGATGTGTGGCCTGCCGTATTAGCCTCAACCGCCACCACTATTTTAGTATTTGCACCTATTTTATTTGTGCAGCAAGAAGCTGGTCAGCTTTATTCAGATATCGCTATCGCGATTTCTGCCGCCATAATTGCCTCAATGCTGGTGGCCATTTTTGTAGTGCCAGTTGCTTTAGCTAATTTTGGTCATAACGAAGATTTTCAACAAAAAAAGCAACTGCATCTTTCATCTAAATGGCTATCACTGGTTGGCTTTTTTATTCGCAGCAGAAAAACCGCAATAACCAGCGTAATAGCTTTCTCATTCGCTATTTTAACTGCCGCATATTTATTAATGCCTGCCGCTGAATATTTACCTGAAGGCGAAGAGCCAAAAGCATTCTCAATGATGATTGCACCGCCGAGTTATAATTTAAGTGAAATGCAACGTATTGGACAAGAGCTGCGTAACCACTTTGATGGTTATGTGAATGCGCCTAATGAAAATTTTGCTCAAGGCGAAACCAATATGCCACCGCTTGCCTACTACTCAATGTCGGTTTCTGTTGGTCGAATTTGGTTTTTAAGTGCCCCTGTAGACTCTGCAAATATTCAAGCAATGATGGATGCCATTACCAGTAAGTTCGAAAGCTATGAGGGCATGCGGGCATTTTCATCGCGAGGCTCTATTATTTCAAGTAATGATGGCGGTACACGGGCAGTAGCTGTTGATATTTCTGGCCCCAACCTAGTAGAACTTTATCAAGCGGCAGAAGCCGTTTACCAACAAGCTGAGCAAGTTTTTGATAATCCACAAATCAACTCAGACCCTGGTTCATTAAGTTTGAACCAACCTCTTATTGAAATTCAACCACGTTGGTCTCGCTTAGCCGAGCTCGGTTTAGATAGCCGTGAACTAGGTTATGCCATTGCGGCACTAAGCGATGGCGCTTATGTTGATGAATTTATCTTAGCTGATGATAAAGTAGATATTTTTATGTTCAGTAATGCAGGCAATGAACAAAATATTGAACAACTAGCCACCGCTCCTATTTTAACGCCCTCAGGGCAAGTTATGCCCTTAAATGCGCTGACTGATTTGCATATTACTAAAAGTAGTAATAGCTTGCGACGTGTCGATGGAAAACGAACCGTTACCGTTTATATTATTCCACCGCGTAACGTTGCTTTAGAAACAGCAGAGCAACAAGTAAGGACAGAATTACTGCCAGTTTTATGGCAACAAGGGAAAATAGCACCGGGCATTAATGTGTCAATTAGTGGCGCGGCGGATCAACTTGAGGCGACAAAAACCTCACTCTCGGCCAATTTCATTATTTCAGTTTTGCTGAGTTACTTGCTGTTAGTCGCTATTTTTACCCATTGGCGCTATCCGCTTTTTATTTTAGCGACTATTCCGTTAGGGATGGCTGGTGGTTTACTCGGTTTAATCACAGTTAACGGAATTAATTCACTCTTAACCAATATAGGTATACCGCCATTTCACCAACCTTTAGACATGATCACTATGCTGGGCTTCTTAATTTTATTAGGAACTGTCGTTAACAACCCTATTTTAATTGTTGATCAAACCCGAAAAAATATGATGAAAAAAGGTATGCTCGTCAGCCAAGCCGTAAGTCAGGCAGTTGAAAAGCGCTTAATGCCGATATTAATGTCGACCGCGACCACTATTTTTGGTTTAGCGCCATTAGTATTTATTCCAGGAGACGGAACTGAGCTTTATCGTGGTGTTGGTATTATTGTGTTATGCGGTATTTTATTTTCAACATTGTTAGCCTTAACATTTTTACCCGCGCTGCTAGTTAGTATTATGAAAGAGCAAACGGAGCAAAACAGTTAACAAACTGTACAATAAAATATGCCGCGTAAGTATTGTCAAAAAACGGGTAACTACTATTAGATTACCCGTTTATTTTATCGCTGCTACACTTCATTATTATTTCCTTTTTGACTTTGACCGCCTGAAATACGCCCTAAAAAAGGCTAAAAACTTGTATTAAAAACCTGGATTAAAAGCCCTTACAATTTAGACTTAAGTACAACAAAACTCATAATGAATTGACAACTAACATAAGCATAAACAAGACGTTAAAACAAAATAATTAAAAAAACAATAGCTTATTGGAATCATTTTTTGCTAAGGTGATAAGTACTTAACATACTGAATAAATAAAATATTATTGTATAAAAATAATCATTAAGGAGCACAGATGAATAGCGTGAGATATACATTATTAGTAATTCTTGTGCTGTTATTTAGTTGGCCGGTTATTGCTCAACTCCAACTGTCTATTTGGGCGTTATGGCTTTACCCCTTTGCTTTATGGTTACTCGTTATTCTGTGCACCGTACTTTATGACAATAATAAAAATAGCGAGCACAACAATGATCAATAGTGAGTTAACGTGATTTCTATTTTTTCAGCATTTTTGATGTTATTTCTCTATGGCGGCTGTCTTTATCTCATCGCCTGCTGGGGTGAATCATCAAGTAAAAGTGCTACCAGAATAAAAAAATCGTCTTACACTTACACGCTAAGCTTAGCGGTTTACTGCACCTCTTGGACGTATTACGGCAATATCAGCCAAGCCTCTAGCCAAGGTATACAACATATAGCACTCTATATTGGCAGCACTCTCGCTTTTATTCTGTTTATGCCGATATTAAAAAAGATGGTGCGAATTAAAAACGTTTATCATTCCACTAGTATTGCCGATTTTATTTCAACTCGTTATAACAACTCCCATGCTCTAGCAGCATTGATTAGCATACTGTGTTTAGTTGGCATTACTCCTTATATTTCCATTCAACTTAAATCTATTATTACAACTTTCACGCTACTAGTTGATAATAATTCAGCCGAAGCCCAAGTAATTCTGCCTTGGTTAGATATGATTATTGTTTTAATGATGGCCGCTTTCACTATAGCTTTTGGTGTTAAACGCTTAGACCCTACCGAAAAGCACCCCGGAATGATGGTCGCTTTGGCAGCAGAAAGTTTATTTAAGTTACTCGTTTTCATTTGTTCCGCATTACTAATTTGCTTTGTTATTTTTGGTGGCTTTAGCGACATAATTGCGCAAATAGATGCCGAAAACATCGCACAAGGTACATTAAGTTCATTTTCACAACCACCACCTATATCAGCTTGGTTTACCTCCATGATCTTAGGTGTTATTGGCATCATTGCACTGCCCCGTCAGTTTCACGTTACCGTCGTTGAATGCTCAAATGAAAAATTTTTAGATAAAGCAAAATGGCAATTTCCATTGTATTTATTGCTCGTGAATTTAATGGTGTTGCCGCTCGCAATGGCAGGACAATTAATTGGCACACAAGGCGGCAGTACTGATTTATTATTGCTTAACATTCCTATTACCGAAGGTCATTCTGTTATCGCTACCTTAGTGTTTTTAGGAGGCTTTGCCGCAAGTACCGCCATGATCATGGTAAGCACCATGACTTTATCAACCATGGGTACCAACCATTTAGTATTGCCACTTATCGAGCGCTTCTCAGTATTACATTTTTTACGCCGCCACCTGCTTTATGTAAAATGGGCGGTGGTTGTTTCATTGCTATTACTGAGCTTATTTTACTTTAGACGTATTGGAGAGTCGGAAGTTATTGTCAAAATAGGCTCTATATCATTTGTCGCGATGGCACAGCTATTACCTGCTCTTGTCGGAGGAATGTTATGGAAAAACGGTACATTAAGAGGGGCATTTTCTGCAATATTCATTGGAATGCTAGTGTGGTTTTATACCTCAATGCTGCCTTCTGTTATTCGTAGTGGCTGGATTGATACCGACATTTTACAAACCGGATTATTTCAGCTTGCATGGCTTAAACCTGAACAATTATTAGGCTCTAATATTGATACCCCTATCGGGCATAGTTTATTTTGGAGCTTGTTCATTAATACTTGTGTCTATATTTTAATGTCCTCATTAAATAATAATGCGCGCAAAGATGAATTAAAACATAACCAAGAGTTTCTTAATGTCGGCTTAGGCCAATCATATGAAGCAAAGTCACTCTCAACTTCATTAGTTAGCAACATAGCTCTTAATGAGAAACTCAATAAAATAGATGTGCTATTGGCTGAATATCTACCACTAACTGAGCGTAAAAATAAAATTAACTTATGTATTACTCGTGCAAAACTGAACAATAATACAAAAATAAATATTTTAGAATTAGCGCAATTAAAAGCCCAAGCAACAAGTGTCCTGGCCGGTATTATTGGCATGGCTTCAGCCAATAATGCCATGAAAAGCATTGAGTTACTTAATGATAATGAACAAGCGTTATTGTCAACCTGCTATTCCGAGTTATTAGCCAAAGCAAACCTTTCTCCCGATGAGCTACTCGAAAAGGTAGACTTTTACCAAGAAAAGCAATCGCTTTTAGAGAATCATGCTGAACAACAACAACATATAATTCAAGAGTTACAATGTGAAAAAGAACAAACCAGCCAAGCAAGGCAGGCATTAAAATCATTAAATGAAGAACTTGAGCTACGTGTTGACGACAGAACCAAACAGTTAACCCAAGCTAACACCGACTTAACCACGGCAATGTCGGCGCTAAAAAATACGCAAACACAATTAGTTGAAGCAGAAAAAATGGCTTCTTTAGGTGGTTTAGTGGCTGGCGTATCCCATGAAATTAATACCCCTATCGGGATAGTATTAACTGCTATATCATCTTTACAATCAGAAACTGCGCGTATTACTGAGCTTTATCATGAGAATAAAATAACCAAGAAAAACATGGATCATTATCTTCACTATGCTGATGAGGCCTGTAAAATTTCAGAGAATAATATTCGGCGTGCCGCAGATTTAGTCACCAGCTTTAAGCAAGTTGCTGTAGACCAAACCCATGAAGAACAAAGAGAATTTTTAGTTAAAGACTACATTGAAGATATTTTATTGTCGTTACGTCCAACATTACGCAAAACACAACTAAGCATTGATCTTGTCTGCGACGACACCTTAACAATAAATAGTTTTCCTGGCGCATTCTCGCAAATTATTTCTAATTTTATTTTTAATTCACACATTCATGCTTATGAGCCAAACCAAGCAGGTAAAATCTCCATCACGGTTGAGAAAAGTAACCAAACCATCGTCTTTAAATACAGCGATGATGGCAAAGGGGTTTCTGCCGAAGGAAAGCAAAATATATTTGAGCCTTTTTATACCACCAAACGTGGTATAGGCGGTACTGGGCTTGGTGCGCACATTATTTATAATATTGTTAGTCAACAGCTCAAAGGTGAAATAGTTATTGATGAAAGCATAACTCAAGGTTTAGGTTTTATTATCACCATCCCCCTTCATCCGAGTATAAATTGAGCAGCCCAAACTAACGCCTAATCAAGAGGTTATTTTCGCTCAAAAAAAGCATGACGCTTATGCTAGGTATCAACACTTTTCAGTGCTAAAATTTTGCCGCTTTTATTTTAGAGATCCTAACTCATGCGTCACACTTCAATCACTGCTCTGATGGGCTTGTTACTATGCTGTCTTATCAGCATAACTTCTGCTATTGCTTCAGCAAACACTGCGCTTGCTAACGCTCAGCTCAACAAAACCAAAGCAGAGCCTGCTAGTGTTGAAACAAAAAAAATGGTGGTTGATTATAAATACGTTGATCCATTACAGCGTGACACCCCTCGTGGTGCATTAAGAGGCTTTACCGCCGCTGCAGCCTACGATATTGATTATATTAAAGCAGCACAGTATCTTGATGTTCGCTATTTACCAGACACCATGAATGCTAAAAATGCCGCGGTTTATGCCGAGCAATTACAAGCCATTTTAGATCGTAATATTTGGATTAACTTAGAAGAAATCAGTGACGATCCAAACGGCAACACCAATGACAACTTACCAACCTATCGAGAATTATTTGGCACTATAGAAATACAAGGCGAAAAAATAAGTTTAGTGCTACAAAAAGTACCTAGTGGTAAATCAGGTAGTGTTTGGAAAGTATCCAATACCACGGTAGCTAAAATACCTCAGTTATATAGTGATTTGGGTTATGGCCCCTTACCAGAATGGTTTATTGAGCACACGCCTGAAGGGCGATTTTTTAAGCTGAATATTTGGGAGTGGGCACTACTTAGTAGTTATCTTATTGTTGCATTTATTATTGTATTACCAATAACTTGGCTAACAAAATGGTTAGTTTTACGCAGTAAATTTACCGTAAAAAATGAAATAGCAAAGTGGATATCTAGACCTTTACGCGTATTTTTAGCGCTGTCTGTCAATCAAGCATGGCTCGCCAATACAGAGCTAACAGCACGTGCAAGTGAGCTAATGGAAAATGGCGTATTATTGATCTTAAGCATTATGTGGTTAGTGTGGTCGCTTATTAGTGTTTTCCAGTCAATGTTGCGTGAGCACTTACTTAAAAAGGGTAATAAACAAGGCGCTTCGCTACTACGTCCTTTAGTTAATTTTGTTCGTGTTATTGTTTTTATTTTAGCCATACTGATTTGGCTAGAAAGCTTAGGCTTTAACGCCAGTGCCATACTCGCAGGTATGGGTATTGGTGGCATTGCTATTGCTTTAGCGTCAAAGCAATCAATAGAAAACCTCATTGGTACCATGACCTTATATTCAGCAGCGCCCATTAGAGTTGGTAATTTATGCCAGTTTGGCTCAATGCGTGGCACCGTTGAAGAAATAGGCTTACGTTGTACCCGCATTCGTACTTTAGACAGAACGGTAATTCACGTACCCAATGCTAAATTAGCCGAAATGGAAATTGAGAATATTTCTGAACGCGAGAAAATTCGCTTTAAAACCGATATTCGCTTACCTTACAGCACTAATACTACGCAGTTAAAGGCGATTATTGCTGATATTAAGGCTTTGCTTGAAAACCATGAAGATGTGCTTGAAAGCCCACTTAGAGTCACTTTTAAAGGGTTTGGCTTACATGGTTTAGAAATCAATGTTTTTGCTTATGTGGGCACTCAAAGCTTTCCTACTTATCAAGCTGTTGCCGAAGAATTACAATTAAGAATAATGGAAATTGTCGAAGAGCATGGCTCTAAAATAATTCCAGTACAACCTTATGTGCAGCCAGCAGGATAATTAACCTGAACTCAATTTAAGAGATATTTAACAATCTGAAATATCAGCAAAAATTATTTTTCTGAATCTCTAGGAGCTATTGCAAGTAAATTTAACGAAGAAGTTAGGAAAATAGCAACTAGAGAAACATTTGTTAAGCCGAGCTCGGGTTGCATTAACAGCGCTTTAATAAAGCCCTTTAAAAAAGCGATTAATGCTCAGCCGCGTAAGCTTCTACCTCTTGCCAAACACGCATTAAATTACCCGAGAGTATTTTAACAATATCGGCTTCGCTATAACCGCGCTTTAATAATCCTTCAATTAAATTAGGGTATGAAGCAACATCTTTTAAGTTGGTTGGCAAGCTGTCACCTACGCCATCATAATCAGAGCCAATACCAACATAGTCAATGCCCACTAACTTAACCACATGATCAAAGTGATCTAATACTTGCTCTAAACTGGCGTATAAATAAGGATTTTTTGCTAAGTAAGCTTTCGAGAATTCTTTAACCTGTTCACTTTTTTCATCTAAGCCATGCTCTAAGGCAAAGGCTTTTACTGCCGCTTTATGGATATTACGTTTGTCGATTGACGCTTGTGAAATAAAGCTTGAACCGAAGTTTATTTGAATAACGCCACCATTTTCAGCCAGTAGCTTGATCATGTCGTCACTCATATTACGCTCAAAACCTGGCGTAAAGTGACGCGCTGAAGAGTGTGAAGCAATCACTGGCGCTTTACTGACTTCCATCACTTGATAAAAAGCTTCATCAGAAATATGAGAAACATCAACCATCACGCCAATGTTATTCATTGCTTGTACTAACTCTTTACCAAAATCAGTTAACCCTTTGGCTGGTCGCTCAATATCATAAGAAGAGTCTGAGATATGATTTGCTTTCGAATGCGTTAAAGTGATGTAACGAATACCGCGATCGTAAAAGTGTTTAAGGTTAGCTAAATCGCCTTCAATTGCGCTACCATTTTCCATTCCCATAGGTAATGAAATCAGTCCATTAGCGAAGTTTTTACTTAAATCGTCGCTAGAGTATGCTAACGCAAATTTATTAGGCGCGGCTTTGACTATATCTTCAACCATGGTAATTAAGTTGTCGGCAAGTGCTTTACTACCGCCTGTTTTTTCAAGTGTCGCTGGAATGTAAATCGACATAAATGCAGCATTTAAACCACCAGCAACAGCTCTTGGGTAGTCAAAGTCACCATGAGGTGTGTGCTCAGAAACGTCTTCAAACTGACTTTCTAAACGATAAGGCACATCAATGTGCGTGTCGGCAATAATGTACTTCTTAGCAATTTCATTCGCTTGTTGTGCTAATGAGAGTTTAGGAGCGGCGGCAGCACTTTGCTCTGCTTGACTGCTTGACGATGCGTTATCTTGACAGCCTGAAATTGCTAACCCTAGGGCAATTAACACTGCTACAGCTAAGGGCTTAGCGTATATTTTACCTGGTAGATTTTTTTTAACTGATAGGCTCATAGTAATAGGCTTCTTATTATGTGAATTGAAGATATAAAACCTTACTGTGCCAAGCCATTAGTATAATGTCAAAGTTCATCGGTGAAATGAATAAGTATCATTATCGCATACACAAGACTTGGGTTAAGTAGAGCTAAGGTACTTACTTAAAATGCGCTCCATATCATTGCGGTGTAACGGTTTAGTAATATACTCATTCATACCTGAATCCATGCCTTTATTGATATCGTCACGCATAGCGTTAGCAGAGAGCCCACAAACAATTAAATCGTCAAAGCCAAGCTTTCGAATACTTTTAGTCGCTTCATAACCATCTAAAACAGGCATTTGAATGTCCATAAAGATCAAATCATACGCTTGATTGCGCTTTATTTTTTCAACTGCTTGTTCGCCATCACCAGCAATATCGTATGTTAAACCAAAGCTTTTTAATACTTTACCAGCAACCAATTGGTTAATAGTATTATCCTCAACTAATAGCACATGCCCTTGAAAGGTTAAGACTTTTTCACTGTCACGAATAGCTTTTGCCGATGTCACTATAGGAGGCGATTGCATATCATGCTCTTCACGAAATAGGTCATTTAAAAAAGAATGAATACGACTGGGTAATAAAGGCTGATGAATAAAGTGCTTTCCTCCTAACTTAAGTAAAGATTCTTTTATCTCATCGGCATGAGTTTCAAGACAAAAACCGAGTAAAATATTGCTCGTGCATAGCTGATTAATAATACTACGTTGCTGTGAAGTAAGTAATTTACCCACAAAAATAATAAGTACTTGTTTCTCTTTTTCTTCTTGTTCTTTTTGGATAGCAAAAGGACCGTCATCAGATATTAAGTCGACTTGGTTCACTATTATCGAACGAGTGAAATAAGGCGTGAATGACCGGTTATATATTGCCAACTCTTGCTCAAGGTTACATAGGTGAACACAAGGCTGCAACGAAAGCGTAGGGGGTGATATATCTGCCTTTATTAGCGCAAATGGGATAGTAACAATAAATGTACTACCAACATTAAGTGTTGATTTTAATTTGATGCTCCCTCCCATTAATTTCGCTAACTGCTCAGAAATGCTTAAGCCTAAACCTGTTCCTCCATAATGGCGACTCGTGGAGCCATCGGCTTGAATAAAGTCCTTAAAAATATTTTGTTGTTGTTCATCACTAATACCAATACCGCTATCAATAACCTGTAAACAAAGTGTAGCTCCCGTTTTATCTGGGTGGACTTCATGACTGACTTTTAAAGTTATATGCCCTTTTTCGGTAAATTTAACCGCATTGTTGACCAAATTAAGTAATATTTGACTTAAACGTACGGGATCTCCTTCAAGAGTTTCGGGTAAATTTTCAGGCAATAAGCAATGAATGTTGATATTTTTTTCTGCCGCTCTTACGACTACAGACTCAATAATATTTTCAATGATGGTACCCGGATTGAAAGCAATATTTTCAATCACTAACTTACCTGCTTCAATTTTAGAGAAATCGAGAATATCATTGATAACACTCATGAGAATGCTGGTGGAGTAACGAATTTTATTCAGGTAGTCCATTTCTTCATTAGGTAAGTCTTTCAACATAAGTAGGTCAACTAAGCCGACAATACCATTAATTGGCGTCCTAATTTCATGGCTCATATTAGCTAAAAAAATACTTTTAGCTTTAGTGGCTTTTTCTGCTTTTTCCGTTTCTATAATTAATTGTTCATTCAGCTGTCTTGCTTCTAATAACAGCGTATTAGTTTGTAGGTTTTTATTTTTAAAGATATTAGCTGAGCGAATTAACTTGCCTATTTCATCAACACGAGAAGAGTTCAATTCTTCTTTCAATTCTTTGTTTTCTGCCAGTATATCGAATACTTTGGTTACTCGCTGTATTGGAAAAATTAAACGGTATACTACAAAAACCATCACCATTAGCATCATAATCAAACTCAGAATAAACATTGCATTACTACGATGTCCTGATTGCTCAACCGTATGATTTAAGGTGCTATTATTGTCCTTTAAATACGTCAAAAATGCTTGGCTTAAACTCTTGGCTAAATAAAGAAACTCATTAGCAGAGCCAGACATAACAACATTTACTAAAAACTGATAATTACGCGTTATTTGCGTTAATTGAAAAAAATTACTGTTAATATGATTAACACTTGCCGTGATACTTTTCGTGCTACTAGGATCATTTATCTTGCTTAACAATTCATCTAGTTGTGATTTGATTTTATTAAACTTTTCTATAGGTTCAAAAGTTGAATACAATGCATATTCATAGACACTAACTTGCAGCTGATTTATTAAAGAAAGTAACTCTCTGTAATATGCTTTTTTAGTATCAGCATTCCTTGAAGCATTAATCTGCTCAGTTAACTGAGCTTTTACTGCTTCAATTTCAGTGACAATATTTTCATCAAATAATGACTTTCTTTTTATGAGGGTTTCTACAACCACATCAAAATTCTCGCGATAGCTGGTTAAATGGCCTCGCATGCTATTAATAACGGTTTGTTGCTTCTTATCAAGTGTGCTTATATCAATAAACATTGAAATATCAGCCAACTTCTCATTAATTGACTGCATCGTTTGCTCAAATCGCTTGAGTACAGATTGACTATTATTTTGCTGATAGATCAGAACACTACGTTGCAAATCTAAAACATCTTTTTCAAAGGCTTTTACTAGCATAACTTTATTAGCAACACGCTGAGTTGTTGCTAAGCCAGACGTTAATAGCTTTTGACTTTCAACCGCTACAAACTGCTGGCCTAAAGCAAGTAGCAAGATAACAAGTAAAGCGGCAGTTAACTGTAGTTTTAAACTGCTAAACATATAAGACTCTGCTTAAAAATTTGTTGCGGAAGGTGGCGACTAAGCATTAATAAATTCATACCATTTTTGTAAACTATAATCATAAGTTGGCATAACCGAGTTCCAAACTGCAACGTTACTAAAGCGCTTTTGATAACTCCCTCCACTTCTTATATCTCCAGCTTTGACAGATATTTTATTATCTGTTCCTTTTAAGTTTTGACCGGCAGGCTTGCCGTCATACCAGTAATCCCATTCATCTTGAGATAGGTATTTAGCTGCTCGCTGAGGGTTTGATATGTAATACCCTTGTTTAGCAATATAAGCACCGGGCCAACCTGAAAGCCACCAATTCATATAATCATATGCCGCATCTTTTGCTCGACCTTTAGTGCGACTAGACAAACACATAACACCATGCCAGCCTCGATAGCCTTCTTTAGGAGCGGCATAGTTAACAGGAATATTTATGCCATTTAACGCTGAAACCGCTGGAGAAAACATACTTTCAATAACAACGCGATCTGATTTCATAAACTCGACAGACTCGGGCACTGAAGTCCAAAAACCACTAAAGTGACCAGCCTGCTTAAATTCAATTAGAATATTAAACAATTGATCTAACTCTGCTTTAGTCATCGCGCCAATATTGTTAAAAGCCATCAGGTTATTCGCCTGAGCGGCCAATGCCAAATCAAACAAGCCAATGGTAGGCGCATTAATAATACCGACCTTGCCACTATATTTTTCATTCAACAGCCAGCCCCAGCTTTCGGTTTCATAAGGTATACCAGCCTGAATAACATTGGTGTTATAACCAAAAGAGTCAACATTATGAACATAAGGAAGAAAACTAATATCATTAGTGTGCTCAGCGCCTAACATGTTATTTTTTTGCACATGCAATAACTTATGGGGAGCATCACCTGCACCATATTTTGCAGATGGGGTTATTCGGCCAGTCTTGGTTAAGTTATTAATTTCACCCCAATGGGTTATTCTTGATTTATCAATGGATTGAATAGCACCCGAGCGCCATAAAACATTAATACTATTAGACCATTGCTCGTATAAATCGAACGATTGAGGAAACATTGCTGCTTTTTGTAATACTGCAGCACTACCTTTAGGCTCAAAGATAAGTTTAATGCCTAAATCTTCCATTGCTCTTTGCCTTAGCTCTTCTTGCAAAGTGACATGGGTTCCTAGTATTCGTAACGTGACCTTTTCTTTGGCAATAATATAAGGTGCTTTAATAATACAGGCGCCTGTTAACGTCCCTGCTGCAATATTTTTTAACGCTTTTCTGCGAGAAATATCCATAATTATCATCACTGTGAGAATGTTATTCTCAGTATAGGGGCTTTTAAATTTTTTGCGGTTATATTACAAAGTTTAATATAACTGAATTAAATATACTCGCATTATGAATACTTAATTAATGTATTCCTACAACATCCTTTGCTGCATCTATAACAATTTGCTAAAATCACGCGATTTATTTGTTTTTCTTTTTTGCTTTCATAAATAAGGGTTTCTGCTGTGTTTGATAATCGTTTTAAAGATATGAGTATCAAAGGTGATTTATTTGGTGGTGTTACCACAGCGATAATTTCCCTCCCCTTAGCATTAGCCTTTGGTGTTGCTTCTGGTGCTGGTGCTGAAGCCGGTCTTTGGGGCGCCATTTTGGTTGGCTTATTTGCCGCCTTATTTGGTGGCTCTACTAGTTTAATTTCTGAACCGACCGGCCCAATGACTGTAATTATGACTGCAGTACTTACCAGTATGATGGCTAAATATCCAGAAACTGGCATGGCCATGGGTTTTACTGTGGTTATTATGGCCGGTGCCTTTCAAGTATTGTTGGGGACACTTAAACTCGGTAAATACATAACCTTAATGCCCTACAGCGTTATTTCAGGTTTTATGTCTGGCATTGGGGTTATCCTCATTATTTTACAGCTATCACCTTTACTAGGACATTCAGCTCCCGCTGGCGGTGTAATGGGCACGTTATCGGCGCTGCCTAATACTTTAGTTAACTTAAAATTTAGCGAACTCTTTCTTGGTTTATTAACCCTAGCAATACTCTTCTTTTTCCCGAGTAAATACCGAAAATATGTCCCTGCACAATTAGTAGCATTAGTTGCAATAACGTTATTGTCTGTAATTATTTTCGACACTGATAGTATCCGCCGAATTGGTGAAATACCTGCTGGGTTGCCTTCTTTAGTGTTACCGCACATTAATACCGAAATGTTTATGACAATGGTGATTGATGCTTTGGTATTAGGTACGCTAGGCTGTATTGATACCCTATTAACCGCCGTTATTGGTGACTCTTTGACCCGTAAAGTACATGACTCAGACAAAGAGCTGCGTGGTCAAGGTATTGCCAATATGATCTCAGGTTTATTTGGCGCGCTACCAGGTGCTGGTGCAACTATGGGTACCGTAACTAATATTCAGGTTGGAGCACGTTCACCACTGTCAGGCATCATCCGCGCGTTAATGCTAGCACTTGTCGTATTAATTGCGGGTAGCTTAACTGAACCGATTCCTATGGCAGTTTTAGCTGGTATTGCCGTTTATGTTGGCTTTAACATTCTCGATTGGAGCTTTATTCAACGTGCTCATAAAGTGAGTATGCCCGGTATGGCGGTCATGTATGGCGTAATGTTATTAACGGTATTCGTCGACTTAATTGTTGCCGTAGGCTTAGGCGTATTTATATCAAATATTATTATTATTGAACAACTTAGCCGTGTTCAAGCACGACAAGTTAAAGCGATAAGTGATGCCGATGATAATATTGTTCCATTAACTGATAGCGAACGAGGCTTACTTGACCAAGCTAACGGTAAGGTGCTGTTTTTCTACTTGTCAGGTCCGATGATATTTAGTGTTTCAAAGGCAATATCACAGCAGCACGCAAGTATTGATGATTACGATGTTATGATTCTCGATTTGACTGATGTTCCTATGATTGATGTTACTGTTGGCTTAGCTCTTGAAAATGCCATTAAGGATGCATTAGATGTTAATTGTGAAGTGTTACTTTTGTGCCCTAATACAAAAACCCGTCAGCAATTAGAAAAATTTAGAGTGTTAGATCTAGTCCCTGACGGCAACACCTACGCATTTCGCTACGAAGCACTACAAGCCTCGTTAAAGCATGTTGAAAAGAATAATCAACCAGTACTTGAGTGTTAGGGACTGTTGATCTTTCGAGATTGTTTTGCAGCTTTTTGTTGGGTATTTATACAAGGCAGAGCCTTTGAAAGGTAATGTTTTGAATTAGTTATAAATAAGTGAAACCAATGACCAGTTTCACTTATAACCTAACTTACAATAAATTTATAAATTAAATGCTAGCTAATCTGGGCTCAGCTTAATTAGAGATAAATCATTGATGCTCACAATAAGTCACACCATAAAAAAGGTTATTATCGCTTTATTTCTCTAGAGACCCTCTTTCTAAAGTAAAAGCTCTACAGGATATGTAACATTTACATATAACAATTAAGAATATCATATAACCAACTATATATTTGTTTGTTTTTTATCCTACTAGCCTCTGTAAATCAGCCCTGCAATTAATTAACATATTTTTTACATCAAGGTAAAACCGTAAGAATGTAACAAAATATGAACAAATTGGTGGGTTATTTACAATCACAGAAATAACCTGTTAAGACATTGATTTATAATGCTTAAAATAATAAATCAAACCAATTTACTTATCCAGTGTCTACTTTTAGAGACAATTGACGCTATTTTTTTTTATGTTACTTTTAAATTGACTTTGAAATTTGTTAACTAATTGTTGACGGGGATAACATGAAAAAAATAAAACCAACAAACCGTGTATTTAAATTGTGTGCAATATCGACCGCTTTACTCAGTAGCTCGGTTTACGCAACAACTTACGATTGTACTAACCTAGCTGAGTGGCAAACTGACCAAGTTTCAGTGAAAGGGACCATTGTACAAACGAACAATCAAGCTTTTAAAGCTAACTGGTGGAATAAAACCAACCCAGTATCACATTCTGGCCCATGGCAAGAGTGGGAAAACTTAGGCACCTGTGCTGGCGACGTGACAGCTAACCTCCCTCCTGAAGTGTCTTTTACATCGCCTATCGCAGGTAGTTCTTTCCTTGAAAATGACAGCGTTGTCTTTAGTGTGAATGCTTCTGATACAGATGGCACTATCGCCCAAGTTGAGTTCTATTTAAATAACGCCAAAGTAAGTACGTTAACGAACGCACCATATAGTTTTTCATGGGCAGGTATTGTTGGCGAGCATGTGTTAACTGCCGTTGCTACTGACGATAAAGGTGCTAAAGCAACCACTAGTGCTATTAATTTTAGTGTTACCGCTAACGATACAACCCCAGTCAATGAAGCACCAGTTGCTACACTGATGGCAAGCTTACCTAGCCAAGTTTTAGTGGGCACCGTAATTAATTTCGAATTCTCTGGTAGCGATAGTGATGGCCAAGTAACACAATTATCGCTACTTGAAAATGGCTCTGTGATTAGTACGGTAAACGCTAATACTGGTAGCTTTGCATGGACAGCTACGGCACTGGGTAGTCAAAGCTTTACCGTAGAAGCAACTGACGATAAAGGCGCGAAATCACTAAGTAATGCCATTAACTTTGCCGTAGTTACCGAAGGACAAACCGGTACCGATGCTGATGCTTGTCGTCCTGAAGGCTTATACCAAACACCGGGTGTTAACACGCCATACTGTACTATTTACGATCAAGACGGTCGTGAACTTATGGGTGCAGACCACCCTCGACGCGTTATTGGTTACTTTACCAGCTGGCGTAATGGCGCTAATGAACAACCGAGTTATTTAGTAAACGACATTCCGTGGGATAAAATTACCCATATTAATTACGCCTTTGCCCACGTTGATGCTAATCATAAAGTTTCTATTGGCGATCCAAATTCACCAAACAACCCAGCAACTAACATGGAATGGCCTGGTGTTGTCGGTGCTGAAATGGACCCTAGCCTGCCATACAAAGGTCACTTCAACCTCTTAAACAAATACAAAAAACAATACCCTGATGTGAAAACATTAGTGTCAGTTGGTGGTTGGGCAGAAACAGGTGGTCACTTTGGCGAAAATGGTCGCGTTGCTGATGGCGGTTTTTATACTTTAACCACGAATGCTGACGGTACAGTCAACGAAGCAGGCATTGCAGCATTTAGTGCAAGCGCTGTTGAGTTTATTGAGAAATATGGCTTTGATGGTATCGATATTGATTATGAATACCCATCATCAATGAATGACTCTGGTCACCCTGACGACTTCACTTTTTCAAATGCTCGTCGCGCTTATTTAAATAATTCCTACCAAGTCTTAATGAAGTCTTTACGTGAAAGCTTAGACAAAGCGGGTGAAGCCGCAGGTAAACATTATTTATTAACTATAGCTTCACCATCATCGGGGTATTTATTACGTGGTATGGAAACATTCCAAGCGACGCAATATCTTGATTACGTAAACATTATGTCTTACGACTTACACGGCGCATGGAACTCACATGTTGGTCACAATGCCTCACTTTATGATACTGGCTTAGATTCAGAGCTTGCTGCATGGGATGTGTATACAACTAAAGAGTTTGAAGGTATTGGTTACTTAAATACCGACTGGGCTGTTAAGTACTTCCGCGGTGGTTTATCGGCAGGTCGTATTAACATTGGTATTCCGTATTACACTCGTGGTTTTAAAGATGTAACTGGCGGCACCAATGGTTTATGGGGACAAGCAGCGTTTCCTGATCAAGCTAATTGCCCGAAAGGTACAGGAGTTGGTGATAAAAACAGTTGTGGTAATGGCGCAATAGGTATCGATAACTTATGGCACGACATCGAAAATGATCGAGAAGTTCCTGCCGGCTCTAACCCACTATGGCACGTTAAAAACTTAGAAAATGGCATAGTAGGTAGCTACTCAGCAACTTATGGTCTTGACCCTGCTAATGATGAAAACGACAAGTTAGTAGGTACCTACACTCGCCATTATGACAGCGTAGCTGTTGCTCCTTGGTTATGGAATGACACGAAAAAAGTCTTTATTTCAACCGAAGATGAAGAGTCAATGGCCACTAAAGTAGATTACGTTATCAATAACGGTTTAGGTGGTGTGATGTTCTGGGAGCTTGCTGGTGATTTTGATTTTGACGCAGCGAAAGGTGAATACTTCATGGGCTCAACCATGACCACCATTGCTTATGACAAATTTAATCAAAGTGGTACTCCTTACGGTATTGATAAAGGTAATAGCGCTTTTGTTAAACCTGCTGAAATGGTTGATGTAAGCTTTGTTGCTAAAGACTTCCCTGTTGGCGATGAAAACTACCCGATCAGCCCAACGTTTGCTTTTACCAACAATTCAGCGATTGACTTTTCAGGTGCTAAAATATCGTTTGATGTACCGGTATCAACGTCTGCAATCTTTAAATCTAATTGGAATGCAACGAAAAAGTTGAAAATGGAAATTGAACAAAATGGTTCAAATGCCGCAGGTAATAACATTGGAGGTTATGAGAACGAATTCCATCGTTTTTCAATTACCTTAACCAATGAATGGGGTGGCACTGCTGAATCATTCACCACAGGTCAAACCGTTAATGCGCAAGTAATGTACTACATGCCGATTAGTGGACCAACTAACTTCACGATAGAAAAAGACGGTAAAGTATTTGCCTTCAAAGCTGAATACCCAAAACTACCAGAAGCAACTTCAGGCGGTAATGGCGGCGGAGATACCGGTGGCGGTAACGGCACAACAACGTGTGACGGTATTAATGTAGCCGGCTTATCAGTTTACCCCGAGTTCCCACAAAAAGATTGGGCGGGTAACTCAAGTCATGCTAATGCAGGTGACATGGTTGTTCATAATAATACGGTTTATAAAGCCAAATGGTGGACAAGCTCGACACCTGGCGGCGCAGACTGGGACAGTGTTTGTAGTCTATAGCACCTAAAATGTGGGCGCTTTAATAAAAGCGCCCACACTTCAACAACGAATCACAATTATTCATTACGTCAGTACAAGACCGTCATAAAACACATATTTTATGGCTAAGGGACAGTTATGCTTAAAAATCACTTAAATTATAAATCTGCCGCATTAAGTTTGGTACTTACCAGCGTTCTATGTGGCGCCAGCAATCAAGTATCGGCGCACGGTTACATGTATAGCCCTATGGCTCGCCAAGCTTTTTGTGAGCTTCAACAAGGGTACTGGTGGCCTGAAGATGGCTCAAATATTCCTAACGCCGCCTGTCGAGGCGCTTACTTAAGTTCAGGACATTTTCAATTTGTTCAGCAACATGAGTTTGCTGTTAATACGCGCGACTTTAATAACTTAGTTGAAGTACAAGCGAATATACCTAATGGCACTTTATGTGCGGGTGGCGATAGCAAGAAAAAAGGTATGGATATACCTTCACCACATTGGCAGCGTAGTGATGTAGTACCTAATGCCAATGGCGATATCAGCATTAAGTTTTTAGCCACTACTCCACATAACCCAAGTTTTTGGGAGTTTTATTTAAGTAATCCAAACTATGACGGTAACACCATGCCATTAACTTGGGATGATATTAACTTAGTGCAATCGCATGGCAATGTTGATTTTATTAAAGATGCTGACGGTAATCGTTTCTATGAAATGCAAGTCAATATTCCAGCAGACCGTGTTGGCGATGCCGTACTATATACCCGCTGGCAACGCGATGATGTTGTTGGTGAAGGCTTTTATAACTGTAGTGATATCACCATTGTTCGTGATGGTATTCAACCCGACACTTGGTTTGACGCAGGCTTTTATCTAAAACAAGGTCAAACCGCGGTTGCAGGCGAAAGTGTTAGTCTGCGCGTATTTGACGCAACAGGACAAGAGTTAGTCAGCCAACAACTCAATGTTACTGATAATAATCAAGCGACTTGGGCTAACGACTTAGCCGAAACACTTAATTTAAATTACGCTCACTTACTTAATATTGGCGTGAAAGACGCCCAAGATAATATTCAATTTGATCAAGCTAACTTATTAAGTAATGTTGTTTATTTAACTAGCCAAGATCATACTTTTGTACTTTCAGTGAAACCTGCAGCAGTTAATACTGCGCCTGTTGTACATGATATTGCCAACCTAATCATGGATGAAAGCACTAGTTCAGCCATTCATGTTCATGCTTTTGATGATGAACAAGCAAACTTAAACTTTACTTGGACGATTCCTAGCCCGCTGAGCTTTACTGGCAACGATGCCAATATTACGTTAAACGCACCAAGCGTTGAACAAGATACTGATTTCAACGTCAGTGTTGCAGTATCTGATGGCATGTTAACTACCACAAAAAACTTCACGGTAACCGTAAAAAATCTCGTTGTTGATCCAACAACTCCACCATGGCAAAGCGACATCGCCTATTCAACGGGCGATAAAGTAAGTTACGAAAACCAAGTCTATACCGCGAAATGGTGGAATAAAAACCAAGCACCGAGTAACAGCAGCGCATGGCAGTTAGAAACATCAACCGGCGGTGGCGCAACAATTTGGCGCGCCCAAAATGAATACAGCAAAGGTGCTGTCGTCAGTCATGAGCAAATCAGTTATCAAGCTAAATGGTGGACCAAAGGTGAAACTCCGGGCGCCAGTGCAGTTTGGCAGCAACTTTAATCATTAGGTTAACCAACAGAATCCCCCGCAACTAAAAAACGCTGAATATTCAGCACTTATAATAAGAGGTTATTATGTACAAAAAACTACTTACGGCGTGTGCAATTAGCACCGCACTCTCGTCATTACAAGTCAGTGCAGCTCCTGCTGCGCCAAGTATTGACTGGGCACCACAACATTACTCTTTCGTTGAAGTAAATCTTGAAGGGCTTGGCTCATATAAAGATTTAGTTACTGCCAAAGAAGTGGTTGATATTAGTATCAAATGGAACTCATGGAGCGGCACAGGCGGCGACAGCTACAAGGTGTATTTTGATAATACCGTAGTAAATCAGGGCACATTGGCAGCCGGTACTAAAAGTGGTGTTATTACTTTTCCTTATGACAAGTCTGGTCGCCATCAGCTAACAATTGAGCTATGTGAAGGCGCAGTTTGTGCCACTAGTGCACAAAAAGAAATTGTAATTGCCGATACTGACGGTGGTCATTTAGCACCACTTGCAATGAATATCGATCCTAATAATAAAACGTACCCTAAACAAATTGATAACGTAGTAGGTGCTTATTTTGTTGAATGGGGTATTTACGGTCGTGGCTACGATGTAAGCCAAATACCAGTAGATAACTTAACGCATATTTTATACGGCTTTATTCCAATTTGTGGCGCTAACGAGTCACTAAAAGAAATTGAAAATGGCAATAGCTGGCGTGCTTTAGAAACCGCTTGTGCTGGCTCGGCTGATTATGAAGTAGTAATACACGATCCGTGGGCTGCAATTCAAAAAGCACTACCGGGTATTAATGCTAAAGATCCAATTCGCGGTACTTACGCACAATTAATGGCGTTAAAACAACGCAACCCAGATTTAAAAATTCTTCCATCTGTAGGTGGCTGGACTTTATCTGACCCTTTCTATGGCTTTACTGAAAAAGCTAATCGTGACGTTTTTGTTGCCTCAATGAAAACCTTCCTAAAAACATGGAAGTTCTACGATGGTGTTGATATTGACTGGGAATTTCCAGGTGGAAACGGCGCGTCTCCAACATTAGGTGACCCAGTTAATGATGGTCCAGCTTATGTGGCTTTGATGCAAGAGTTACGCACCATGTTAAACGAGTTAGAAGCAGAAACAGGTCGTACTTACGAACTAACTTCAGCTATCGGCTCGGGCTATGACAAAATTGAAGACGTAGATTACGCTGCAGCAGCACAATTTATGGATTACATTTTTGCCATGACTTATGACTTCTTTGGCGGTTGGAACAATGTAACTGGTCATCAAACTGCCTTAAATTGTGGTAGCCATATCAGTGTTGATGAATGTAATGGCACTGGCTTAGACGATGAAGGTAATCCACGTAAAGGTCCTGCTTATACTATTACTAATGCGGTAGACTTATTACTCGCTCAAGGCGTACCAGCAAAACAAATTGTTGTAGGTACCGCAATGTACGGCCGTGGCTGGGAAGGTGTAACACCTGAAAATGCCACTATTTTAGACAACCCTATGACAGCTCCAGGTAACGGAAAACTTACCGGCACGAGCGCACAAGGAGTATGGGAAGCTGGTGTAATTGACTACAAAGGTGTTGCTCAACACATGGTTGGCGCTAATGGTACTGGCGTTAATGGTTTTGAAGTAGGTTACGATGAAATTGCTGAAGCTGCTTACGTGTGGAATAAGCAATCAGGAAAGTTAATCACTTACGATAGCCCTCGCTCAGTAATTGCCAAAGGTGAATACGTTACCACAAATGGTTTAGGTGGTTTATTTGCATGGGAAATTGATGCAGATAATGGCGATATTCTTAATGCTATGCATGAAGGTTTAGGTGGCACGGGTGGTCCAACAAATAAAAAACCAGTAGTTAGTTTAGCGAGTAGTTTTTCAGTGAATGCTGGCGAAGTTATTACCATTTCAGCAAGTGCAACCGATGCTGATAACGACCCACTCACTTATAGCTGGACTGTTGATAGCGCATTAACAGCAACAGCAACCGATACTGCCAATGTTGTTATTACGGCAAGTAATGTGACTCAAACTACTAGTTACCCAGTAACGGTTACAGTATCTGACGGTACAGCAAATGTTAATAAGTCAGCAATGTTAACTGTTGTTGCTCCATCTACAGGTAACACTGCTCCTGTTGTCGCGGTTATTAGTGATGTTAGCGTAGAAGAAAACATGCAAACAAGCATTGCTGTTTCTGCAACTGATGCTGATAACGATAGCCTAACTTACACTTGGCAAGTACCTGCAGGCCTAACGCTAGCAGGTTCAGGTGCTAATGTAACGTTAACGGCAGCAGAAGTGACTGCTGATACTAACTTTACCGTGAGTGTTGATGTGAGTGACGGAACTGCAACAACGTCACAAAGCTTTACTGTAACAGTCACCAATAAAGGTACTGGTGGTGGCACTGGCACATGGGATAGCAGCAAAATTTATAACACAGGTGATACTGTTGTTTATAATAATGTGACTTACAAAGCTAACTGGTGGACTAAAGGTGAACAGCCTGATCAAAGCGCAGCATGGTCTGAAGTTATTCCAGACGATGGTCAAGTAAGAGCTTGGCGTGCAGATTTAGTTTACAACGGCGGTGATAAAGTAACGCACAATGGCGTAAATTATAGCGCTGGCTGGTGGACTAAAGGTGAAGAGCCTGGTGTTGCTGGTGTTTGGAAAGTACTTTAATATTGCCGTTAATGAATGACATTAACTACTAAGGTTAATGACTGACGTTAATTTAAATATTAACCAATAACTAAATTTTCTAATGAAAAAGTAAAGCGCGGCTGTAATGAACAGCCGCGCTTTTTTATTATTTAACCTATTACCGCTAACTTGGCGGGTCAATATTATTAGCAATGCTATTATTTAAGCGGAACCACCCTGCAATAGAGTAGCGATCACATTTAGCAGGTAATACTTCATGCGGAAATTCCTCACTTAAAAAAACGACCATAGTGCCAAAACTTGGCGTTACCTTAATAATATGATCATCAATAATCCCGCTGTTGATTTGCTTGTCATCATAAATCACTAGTTCTCCGCCATTATCGGCAACCCAATGTTGATTCAGATAAACCACCACAGACAAAACACGGTTTCCTTCGCCGGTAAATGCATCTTTATGCTTTTTATAAAAATCACCTTTAGCATAATGCGCAAAATGACTTTCAAATGAGAATAACCCCAAAAATAAGCGCCGATTTAAATACGCTTGCAACGATTGCGTCCATTTTATCCAAGCGCTCCCTGCAACAGAGTTTCCGGTAATCCAACATATCTCGTCAGTGCGAACAAAGTCATTAATAATATGATCTTGTGCCCTACCAATACCCGCTCGCTTAAACTGCTGTTCAGGTAATTCGGTGACCTGCTCTAATAATAGCTGCGCTAAATGTTCAGGTAATGCATAAGGGCGAATACTATAACCTTTAGTACTAATATCATCTGAAATTGATTCAAAAAGCGAGGTATCGGTACTATCAGTATCGACCGTAAATTGAGGTTGAAGCAACATGCTGTTGGCTTAAAAAAGGGAAAGTGCGCCATAGTATCATTAGAATAAAAAACTGGTGAGTTTTAATGCGTATCACCACAAGAATTATTCAAATAATTCCAAAACATTCACCAAATCAGACTTACCGTTTACTATTTCATCAGGAGTTAACCCTGAAATTTCGTGTGGAAACACTAACCACTCGTCAGATTCGTGTAAGTAATAATCTGGGATTAGAGCCACTTTGTTGTTTTGTGGCTTAAACCAAGGGCATGCAATACGTAAGTCTTGCGGCATGTTTTTACGCATTTGTAGTTGTAACTGTGTAATAAGCGCTTGTACGCTCTGCCCAGAATCAAAAACATCGTCGACAATTAAAATACTGTCATCGGCGTTGGCTTGTTCCACAATATAATGCAGTCCATGCACCGTGATTTCTTTCTTTTGTTGATTAATACCTTGATAAGATGAAGTACGCACTGCTATATGATCTGCACTGACTTTTTTAAAGTCAAAATACTCTTGTACCGCAATACCTATAGGCGCACCACCACGCCAAATACCAATAATAAATTGTGGGCGAAAGCCATCTTGATATACTTTAGCCGCCAGCCGAAAAGAGTCTTCCATCAGTTGCTGCGCGCTAATAAATACTTTGTTCATTAATGGTATTTCCTCAGTGTAAATAACCAACCATAATAACTGACTAAGTAAACTATAAACAATTATTCATGCGTTTAGCTCAGGTAAATTACTCTCTTACCCAGCTGTTTAATTTGGCGAGGGCTTTAAAGCCCATTTTTTCATATAAATGTAAACCCGCTTGGGAGGCTTGCAAACTCACATAATGGCAGCCTTTATCTTGTGCCTGTTTAAGTAAATACGTCATTAGCTTTGCTGCTACGCCCATTTTTCTATAATTAGGTACGGTACCAAGTTGGTGAATACCTAAGGTATCACCGCTTTGGTAGCTAATCGCAGTTCCTGCAATTTCGCCGTTAATGATATAAGCTAATACTCTCGTGTTAGTATCCTTTAGCAAGCCTTGTACAACATTAGCATCAATGTCATAGCCGAATGCTAAACCACAAGCCTCAGCCCAACATAAAGCACTATCATCTTTATTCAGCTTTTTAATAACTACGCCATTTTCTTCAACACCATCACTGTGGGTAGCTGAGTGTGCCCTGACATTATTCATTTTTAAAGTCATCACCACTAAATGGCTTTTAAGCTTGAAACCTATTAAAGGTAAATCACTCTGATCAACAGTAGTAAAAACATTGCCTTGGTTACTACCCGTTAATAAAGTTTCGGTAAGTGCTTTATTAGGTAAAGTAAAATCGGCTTGCCATTGTTTATAAGGCCAGCTTTGATGGCTGAAAATACCCTCTTTATGACTGGCATTTAATTGCTGCCAAAACTGATTTAGGTTAGCTAAATTACGATCTAGTTCCTTCATAAATTTATTCCTTATTTATTAGTTATTCCTTGTTAATGAGCACAATAGCGATCACCAGTAATATTGTGCCTATCAGTTTATCTAATGACATTATTTTCACTGGGCTATCAAATAATCCAAAGTGACTGATTAACATCGCCATTAGTATTTGTCCGGTCAGGGCATAACTCATCATATTGCCAACGCCCATTTTAGGGATTAAAAAATAAAAACTCCCGACGCCAATCACACTAAAAATAAAAGACAACCACAAATACCAAGGTACAGTGCTCATATTCTTACTGAGCGATACCAACATAGTACTTTGGTCAGAGAAAATCTGCTTGCTCCCCCCTAAATAAAGTACCAATAGCGACACCAATAAAAAGCTACTCAAAAATGCATAACTTGTTGCGATTAAACTGTTATGTAGCAGTTTACCAAGCTGTGCATTCATTGCTGCTTGTATAGCAATACAAACACCTGCAGAAAAAGCTAGCCCAATGAAAATGTTCACCATTATTACATGCTCATAACAAGTTGATCGCGCGTTAAACGGTGTTTGGGTCGTTGCGCGCTACTATCATCTGCGGCACGTATACCCACGGGACATAAAATAGCAGCACTTAACCCTTGTTCGTGTAACTTAAGAGCTTGGTTAATACCTACGCTATCAAAGCCAGTCATGGGGCAAGCATCAATTTCATTAGCAGCGGCATAAGTGAGTAAGGTGCCTAAAGCGATATAACATTGTTGTTCAGCCCATTGGCTTTGTTGCTGTACTGTTCGGCTTAATAAATCATGCTCAATTTGAGTTTGATACTGCTGTAATACGCTCACAGGTTTATTCTGCGTCAGCGCTAACTGCGCAATAAAGTGACGAATATTGGCTGTCGTCACTTCAGTCTGATGAGCAAATACTAATAAATGCGAACAGTTTACGACTTTATTTTGGCCATAACTATGGGTTAAGCAAGCCTGCTTAACCTCGTCGCGCGTAATAACAATAAGTTTATATGGCTGAATTCCGTATGAAGCAGGGGCTAAACGAACACTTTCAATTAAACCAGAAAGCTGCGTTTGTGATAGGGTTTGTGGCGAAAATTCGTTTACGGCATAACGCCAATTAAGGGCATTGATTAATGACATAGTATATCTCCAAGTGACTATGTCTGTAGTTTACGAAAGTTAAAATGCTGATGCCTTTACATATGTTGATATAAGCTAAAACAAGCAATGTATTTCAAATGGTTAACCTGAACTCAGGTTAGTGATGCTGTAGATAGGCTTTTTTTAATTCGACTTAGTTGAGTGGCTGTTATACCTAAATAGCTAGCAATATGGTATTGAGGTAAACGTGGTAATAAGGTGTGATAGTCTGCTAAAAACTTGAGGTAACGCGCTTTGGCTTCGTATTGTAAGTAACTTATTTCTTTAGGCTCTTTTTCTAATAGCCAGTGCTTTTCAAGATAGTGAATATGAAAAGCCATTAAGTCCGAGTCATTAAATAGCGCGGCTCTGAATTGTTGATAGTTAATTTCAACCACCTGACAATGCTCCATGGCTTCAATCGCAATGGTAGTTGGCTCACCGTTAAGTAAAGCACTCATACAGCCAGGGAAACGGCCTTCTGCAAAGAAATTTTTATTATATTCATGGCCGTCGTCATCAATAACGTAAGCGCGCATTAAACCTTGGTGAATAAACATAAAGCTTTTTAGGCGTTCACCTAGGCTATATAATATTTCCCCTTTGGCTATTTCTTTTATTGAACAACACGCCAAGTAAGCCTGCCACGCTTTATCTGATAAAGCGTAGTACTGGTTAAGGGTTGTTAGTAAATGCTGATATGCTGATGACATAACTAATTTATCGCCAATTAAATAAATAACTAACCTTCAACAATAGTAATAAGTTTTTGATATTCAATATCTAACTCATTAATAAGTTGCTGACAATGCAATAAATCATTTTGTTTCGTTGCACTTTCAATATCACGTAAAATAACTTGTAATTTGGTAGCACCAATATTACCTGCTACCCCTTTAAGTTCATGACTAAGCTCTTTAATAGAAGCAAGATCATGTTCCTCAATATTCTTCCTTAATGTGGATAGCATCTCTGGAGTATCTTCAATAAACATATCGAGCAAGCTAGTATAAAGCGCTTCATCGCCAAGCAGGCGCTCTAACGCATCGGCTTTATCTAGAGATAAGGGAGTATCTACTGCGCCTACAGCATTATTATTTTTATTTATTTGACTGTTTTGCTGAGCAAGAGTATCGGGGTCAATAAAATCGTTTAAGATAGAGTACAGGCGATTACTCTCAATAGGTTTTGTTAAATATTCACTCATACCTAGCGCTAAACATTTTTCACGCTCCCCTGACATAGCATTAGCGGTGAGCGCAATAATAGGCGTAGTAATATAAGAATCACCTGCTTCACCAGCTCTAATGCGACTCGTTGCCTCATAACCATCCATAATTGGCATTTGACAGTCCATCAACACCGCAGAAATAAACACACCGTCTTGTGCGGCAATAATCAGTTTCTCAAGTGCCTCAACGCCAGAATTAGCAACAATAACCTTAGCATTTACCGCCGCAAGTAAATGGCTGGCAATTTTAACGTTAATATAATTATCATCAACAACCAAGTATGTTTTATGAGCTAAGTTAGGGTAATCAATATTTTCATTAAGGGGCTGCTCTGGCTTGAACATATCTAACAAAGCAGTATCACTAGAAAATAGTCGTAAAACGGAGAGTAATTTTGTTGGGCGGTTCAAAAAAGCCAGAGAGTGCTTGATATGACCATGATTTTCTAAATGTCGAGAAAGCAAAATAGTGTTAGCGAGTGTTTTTTCATCCTCTTTAATATGTTGATATTGAGCATGATGACAATCAACAATTAAATATTGTGCTTGCTCATTCACAATAGTCCCACCAAGTAAACGGACAACATTAGCCCACTTTTTCTCTAAAAATGGGCTACATAAAAATAACTGAAATGATTCTCCGTTTAAAACACCAACATTATTAATTAGCTGCGTATTAAGCATTTCACAATCGATATAAAAAGAAAAAGTACTTCCTTTTCCTTTCTCTGATACTACAGAAATATCACCGTCCATTAATTCACATAACTGCTTGCTAATAGATAATCCTAATCCCGTACCGCCAAATTCTGAGGCAATAGTGTTATTTTCTTGTGCAAAAGATTGAAAGAGTTTCTGCTGATTCTCTTTAGCGATACCAATACCAGAATCTATTATCTCGACCTCTAACCTCACTTTATTAGCAACTAAAGAAGTACGCGCGGCAACATAAACACCACCATGCAAAGTAAACTTTAAGGCATTACCAATTAAATTATTTAGTATTTGTATCAGTCGACCAGCATCTGTATTTAAGTGGCTATATTGTACTGCGGTTATATCGACATCTAAATCAATTCCTTTACTCACCGCTTGGGGTGAAAGTGCAATAACGCTATCTTCAATTAAATTGATGACATTGCATTCGTCTTCGGTAATTTCTAGCTTGCCTGCTTCTATTTTTGACAGGTCCAAAACATCATTAATTAACACCGCGAGTGAATTAGCACTTGAGTCCATCATTGTTAATAACGAACCAACATGCTCTGAGTGCGGCTCTTGTGAAATTAAATCTAATGAACCTAAAATACCATTTAATGGAGTTCTCATTTCATGGCTAATTGTTGAAACAAATTTGCTTTTAATATTAGAGGCATTAATAGCATTTTTACGCTCTTTTTCTAATTCCGCTGTACGTTCTGTTATTTGTTCTTCTAAAGAAGCATTAATATCTTTAATCTCTTGTTCGTATTTAAGTTGTTCTGAAATATCCTGAATAAATAAAGCAGTGCCTATAGTTTGATTATTCTCATCGACTATTTGAGAAAATTTAACACGCAGTACATCCTTATTATTTGACGCTTTAATAGTAAAATGATGATTGTCACTTTCAATTAAAGCTGGAAATGCCAACGACTCCTTAAACTCCTCAACAAAATCAATCACGTCTGTTAGAGGTAAACCTATTTTAGAGCGGTTTAACTCAGGAAAAAAATCAGCCGCGGCCGTATTATAACTTTCAATTTCATATTTTTTATTAATAGCAATAATGCCATCTGATGCACCATGAATAATCGCAGCAAATTCGGTACGGGTTTTTTTTAACTGTGCAGCGCTTTTAATATAAAACAGTAAAATTAGGGTAATAATGATAAAAATAACAAAAATGATAGAAAAGTATCCCAAGTTGGCTAAACGCTTTTCTAATAATAATTCGTCAAAATTACTCTCACTAATTGAATTGATAAAAGTAAATTGCGTAGCACCACCACTGCTAATAGGAGCAAACCGTAGATCTCTAAACAGTGAAATAAATCTATTTTGTCCATTCTCATAGTAAATTAGTTTAAGGGGGTATTGATGCCAAGGCTCACTCTTAAACAACCGTTCCCAAGACAGCTCTGGTGCTAAGTCTTTAGTAAATATATAACGCTCGTCAGTATGCTCAATAATGTTGCCATCTTGATCTAACATAGAAAAATTGGCTTTCGCAGCACCACTAATACTTTGTAACTCTTTCAACAAGTCTGCAACCAATACATTGGTAATGACGAAAGCATACAAATCATTATCATCATTATAAACAGGTACCGCAAAACGAATAGTAGGTTTAATCGGGTATTCTATAACACCATTTTCACGGTTAAGGTTAAGCTCTGATGTGTAAATACTTCGCTCGGCTAACTTAATAGTTTCTTTAAAGTATTCAGTGGACCCTTTATTTTGTAGTTTAGCTTGAGGAATACGTTTTATATTTTGACCTATTTTATCAACGCGTACTAATTCAAAGCCAGTTTTAGCGTCAATTAGCCTCACTTGCGAAATTGCAGGGTAATTACTCACTAACGATGTAAATATAATGGACAACCTTGTCGCCCAAATATCAGTTTTAGTACCATCAACAGGATCAATGCCATTATTTCGCTGTGCACGGCTTATTCCTTGTATAGGAGGTGTATCTAACAGAAAAGATAAATGGAGGTGTTGGGTATTTATGAAGTCATCAAAAACGTTTTTTTGCTCTCGAAAAGTGTCACTTAATTGATTAGCTATCGATTTTTCCAAAGTGCTAATTAGCTTATTATCCTGAACCTTTAAAATTATTCCTACCGCAACTGCGAAAATAATAACCAATAATGGTATTAATAACTTACTCGTATTTTCAGGAGTTTTTATATTCATTCTTTCCCTTGTAAGTAATGTATAGGTACTGACTCTCTACTTTGCTTACTTTAGCACTATACATAATTGATACCTTTATGAAGTATTAACTATAACCTCAAATGCATGATTTGCTAACTAAAGTAAGGCATTAATTAATGCGATATCGCATATCTTTAGCAAAACACTACTTTCGAACTTTCCAAAAACACTAGCTGTTTGTTTTTGATAGCATTAGTTAATTAAAATATTCAACACACCATTGCTTTATTCGACTATAGTTATTTCATGTTTTATTTTTATTAAAATAACTACTGTATATCTATGCGATTACATTTATTTATATTAGCTATTAGTTTGTTAAGTTCCTTTTCGTGTCTAGCAGGTAAAAAGATTACTATTGCCTGTGGAGATGCGCTTGCTCCTTGGGTAATGCCCGAAAAAAATAATGGGATCATTTTTTCGCTCATACAAGAAGCATTAGCACCTGCTGGCTATGAGCTGGAAATGCTTTATTACCCTTACGCCCGACGAATAAAATCCTACCAATTTGAGGATGTTGATGCCGTATGTGATATTAATGAAAAGACATTAGCCATAGAAAAGCTTGAGGGTTTCTTGTCTGATGAAGCTTACGCCTACGAAAACTTTGCTTATGCGCTCAAAAAAAATCACTTTCAATTCTCTCACCTTAACGACTTAGTGTTACATTCAGTGATGTCTTGGCAAGGAGCTGTAGAACATTTGGGGGGGGCTTATGCTGAAATGGCTAAGAAAAACCCTTTATATAGGGAAAACAATAGTCAAGAATTACAAGTAGAGCTGCTGTTTTTGGAGCGTTTTGAAGTAATACAAATAGATCAGCACATTTTTGATTATTACCGCCTTAAAGTTGCAAGCGAAAGTAATATAGATACCTCTAAGCTAGTCGATAAATTCCCACTCTTTGGTAAAAGCCCTAATGGTATTTTATTTCGTGAAGAGCATATTAAAGACTTGTTCAATAAAGGCTTAAAAGCACTGAAACAAAGTGGCCGTTATGACAAAATATTTGATTTGTACTCCTCCAACAACTTCCCTGATATGTAATATCAAAACCTGAACAGCCTAAACATTAAATAATTGTGTAGTAACAATAATCAAACAGCTTGTCCGCAAGCATAACCACTTGCCCAGCAAAATTGAAAATTATAGCCCCCGAGCCAACCAGTAACGTCAATCACTTCGCCAATAAAAAATAAGCCTGTTTGTTTTTTACTTTCAAAGGTTTTGCTCGATAGTTCATCGGTATCAACACCACCTAAGGTTACTTCAGCGGTTCTATAACCTTCTGTGCCGTTCGGCTTTATCTGCCATGCATGTAAGTATTCACTTAACGCTGAAATATCATGGTGATTAAGTTGCTTTATTGGTTTATCAGCAATAACGCCGTCTTTAACCAACACATCAACAAAGCGTTTTGGTAGTAAAGTCGCGAGTAAATTTTTAACCGATTTCTGACCTTGCTCACTTTGCCAATTTATTAACACCTCATTGAGCTTGTGCTCAGGTAATAAGTTAATGGTTACCGCTTGTCCTGCACGCCAAAAAGAAGATATTTGTAAAATAGCAGGGCCTGATAAACCGCGATGGGTAAATAAAATATTTTCTTTAAACATCACGCCATTTTCGCTGGTAACTTCGGTCAATAAGCTAATGCCTGATAAACCATCAAAGCGCTGTTTATCGTGATCATGCAAGGTAAAAGGTACCAGTGCAGCAACGGTATCAAGTACATTCAAGTCAAACTGTTCCGCAATTTTATAACCGATTGGTGAAGCGCCCAATTTAGGCATAGTTAAACCACCTGATGCCACTACCAGTGATTGACATTGATAGCTTTTATCATGAGTTTTTACGATATAGCCTGATGTTTTTTCGTCTTGCAATGGAGTTACTGACAATACTTCGCTGCGCAAATTAATTTCTACGCCAGCCCATTCACATTCGGTCATTAAAATATCAACTAAATCTTGTGCGCTGTCATCACAAAACAATTGCCCTAATGTTTTATGGTGGTAATTCAAGCCATGGCGATCGACTAAATCAATGAAGTCTTGTGCCGAATAACGGCTTAATGCCGATTTAGCAAAGTGAGGGTTTTGGCAAAGGTAGTTTTCTGGTGTGGCATTTTCATTGGTAAAATTACAACGACCACCGCCACTAATCAGCACTTTACGCGCAGGTTTTTTACCCATATCAACTACTACAACGCTTTTACCACGATAGCCCGCAGTTGCAGCGCACATTAAACCTGCCGCGCCAGCACCAATTATTAATACATCTGTAGTGATCAAGATAAAACCTTTATGAGTAAACGCTATTTATAATGGCGCCATTATAATGCGAATACAAAAAAAGGGCTATTAAGCCCTTTCGTTACAGTCGATAAAACCGTTTATTATGGGTTTGCGCCAGTCATAATGCTAGTGCTACCACTTTTAGCCAACTCAGCTAAGTCTTTATCAACGAAGAATAAAGCGTGGCCGTCGTTACCCACTAAGTTAATTTTATCTAAAATACCTTTAAATAATGTTTCTTCTTCATGTTGCTCGGCAACATACCACTGTAAAAAGTTAAAGGTTGAGTAGTCTTGTCCAGTAAATGCTTCATGCGCAAGTGAGTTAATACGGGCCGTAATTAAACACTCGTGTTCATAGGTTAATTGAAACAACTGCCCTAATGTATCAAATTGGTGAGGTGGAGCCTCAATAGCACCAATAATTGGTAATGCACCCGTTTCGCTAACATACGTAAATAAACGATTCATGTGGTCTATTTCTTCATTCGCGTGTTTACGTAAAAATTCAGCTGCGCCTGCAAAACCTTTTTCTTCACACCAAGCACTCATTTGTAAGTACAAGTTTGAAGAGTAAAATTCTAAATTAAGTTGTTGATTTAATTTTTCTACCATTTCAGCTTTTAACATGGGTTCGCCTCATAATTTCAATTGCGGCAATTGTGCCTTAAAAATAACACGACCTCAAGTTAAAAGATGTAACACAATAAATAAAAACCAATAAAAACAATACATTAATAATGTTAATCGTTTTCATTAAACTTTCGTGTTACACCTTGTTTATCACTTACAATTGGCATTACGCCATTTGTTATAAAAGAGCTAATAGCGCTTCAGCTTTGCTAACTTCAAATGATTTTGGCGCTTCAACATTAACACTACTCACTGTTCCATTATCAATAATTAAAGCGTAACGCTGAGAGCGTATACCACCAAAAGCGGCAGTATCCATAGTTAACCCTAGCGCTTTCGTGTAACTGCCATCACCATCAGCTAGCATCATAATGTTTTCAGCATTCTGGGCTTCACCCCATGCATTCATCACAAAAGCATCATTGACTGATAAACAGATAATGGCATCAACCCCTTTGGCTTTAAACTCATCCGCTAATACCACATACCCTGGTAAATGCGTCTCAGAGCAAGTTGGTGTGAATGCCCCCGGAACAGCAAATAATACGACTTTTTTATTAGCAAATAATTCCTCGGTATTGTGAATAATGGTTTCACCATTTTTTCGTTGCTGTAATTGCCCTTCTGGCATAGCGCTGTTTACTTGGATCATAAAATACCTTAATTTTTCGTCTGTGGTTTTTGTTAAAATAATAGTAGTAATACAGGGTAGTGCTTAATACTGTTAAGTGCTAGTAAGCATTTGTGATCACAACTTAGGAATTGCTTGTTTAACATAAACATCAAAGCGATTTTTTTTCATATTAATGCTCATTGAAGGCTTTTTATTGTCAAGCGGTGGGGCATAGCTAGGTCTTTTAACAACAACGCGATATTTAGCTAACGCTAAGGCTGGCTCAAGTAGATTGTCTGCATCTAAGTCTTCACCGACGAGTGATTGAAATATACGCATTTCTTTTTTCACCGCAGCTGACTTTTCACGATGAGGAAACATAGGGTCTAAATAAACCACATCGGGCGTAGTCGCCAAACTCATGCTCTCAATAGATGAAGCATGAATAAGCTGCATGTTATTAGCAATATCATTCACTTCACTATTCAATTTGGCGCGTTCAATACCGTCATCTAACAGCGCAGCAACTACTGGCATACGCTCCATTAAAGTAAGTTGGCAGCCTAGGCTTGCTAAAACGAAAGCGTCACGCCCCAAACCTGCAGTGGCATCTAATACGTGCGGTGTAAAACCATGTTTTAAACCGACTGCTTTAGCAATATCTTGCCCTCGACCGCCGCCAAATTTGCGACGATGCGCAACAGCCCCTTCAACAAAATCAACTTTGATTGCGCCAAGTTTTGGTTCATCTAACTTACATAACTCTAAGGTGTGACAGTTCACTTGCAGCAAAAAATCTAATGCTGGCTGTTTAGCGGCTGCAGCTACATCACCTAAATAAGGGAATTGCCACTTGACTGCAATTCGTTTGGCTTGCTCGCTGTCAACTGAGTCAACATAAGCAACAGCAATATTGGTTAATTTACTGTCGTTAAACTCTGGGGCTGCTTGGCTCATTAACTTCCTATATGCTTATCGAGAAAGGATAAGATTTTTTGATTAGACTCTAGAATATTAGCTTCATTATAAAAGCCATGGCCTTCTTTGTCTTTTACTAAGCCAATATATTTCACGATTAATACTTGCTCGATTCAAAATGCAAAGCGATAATACTTAAAATACAATGTATTACTTATCTTTAATTAGGTTCAATTTTGCCATTATCAAGCGCTATATCTCAGCAAAGTTCGCCTCAACTTTGCACTGTAAGTTTATTAGGTAATTTAGTCGCAAAACCCGATATTCGTTACAAAGCGAATCCAGTTGTTGCGATTACTGAAATTGTACTGGCCACTACCAGTAAATGGTTAGATAAAAAAACCAACACCTATAAAGAATGGACTAGCTATCATCATGTTAAAGTTGAAGGTGACTTAGTTGAGCAGTCATTACTTCATGCTAACAAAGGCGATGTGGTTTTAGTTCATGGCTACTTAAGTAATATCAAACCTGCAACGAGTAAAGACGCAAACAGTGAGCACCCTGCAATTGTGCATGCGAGCTTTATTCAGCAATTTCCTAAAGGTTACATTCAATCTATTAACCAAATTCACTGTAGTGCCACGTTAACCTCTACGCCACAATTAATGCTTACTGAACATAACAAGCATTTCACCCAAGCAGACGTGGTAATTAAGCATGATGCTTATAGTGCTGAAAAGCAGGAATGGTTAACCACTTCAATAGAGCGAGCAATACATATTTGGGGAAAACAAGCGCAATATTTAGCAGAACATGCGACTACTGGCGATGAATTAGTGATTGAAGGAAAGCTTAGCTACACCAGCAACACGCAAAAGTCACAATTTATTGAAGTCATAAAGCTACATCTATTTAAAAAATGATACTTTTGTTATTATAATAAATTCACTAAGCCCAATACGGACTATTTGGCACAATCAGCACGGATACTCGTTAACATATGTCGAGCATACCCAAAATTTTTAACACCGAACAACTGCGTTATTTTTTCTTACTGTTGTTTGTGATTTTTTTGCTTTCAATAGTGTTATTTACGCCTTATTCTCGTGCGTTTGACACAAGCAATAATAATTCAGCAATAACTCGCTATATTTCAAATCATACCCTGCAACTTTCCAAAGCTAATGAGATAGGCGTACAGTCATGGGAGCACTTAATTGCTCATCCAGGGAAAAGCTCACAATATTTTGCTGGCCACCTCAGTGGTAAAATTTATTTGGTTGAGCAAAGCAATGAACAAAACGCAAAACTATTGCTCGACTTAGCTAAAATACATAAAAATACTGTTAGTCTCAACGCAGTTACACTACACCCCAATTTTTTATTAAAAGATGAGCCAGGTTATAAAACCTTTTATACCGCTCACACAGAAAGTACCGACAAAACCGTAAACACCTTACGCATTGAAGACAATCAAGCCGCTCCAACAAGTAGTGCCGACGCGGTAATTATCGAGTGGCAGCTTAGCTCTATGACTAGCGCTAAAGTCGATACTACCACCAAACGAGAAGTTGTTCGTATCGCTTTAGCCAATGTTAGTGACACCGTTACGCAATTGAGTTTTCATCCTGACCGAAAACCCTGGGATGAAGATTTTGGTTTATTATATATTGCTTTAAATGGTACGGAGTCTCTTACTAGTCACCCCCTATATTCAGGGACTATATTACGCATCATTCCTAATCAATTTGGCTTACGTAGTTATAGTGTGCCGACAAATAATCCCTACCTAAATAACAGCAAGATACACAATAGTATTTTTCTTGTTGGCGCTCAAAAAGTTCAACAATTTGTGTGGCCTAAAAAACATAATGATCAATTAGTTATTTCTCACCATTATCACAACCCAAAAATAGCGAAAGGAGAAAAACAACAGCTTTTATCATTAAGTTTAGGTGGTGAGGATTGGCGTTTTTCTCCTCCAACACACATAATTTATCAAGATAATAGTTTACTAACTAAGAACAGCATTATTAGTTATAAAGGCCGCAGCGCTAAAAATTTACGCAATAAAATATTAATGTTGCATAGCCAGCCTCAGTGGCATTTACGTTCAGTGAAGCTTAGTACGCAAGACCCCTACGACGATGATGAAAGCTTATCATCAACACTTGAGTGGCAGCTACCAAACGATATCTCACCCAAAAATACTGTAATGTTATTTGAAACAGCGGAGTCTGAATTACTCCTGTTAAACACAAAGAGTGGCGCTGCACATCAATTACTACAATCAGCAAGTACTGCCACAACCAAACTAGCTGAATCATCTAGTACGGGTATATTTACCTATCTATTATTCGCATTAATCGCTTGCTCGTTAGTGGTATTGATGTTTTATCGTATTCAAATCAAAAAGCTTTCTGCAAAAACGCTTGTACGTAAACAATATGCTCGTATGGTACTGAGCACTGATTTAGCAACCCTGTCTTTATATAAACGTCACCACCGTGAAAGTAGCCGCTCTATTAAGTTGTGTAATATAAGCGCTTGTCAAATATTACTAGGTGATGATGTGATCAATACCATTGATAATGAGAGTAGTGAACATGGCTTTAGTGACCAACACGAGCAAGCATTACGTGATATTTTTCAACGTGAACAAACAGACAAAATGGTTGATGGTAAAGTACGTAAAATTAGTTTATCCATTAGTGAGCCGCAAAAAATTAACGCGACTGTGTGCCTATATTTACGTAAGGGCAGCGACCGTATTACTAAAAAAGGTTACTTCGTTGTAATAGATGAGCTAATAGATTGGTGCTGGTTAATTGCTAACACTATTAATGCGAGCAATACGGGCACGCGTGCGCCTTTACCTAATAAAAACACCATTCCAGCCCAACCAACTATGATTACTGACACCGCGCCATTACATCAACAAGCAGATACATTACGCCCAACAGTGCATGTTGAAAAGGCCAATTTAAGTAATCAGGAAAGCTTAGCTCCCACTAATAACGCCTTTAGCGCTGACGACCTCAATACTGACAGTATTAATAAAAATGATCGCAGCACTATAACCAAAGCAAGTGAACCTGGTGTTATTGATACCGAGTTGGTTAATGCATTAGAAAAGCTAGTACAACTAAATAAGCAAGGTTTTTTAAGCGCCGATGAATTTGCTCAGGCCAAAGCGAAACTACTCAGTAGCTTAATCGATACTAATTAGTGATAGCAATTTAATGGCTCCTACACCACCAATACCAAGCTCCTCAACTGTGGTTTCATCAAAAAAAGTTGTTTTCATTACTAGTACTCTTATTTGCCTGTTGCTGGTACTAGGAGGCTGGTATTTATTTTCCCAATCTTTTTTCAACACCATATCAATACGTCAATGGACTATTGATATGGTTAATATTGTACAGTTTACACAAAGCGAACCACACAGCATTATCAACACATTACTGCTATTTGGCTTTTTAGCGTTAGCAACCAGTTGTGCTTTACCAAGGCAAATAGCCGCCTTAGTCGCAGGCATTAATTTAGGGGCGGTAATGGGCGCCATTGTTGCAACATTAGCGGTAACGGTAGGATGCTGGCTAACTTTCAGTGTATCTCGTTATTTATTGGCTGCACGGGTTCGCGCGAGATACCCAGATAAAATTAACAGCTTATCGGATTTTATTGCTGAAAAAACCTTTCTCAAGGTTATTGTTATTCGGTTACTGCCTATTGGCAGTAACTTTCTCACTAATATTGTTGCTGGAGTTAGTAAGGTATCAATGAAGGCTTATGTCAGTGGTTCATTAGTTGGCTTTATTCCACAAATGGTCATTTTTTCATTAGCCGGTAGCGGTATTCGATTGGGCGCAAAAACAGAGTTAATAGCGAGCGGCGTACTATTTGTCATTGCCCTACTTTTAACAGCCTACTTAGTAAAGGTACGCAAAAAAAATAGTAAAAACGCTACATCAGTAAACTAGCATCAATTTTATGATAAACGTCACAGGCATTAATCAATGATTGTGCAGTCAATTTTTCTACGCCGTAAACTTGCGTAGTTACTGAAAATTTTTCTTTTACTTTTTTCAATAGTAAATCAAAGTCGCCATCTCCCGACAACAAAACCACCATATCAACATCTGCTGCAGCTTCCATTATATCGATGGTAATTCCCACGTCCCAATCCCCTTTAGCTGAGCCATCACGACGTTGAATATAAGGTTTGAGCTTAACCTCAAAACCAATATGTTTAAGGGCTTTTTGAAATTTATGTTGTTGGTCATCGCTACGCTGAATTGCATACGCATTCGCGATAACAATATCGCCTTGTGCTGCTAACTCTTGCCATAATAAGCGATAGTTAAATTGCTGAGAAAAGGTATCTCGCGTGGTGTAATATATATTTTGCACATCAACAAAAACCGCTATTTTTTTCACATCAATTTCCTATAAACCCTATGAAAGTCCATCATAGAGAATATTGGCGTGACGCGCTATTTCTTTGACCTCAAACCAAGACTATTTTTATAAACAATGTTAAACTTCGCCTTTTGGTGCACTAATATTTATTGAAAGTATCGATTATGCAGGCTTTACGCTCACTTTGTTATTTCTTATTAAAACTGCCGTTATTGGTCTTAGTTCGTTGCAAAATAGTAACGGATAGCCGACTACCTAACTGTGAAAAGAATCATCCTATTTTTTATATTATTCGCCACCAATCCGCGAGTGATTTATTAGCGCTACAAAACGCATGTAAAAAGCAAGGTTTACCTGATCCGCTTGAACAAATTACTATTGAAAACGTTAAGTACAATCGCGTACTGTGTTTAGATAAACCAACACCAATATTCTCATGGCGAAAAGCAAGTAAAACCAAAGCAATTGAGCAAGGTTTAGCGCTATTAACCTTGCACACCCAACGTGAAGATCTTGATGCACAATTAATTCCTGCCAATGTTATTTGGGGACGCGCGCCCACTAAAGAAAAAAACAATGCTAACGTGGGTACTTTACTAACCGACCAAGAATCTCCAAGTTGGTTAAGAAAATTCTTTATTGTATTGTTCTCAGGTCGCGATACCTTAGTACGTTTTAGTGAAGCACTATCGTTTAGAGATATTTCAGACAACCACGGCACTGATGAAGTAGCCGCGCATAAATTATTACGCGTGGCACGCTTTCACTTCCATCGTCAAACGATTGCAGCCAAAGGGCCGCGATTAATGCATCGTCAGCAAATGTTTAATGCATTAATGGCTAATCCATCGATAAAACGTATGATTAGCGATGAAGCCAAAAGTAAAAAAATTAGCGAAGAAAAAGTAAAAAAACAAGCCCTTGCCATGATGGACGAAATTGCCGGTGACTACAGCGTTTCGTGGGTGCGCTTAGGTGAACGCATCCTTCATTGGCTATGGGGTCGCTTATATAGCGACATTAAAGTTAACAACGCTCAGGTCTTGCGTAAACTAGCGCAAGACGGACAAGAAATAATTTATGTGCCGTGTCATCGCAGCCATATGGATTATTTATTATTATCCTACGTCATTCTACAAGAAGGCTTAGTGATGCCACGTATTGCCGCTGGCATTAATTTAAACTTTTGGCCTGCCGGTAGCATTTTTAGAAAAGGCGGCGCGTTTTTTATTCGCCGCAGTTTCGGCGGCAACCGTTTGTACTCAACTATTTTCCGTGAATATTTAAGCCTGTTATTTGAGCGTGGTTATTCTGTTAAATATTACACCGAAGGTGGTCGTAGCCGTACAGGTAAAGTGCTACCACCAAAAACGGGCATGTTAGCCATGACCATTCAAAGCTTACTACGTGGCATTGACCGCCCGCTGACTTTAGTACCGGTATATTTAGGTTACGAACACGTTATGGAAGTAGGCACTTATCACAAAGAGCTAAACGGCAGTGAGAAAAAAGGCGAGTCGATTTCAGGTGTATTCAAAGCAATTAAAAGCTTACGTAACTACGGTAACGGTTACGTAAATTTTGGCGAGCCAATCAATGTTAATGACTTTTTAAATAAAAAAGTTCCTGACTGGAAAGATGCCATCGACCCTATTGAGCCACAAAAACCAAACTGGTTAACGCCAACGGTTAACACACTTGCCGACAACGTTATGGTTAATATTAATAAGAGTGTTGCTCTTAATGGTGTAGCAATTATTGCGCTTATTTTACATGCCACTAAAAACAAGGCGTTATCAAAAGTTGAGCTAGAAAAGCAGATTGATTTCTTTTTGGCTATTCAAAAGCAAGCTCCTTTTAGTGAGCAAATAACCATTCCTCAAGAAAACGGTCAGCAACTTTTAGCTCACGTTATTTCACTCAATAAAGTCACAGTAACCGAGGACAGCTTCGGTACTATTATTTCATTAGATGACATTGCTTGTTTGGAGATGCGTTACTATCGCAATAATATTCTTCATGCCTATATTTTACCGTCGGTTGTCTTTAGATTATTAGAGCGCCACAATAAAATCGCGGAAACCGAGCTAATCAGTAAAGCGCAAAGCATTGTTTGTTTGCTTAAAGAAGAGCTGTTTTTATATCAAAATCACGAAACATTAACTAAACAAATTAAGCAAGTGCTGACTGTATTGCAAAACATGGATATTGCACAGGTTAGTAAAGCCGATTATTGGTCATTAACTGACAATACCGCTTTATTAGGCAATGTACGTTTAATGGGCGAGTGTATCGATGAAAGCTTACAGCGTTTAGCGATTATTGCTCTGCTAAGCTGTAGACTTGCTCCGCTAAGCAAACGCGACTTAGAAGAAAAAGTGGTTGCTATAGCAAAACGTTTATCGGTATTAAACAATATCAATGCCCCTGAATTCATCGATAAGAAGGCGCAAGCCACTTTAATCGCTAGCATGCGTGAGCAAGGCTATATTACCTTAAATGACGATGGCCTGCTTATCACCACTAGTGAGATGGAAGAAGTTAAAAACACCATCATCAACTTAGTTGATATTGAAGTATTACAAAGTATTGCGCGTTAATTTAACGTTAGTAAATAAGACAAAATAACCAATTTCAGTAGATAAGGGGAACCTAACTAGGTTTAGCTTGTCTACTGATTTACTTAATTTTTTCTTATATTATAAGTGTTGGTTATTTTGTTAAATAAGGTGTTAAACGGACGTTATACTGCGGTTGTTATTTCTGCGATTTTACACCTAATTATTTTAGCTGCGCTGATCTATTTCAGTCATACTGAAAAAACCTTCCCCGCGATAAAAGCAACCAAACCTGCCATCAAAAGCTATATTTATCGTCCGAGTAAAGCAAAGCCAATACCTGAAAAAATCGCGCCTGAGATAAATAAAGCTCAAGTAACTGACATAACTGATACAACTAAAATTGAAACTAAAACTGAAAAAAAGTCAGAGTCGATCGCCAGCACAAATACAAGCATAAAAAAAGCAACAGCTACCAAGCCTAAAATAGCGCCCGAAGTGTTACAGCAATTGTTAGCAGAAGCACCACCTCAAGAACAACAAGTAACAGAACCAGTACCAGAGCCAGTACCGGATAAAGTACTGGAGCAAGCACAGCGACAAAATCCAGCACCAGAACTACCACCAAGACCTGCTTTACCCGAGACAACACGCCCCAATAAACCACGTTTATCGGCAACCGAGCAGCTCACACGCTTAAGAAGCGCTATTAATAGCAAGGCGGCAAATCAGCTATATAAAGAGCATACGCAAGCACGCTCTGCCTCTGCAATGGACGGCGAACAAATACCAGTCCCCCATTCAGTGAAACAGTTAACCCGTGATGAAAAGTATCAGCAAAGTACCATGCGTACTGGTCACCATGCTATTACTAAAAATGATAATGGTACGTGTACTATTCATCGCGAACAAATGCTTGGTAGCTCAGTAGAAGCAACAACCTCTCATTTTTCCTGCGGCGAGAGTAAGTTTGATAAGAATTTTCGCGAGCACATGAAAAAAGTAAACGCTAAAATAAAACCGATCAGATAGGTTACATTCAGATGAGGTATGTTCTGTTAGGACTTTGACAGATAAAACTAAGCGACTCACTAACACTTTAGTGAGTCGCTTTTTCTTACGAGAATATCAGCTGCTCTGGGAACAAGATAACTAAAAGTAATACGGCTATTTGCATTAAAATAAACGGAATAACCCCTTTATAAATCGTCGTAGTGCGTAGTGATTTCGGCGCTACGCCTTTTAAGTAGAATAGACTAAAGCCAAACGGTGGCGTCAGAAACGATGTCTGTAAATTCATAGAAATCAAAATAGCAAACCACACCAAATTAATATCAAGCGCTATCGCAACGGGTAATAATATTGGCACGACGAGAAAGGCAATCTCAATAAAGTCGATAAAGAAGCCTAAAATCAAAATAGCTAGCATCGCTAAAATAATAAAGGTCCATTTACCGCCAGGTAATTCCATAAAGAAGTCTTCTACAATGTACTCACTACCAGAATAGCTAAACACCATAGAAAAAGCAGTAGCACCAATTAATACCGCAAATACCATTGAAGTCACTTTAACGGTTTCTTTTGACACTTCGTGCATTTTTCCAAAAGAAAAACTGCCGTAGAAAATAGACAAAACTACCGCGCCTACCGCGCCTATTGCCGATGATTCGGTTGGCGTGGCAATACCACTAAAAATAGAGCCTAGCACCGCTAAAATAAGAATTAATGGCGGCACAATATCCTTAAGTGCTTGCACTAATAATTCACGCTTGTTTTCGGTCACGGTAATCGGCGGCACAAATTCAGGTTTTATTTTGCCCAAAATTAAAATGTACACCACATAAGCGACAACAAGCATCATGCCTGGGATAATCGCGGCGCGGAATAGGTCACCAACAGGTACGCCCATAACATCGCCTAAAATAATTAAAATAATAGACGGCGGAATAATTTGCCCTAACGTACCAGAGGCGCATATCACCCCTGTTGCCGTAGGTTGGTGATAATTATTTTTAAGCATCACCGGTAATGAAATTACTCCCATTGCCACTACACTAGCACCAACAACACCGGTAGACGCTGCCAGTAAAGCGCCAACAACAATTGTTGAAATAGCAACACCGCCAGCAATGCTGCCAAAGAGTTTGGCCGCTGACTCTAATAAACGCTCAGCTAAACCCGTTTTTTGCAGCACAATCCCCATAAATATAAACATAGGCACTGCCATTAAAATGGTGTTTTCCATAATACTCATAATGCGGTACGGCATAAAAGCAAATAAATCGGCACCTAAAACAAACACGCCAACAATTAAAGAAACACCGGCAAAGGTAAAGGCAACTGAGTAGCCTAAAAATAAACAAACCAGAGCAATAGCAAAAAGTACAATACCTGTCATGATTACTGCTCCTCAGTTGGTTTTTTAGCGGCTATCAGTACTTGTATTTGACTTAGTACCACATGAAAAATAGCGAGCATTAAAAATACCGATGAAAGAGGAATAACACTACGTACTATCCAGCGATGCGGTAAACCACCAGGGTCACCACTGCCCTCACCCATTTCATAGGCATCGAAAGTGTAATCCCAGCTGTAATAAAGAATTAATAAAGTAATAGGTAAAGCGAGAAATAACGAACCAAAAATATTAATAAACGCTTTGTTGCGCGCTTGCATATTATCGTAAAAAATATCGACTCTAACATGAGCATCTTCTTTTAAGGTATAGGCAATACCAAACATAAACATCGCAGCAAACAAGTGCCACTCGAGCTCTTGCATGGCAATACTGACATCATTGAAAAAGTAGCGCATTACCACATCATAGAAAACATTAAGAATCATCAACACCATTAACAAACTACAAAAGTTTCCTAAGGCATCAAGAATTTTCCCGACTATTTTTAACATTGTATTCATTTTATTCTCAGTACAAATAAGCTTAATAAAAAGCTGTTAGTGTATGAATTAACTAACAGCTTTTTTAAGTTTAATAGCAATTAACGCTATTTATTTTCGTCAAAATTATCAAGGTAGGCACGATCAGACAAGTTAGTCCATGCACGAACTTGACCTTTATAATCGTTTAATGATTTTAAGATTTCTGCAGTCATTGAATCTTTAGCAGCAAATTCAGTTAATAACTCATCGTTTGCTTTAACAATGCTATTCATAACTTCTTTCGGGAATGAACGCATTTGTACATTAGGGTAGTCTTTTTTCAAAGACGCTAAGTTTTCACCACTGGCATGCATTGATTGCACATACATGTCATAAGCCGCAGTTTTCATAGCTACGGTTAAAATAGCTTGTAAGTCTTTTGGTAACTCATTGTATGCTTTTTCGTTAACCATAAATTGCAGCTCAGTTGCTGGCTCATGCCAACCTGTGTAGTAGTATGGCGCAATTTTATGGAAGCCCATACGTAAATCTAACGAAGGTCCAACCCACTCTAAAGCATCAATAGTATTGCGCTCTAAAGCTGTATATAACTCGCCTGAAGGAATGTTCGTTGGCTTAGCACCAAGCTTAGCTAATACTTCGCCAGCAAAACCTGGGATACGCATTTTTAAGCCTTTGAAGTCTTCTACGCTATTGATTTCTTTTTTAAACCATCCGCCCATTTGGTTACCTGTATTACCACCTGGGAACGATAAAATACCGTATTGATCGTAAACTTTTTTCATTAACTCCATGCCACCGCCATGGTAAAACCACGCATATTGCTCAGGTGCGGTCATACCAAAAGGTACTGTGGTGAAAAACATGGTATTGAAGTTTTTACCTTTCCAATAATAAGAAGCTGAATGGCCCATTTGGTATTGACCACTTTTCACAAAATCAAAAATGCCCAGTGGCGACTTATGTTTGTTTGATGAATCAATACGAATATCTAAACGGCCATTTGACATTTCTTTGGCCATTTTAGCCATATTCTTCGAAGCTTCACCGAAAATAGGAAAATTTGGCCCCCAAGTTTCTGCTAACTTCCAACGGTATTTCTTACCATCATCAGCTAACGCCACTGACGTTAAACCCAGCGATGATAAGCCAAGCGACACAACCAGCGCGGCTTTTACAAAAATTGATTTTTTCATACCTTCCTTCCTATCATTGTAATATTGAATTGTTATTGTCGTTATTTTTATAATTTTTTAGTGCTTAACTATAGTAAGTAATCTGACTAAAAATACTATTAGTAATAACACCTACGACCAAAGTCTTAGCCGCTAAGTACCGATAAGCTAAAGTAATACTAGTGCTTTTATTGAAAGTTTGTAATTATTTACCGCTGTATTAATAACTGTTGGAAAATGATTATGCTTTTACCACTACGCTTATTTTATATTGCGGTGTTACAAGTTATATTGACCTCCATTGTTATTTACTTTTTTGTTACCAGTGAGTACCGCACGCTTTCCAATCAAAACCTCAAAACCCTTGAAAACTTCCTTATTCAACAAAAACAGCAAGAGCTTAAAAACTACACCGCCTTAGTGAGTTCGGCTATTCACCATATGCACCCAATAGCCGATGCAACCAATGAGCAAAAAAAAGCCGATGTTAAAAAGCTTATTGATAAGTTGTTATACAACGGTGATGACGGTTATTTTTTTGCTTATGATCAACACGGGGTTAATATTGCTCATCCTAAGGAGCCGCACCGCATCGGTGAAAACTGGTGGCATATAGAAAGCGAACAAGGCGACAAAATAATTCAACAACTCATCAGTAACGCCAAAGCGGGCGGTGACTTTCTACATTACCCCTGGATGAGACCATCAAGCCAAACCGTTGCCGACAAAATGAGTTATTCAACCTATTTAGACTCATGGCAATGGATGTTAGGCACAGGTATTTATCTTGATGATATGAACCAACAGCTCGCCACCTTGCAGCAAAAAATTGATTTACACATTAATAAAACAAAACAAATTATTTTGTTAGTGGCTTTAAGTGCCATTTTCATTATTTTCATCTTTGGCCTAGGCATCAATCTTAGCCATAAGAAAAAAGCCGATAAAAAAATTACCGAGCTTGGTCAAAAAATTATTAATTTACGCGAAGAGCAACATCGCCATGTTTCGCGTGAGCTTCATGACGGTATTGTGCAAATTTTGGTTTCCATAAAATATTCAATAGAAGCCACTGGCATATTCTTAAGCCAACAGCAGCAGAGTAAGCCCAAACCTTTACAAGATGCTGAAAAAAACCTTGCTGTTGCCATTCAAGAAGTACGGCGCATTTCTCACCATTTACACCCGAGGATTTTAGACGAGCTTGGCTTATCTGCCGCCATCATGTCATTAGGAAAAGAGTTCTCAAAACAAACTGGCATTAATGTTGAAATAACTAAGCCTAAACTCAGTAAACTATTACCAGACGATATTAATACCAGTCTATATCGTGTGGTGCAGGAGTCGCTGATCAATATCGAAAAACACGCAAACGCCACTAAAGTCACTATCGACTTATCAATAGAAAATAAATGGTTAACGTTAGTTATTGCCGATAACGGACAAGGGTTTAATACTAGTACTCCCCAACAGGCTTTTGGTATTGGTTTACGCAACCTAACCGAACGTATTGAATACCACTGTGGCCAACTCACCATTAGTTCATCCAAGTTAGGGACTATTATTACAGCCAATATTCCAACACACGTTTTTGCTTTTTATTTTAATGCCAATAGACAATCATCTAACAAACCTGAGCCGCCCATAACTAAAAATAACACGCATGAATAGGAGCCTAACAAGATGGAAAACTCTGAACTGAGCACTAATAACACCGCCAGTGAGTACATAACCTCGGTATTATTAGTTGATGATCACCCAATGGTGCAAGATGGCTTAACTGCTTGTCTGTCTTATTATCATGACATTAATATTATTGGGTCAACTCAAGACGGTAAAGATGCGTTAACACAAGCTTTAACACTAAAACCTGATGTTATTTTAATGGACATTAGCATGCCCGACATGAACGGTATTGATGCCACCGAAATTATTACCGAGCAACTCAAAAATACACGCGTACTTATTTTTAGTATGCATGACAGCATAGAGTTTGTGAGTAGCGCCATGCAAGCAGGTGCGTCGGGTTATATTCTAAAAGACACTGGCTCTGCAGAAGTATACGCTGCGATAAAAGCGGTAGCCTCAGGGGAAAAATATTTCAGCCCCTCAATTGCTCAAGCCTTAATAGATAGTCCACTCGGTGATGAAAAAGAAAAGCTTACTACGCGAGAGCAAGTTATTTTAGCCTATACAGCGCAAGGGTACGCCTGTAAAACCATTGCAAAAATGCTCAATATTAGCTTTCGCACCGTTGAAGCTCACCGACGCAATATTAAGGCAAAACTCAATGTAGATAGCTTAGCAGAGCTAATTCGCTATGCGGTAAATCATGGACTGGTTGATAGTGAGTAGTTTTTATAACTAATTGGCATATAAGAAAAAACTGGTTTTATTTACATTTATTAGGCATTATCAATATTGCATATTTATTACACCGTTTAGGCTTGTAAATAACAAGGAGGGTTAACAACATGGCTACTACATTATTCTGTTGGCATACCACTAGCCCTTTACTAACAGAGCTGGAACAAGGTATAGCATTAGCTAAGCAAAGCCCTGCAAAAAGTCTGTTAATATTAAGCTGCAACCAAAACAATTACACTCCCGCACAACTCGACCCTATTTTAACCCAACTCGACTTACCTGTATGCGGCGGTATTTATCCACTAATTATCCATCAAAAAAATGTTCTAGAGCAAGGTTCACTAATCATCGGGTTTAATGAGCACATTAACATTGCCAATTTCACTCACTTAAGCGCCATTAAAACAGAAAAAGCACTAGAGGCTTATTTAAGCGACCCCCAATACGCTATTACTATTGCCGAAAGCAGTTTACTGATGTTTTATGATAGCCTGGTTAATGGTGTAGAGAACTTTTTAGATACATTGTTTGAACTGCTCGATCATGATATTTCTATCGCAGGAGGTGGTGCTGGTAATTTAGATTTCATTCAAAAACCTTGTATTTACAGCAACCAAGGCTTACTTAGTGACACCATTCAATTAGCCGCTTTACCTTACGATTTAAGCATCGGTATAGCCCATGGTTGGGAAACCTTTAAAGGGCCTTTTTTAGTGTCAGAGGCGCAAGGACAAACGGTGCACAGTTTAAACTACCTGCCTGCCTTTGAGACTTACAAGAACATTATTGAAAGTGAAAGCGACTATTGTTTTGATACAGATGACTTTTTCGAGATAGCAAAGCACTTCCCTCTAGGCATCGAAGATATTAACCATAACTTAATCGTACGTGATCCCATTTTAGCGATTAATAACCAACTACAATGCTTAGGTAATGTTCCTGTAAATAGTATGGTTTATTTACTCAAGAGCAATATCGACACCTTAATAGACTCAGCGAAACAGGCGGCAATCACCTCTCTTACACCTAATAGAAACACAATAACAACATCAATAAATGACCTAATTCAATACAAGCATGAGTTTTCAGCTACTATGGTATTTGACTGCATTAGTCGCGATTTATATATGCAAGAAGACTTTTCAAGGGAAATTGCTGTTATCGCTCAACAATGCCAACACAGTACTTTGTTTGGGGTGTTATCCTTAGGTGAAATAGCAAAGAATAAAAGCGGCGCCATTCGGCTACTCAATAAATCAACAGTAATCATTTCATGGTAATTTAATAACAGTATGATGAACAACAACGCATTATTTATTATTTCATTACAACACGAGCTTGCTATGGCCATTGGCAATAAACTTGATCTAAATGCCATGTTAAAGGTATTTTTAAAAGTTTGCTTTAGCCGTTTAAACTTAACCAGTGCGCATGTTTACATGTATACCGATAAAAACGGTACTCCCAAGTCATTTTCAGCCGAAGAAGATAATAGCTTTAATCACTTGCTCAGCATTCCTAAAAATAAGCGTAATCAACCATGGCAAAATAATACAATATTACAAGATTTTGCACTGCAAGTAGAACAGACAAAACTCAAGCAAATGTTTACTTGTCAAAACGGTCAGCACCTTTATGGCTTTATTATTCCTAAACATGGCGTGCTTATTTTTGAAACACATTACCAAGTTGAAACAACAGTACTAAAAGCATTAACGCCTATTTTAAAAAAGCTAGCCACTAGCTGTTATACCTCTATTGTGCACGATACTTTAGTACAAGAGGTTTATTCTCGACAACTTGCTGAAGAAACTGTAATTTTTCAAGCACAGCATGATGGTTTAACCGGTTTATATAACCGACAACACTTTAATAATTTACTAGCGAACTCTATTGATAATGCTATAAAAGATAACCAGCTTGGTGCTGTTGTTTTTATCGATTTAAACCGCTTTAAACCTATTAATGATGCCTTAGGGCATGCCGTTGGTGATAAAATATTAGTCACCCTAGCTAACAGATTGCATACTATTGCTAATCAAAATATTGACATTGCACGCTTTGGTGGTGATGAGTTCACGTTATTAATTAATCAGTTAAGATCTCAAAAAAGTCAGGAATATCAACTCGAAATTAGTGAAATAATTCAAAGTATCAATCAAGCATTAGCCTCCGCTTTTATAGTTGATGGCAATGCTTATAAGTTAAGTTGCAGTATTGGCTATGCACTATTCCCATTACAAAGTGATATGTCGACCAGTATTATTAAATATGCCGATATTGCGATGTATGAAGCTAAGCGCGCTAAAACAACTCTTGGATTGCAATATCACACTGCAATGTCGGATAAAATCAATAAACGCTTGGCTTATATTGAAGACATGAAAGCCAGTTTAGTCGCTGGCGATTTCAGACTGCACTACCAAGCGCAATATAACCATTCAGGACAAATCACGGGAGCTGAGGCGTTACTACGCTGGCAACATCCCGTGCATGGTATGGAATCACCTGCGGTTTATATTCCCATTGCTGAAGAAAGTAACCTAATTATTGCTATTGGACAATGGGTTTTAGAGCAAGCGTGCCGTGATATTAAACAATTAGAAACATTGGGGCTACCTAGTAGCTTTAAGCGCGTATTTATTAATATTAGTGCAAAGCAACTTATTCAGGCTGACTTTCAAGACAAAATGTTAGCGGCAATTGAGCAACAAAAGATTAATGCTCAGCACATTGCCTTAGAGCTTACTGAGAACTTATTGGTAGAAGATATTGAAAAGTCGATAACCTTAATTAATGCTTTAAAAGCACAATCGGTTGATTGCGCTATTGATGATTTTGGTACAGGTTATTCTTCGCTTAACTACCTAAAAAAAATCCCTGCTAGCGTGTTAAAAATAGATCGCTCGTTTGTCACCAATATTAATCAATCAAGCGAAAGTGCTGCCATTGCCAGTATGATTATCAGCCTTGGTAAAACCTTGAATATGAAAGTATTGGCTGAAGGCGTTGAAACCTTAGAAGAATTAAGTTGTTTGAAAACCTTGGGTTGTTATCACTACCAAGGCTTTTATTTTAGTAAGCCATTGCCTTTAGAAAGCTTTATCGAGCTACTTAATTCAAGTGAATAAAAGCTTATTATAGTGCCACAACACTACGAGCTATAAATATTCAATCATAATACCGATAAACACCACCATGCCCACCCAATGGTTATGTAAAAAGGCATTAAAGCAAGCTTCTCGCTCTCGATTACTAATAAGGATTTGTTGATAAGTAAACATTGCACCAGCAATAACAATACTTAATTGATAAGGCCAACCAAAGGCAAGAATATCACCAACAGTCCACAGCAAAGCCAGTACTAATAACTGTAAAAAACCAATAATGCGCTTATCATTATCAGCAAACAAAATAGCGGTTGATTTAACCCCTATCTTTAAGTCATCATCTCGATCAACCATGGCATATATAGTGTCATAAGCTACGGTCCATAATAAATTGGCAATAAATAACAACCAAGCAACTAACGGCACTTCACCCTGCGCTTCAGAAAACGCCATAATCATACCCCAACTAAACGCAGCACCAAGTACCACCTGCGGTAATTGAGTGTAGCGTTTCATAAAGGGATAAAGTGATGCAAGTGCCAATGCCACTGCCGATAAGTAAATAGTTGGCCAACTCAAAGTAAGCACTAAACCCAGCGCCATACCTATTAATATGCCAAATAAATTAATGGCGGTATTAGTGGTCATCATTCCTGACACTAAAGGCCTGTTTTGGGTGCGTTCAACTTTACCGTCTATTTTTCTGTCCGCTATATCATTAATCACACAGCCGGCACTACGCATGATAAAAACGCCAAGCGTAAAAACGAGTAATAAATGAAAATTCGGCCAGCCATCACTAGCTATCCACAATGCCCAATATGTTGGCCATAAGAGTAAATAAGTGCCAATAGGCTTGTCCATACGCGTGATTAATTTAATAGCTTGCCAATTTTGGTTTAACTTACTCAGCATGATTTATTCCTGCATTAACACTCAAAGGCGTTTGTTGATAAGCGAATGCTTGCGGTAAAAACACTTCAGCAACTACGAGTGGTTTATCGCCTAACATAAACGTAGAGCGGCGCCCCCATAAGGGCTGCCCTACCGCTAATTGTAAATACTGTGAAAGCTGCCCGACGCTTGACTGCTTATCAAATGAAGCTATATGAATTTTTTTTCGTGTTAATAACGGGCTACTAAACAATACTTGCCCTAACGATTGAGTACCTAAGTTAGCTAAGTGTTGCTCTTCACCTGTTAAACTCGATAACGGTAATAAGCTGCGCGCAAACACTTGTGGTACTTGGTCACAATGCAAAAGCACTTCTCTTACGAGTACTTGCTCTCCTGCACAAATTTCAGCAGTAGCTTCAGCAGCACTGCATGCCTCAACTTTTTGTCCCAAAAGCTCAACACTAAAATGAGTACAGTGCTTCTTTAACCTTGCAGTAAGCGACGCAGAATCGAGTAACCAGTCTAATAAAGAATGAGTTAACTGACTGCGGCTAGGATCATGCCAATGGCTAGCTAATGTAACAGGAAATAATGGGTGTGGCTGGCTCATAAAATTTAATAGTAACGAAAAACGCGCTTATAATAACACTGTTTGTTGCAGAACTCATTGACCTAAAGAGCATCAATAAAAATTTTGCCTTTTTTATAAAATAAACAAGCAAAACATTAAAATAAGGTTATCATAAGGAATAATCTTCTCACTTTAAACTGACGGTAAGTTTGTCTTTATGCTTAAATATTTCTTCACTTTATTATTGTTATCCATTTCACTATTTTCAGCTTCTGCTCACGCTTCTAAATATGCCTATTATGGTTTCGAGCCTGATATAGTTACCAATTATGTGGCAGTAAAGAAGAAAATGGGCTTTGTGCGTTTAACTGTTGAGCTAATGGTTGAAGGTGATAACTTGTCTATTGTTGAACATCATGCGCCACTGTTACGCGATGCTATTATTAACATTATCGGTCAACAAGGCGAGGCTAGAATCAAGTCAATGAAAGGTCGTGCTGAAATTCAATTAATGTGCGAAGAAGAGGTTAAAGATTTACTCACCAAAGAAACAGGAAAGCCTTTAATCAAAAAATTACTCTTTACCCAATGGTTAGATAACTAAACACAACTTAAGCTTAGAACAAAAACACGGCTAATAGTTATGCCGTGTTTTATTGATTATATTGATTAAGTATCCTAACTTTACTTATCTTTTTTTAGTACTTTCACAGTAAATACCGCTAAAAAACAGCCTGATAACAAACCAAGTAAATGCGCGGTATTAGCAACATTTACAGGGAGTAAATCAACAAACCCCAATATTAACCAAAAAAGTAAAAACCCTACAATAGGTTTAGATAACGATAAGCCTTTCTCGGGTGCTAAATAACCATACCACCAAACAAAACCCACTAGCGCATAAACAACCCCAGATAAACCACCAAAGTTCGGACCTGACACTAAATATTGCCCTAAATTCGAAACTATCGCCGACAGTAGCAACAAATTAATTAAAGTGCCTTTGCCTAAGGTTTTCTCAATACTGCCACCTAATTGCCACCACCACATAGTATTGAAAACAATATGTAATAATGAAAAATGGAAAAATGCTGGCCCTAGCACTCGTAACGGTTGCGCTATAAAAGCATCGATTGATAGCTGTGGATAAAACTGCAATGCCTTAAATAAACTTTGCGCCCAGGTTGGACTAACACTACTAGCAATAAAAACCGCCCAACATATGGCAAAAACGCTTAACGTCACCATACCCGCATGAGCTAAAAAGCTTTGTTTAAAAGTATCAAGCAAGGACGCTTCACCATTACGTACGCTAACAACTTCACCACTTTGCCAAGCCGCTTGTTGGTATTTTTGCGCATAAGGCTGTTTAATAAATTGTTCAAATTCATGCTGTGCTTGCGCCAGCTTTGCTTGCTCACAATAAATAATAAAACCGCTATCGGCTTCAACAACTTTTGCAATAATATCCAGCGACGTTAAATAATTAGCAAATAAAAGCGCAATATTATGGGCTTTAACCTCAACTAACGAAACTAGCGCTGATGCTTCATCAACAGGATGATTTAACGGCTCACTCATTAGCGCTCAATGTTTTCAGGGTATAGTGCTTGCCATTGCTCAAAACCGCCATCTAAAGAATAAACCTCGGTAAAGTCTTGGCTAATTAAAAACTGAGCGGCTTGTTGACTTGAAATACCATGATAACAGCACACAACAACAGGCATATCAAAGTCAGCGGTTCTTAAAAACTCAGGTAACGACTCATTAGTTAAATGGATTGCAGATTCAATACGACCATTTTTAAAAGAGGTAGCATCACGAATATCAACAACAACATGGGTTTTATTTGCCAAGACCTCATGCAATTCATTTACATTCATATGTTGAAAAACTTCTTCATTGCTTGCCAAAATAGTTACCTCTTTCTTTGTTATATTTGCAATAAGACCCGAGTCATTTAAAAACTACGGGCCTGATCGTTACACGCTTTGATTAGGTCCAGTCTAAAATAACTTTACCTGACTGACCAGAGCGCATTACATCAAAACCTTGTTGAAAGTCATCTACATTATAATGATGCGTAATAATCGGTGATAAATCTAAACCTGATTGAATTAAGCTGGCCATTTTATACCAAGTCTCGAACATTTCTCGACCGTAAATACCTTTAATGGTTAACCCTTTAAAGATAACTTGGCTCCAATCAATCGCCATATCACTACCAGGAATACCTAACATGGCAATTTTACCGCCATTATTCATATTTTCTAACATACCGGTAAATGCCGAAGGTACACCTGACATTTCCATACCAACATCAAAACCTTCCGTCATCCCTAAATCATTCATCACATCTTTAAGGTTTTCTTTACTTACATCAACAGCGCGTGTTGCACCCATTTTACGTGCTAGCTCTAAACGATATTCGTTAACGTCAGTAATAACAACATGGCGTGCGCCAACATGCTTAGCAACCGCTGCCGCCATAATACCTATAGGGCCAGCACCGGTAATTAAAACATCTTCGCCCACTAAATCAAAAGACAATGCCGTATGTACAGCGTTACCAAACGGGTCAAAAATAGCCGCTAAATCATCTGAAATTTCATCAGGTAATTTAAAAGCATTATAAGCAGGGATCACCAAGTATTCAGCGAAGGAGCCAGGGCGATTAACACCAACACCAACAGTATTACGACATAAATGCGTACGACCACCACGACAGTTACGGCAATGACCACAAGTAATATGACCCTCACCCGAAACTCGGTCACCAAGACTAAAACCTTTTACTTCTTGGCCAATACCAACCACTTCGCCTGCATATTCATGACCAACCACCATAGGTACTGGAATAGTTTTTTGCGACCATTCATCCCAATTATAAATATGAATATCGGTACCACAAATAGCGGTTTTTTTAATTTTAATTAATAAATCATTATGGCCTACTTCAGGTTTTTCAGAGGTGGTTAACCAAATACCCGGTTCTGCTTTTAATTTTGCTAAAGATTTCATTATTGCTCTCTTTCTAACTACCAATATCGGCATAGCTAAGTTGTATAGCCCAATTTATATTTTTCATGTAAGTGGGCTATACAAGTGACTATGTCATTAATTATTAAATAATACCCATTTCTTTACCAATACGAGTGAACGCATCAATAGCAGTATCTAGCTGAGCTTTACTGTGCGCTGCAGAGATTTGCGTACGAATACGGGCTTGGCCTTTCGGTACAACAGGAAATGAGAAGCCGATAACATAAATACCTTCGGCAAGTAATTTGTTAGCCATATCACTGGCTACTTTAGCGTCGCCTAACATAACAGGAACAATTGCATGATCAGCCCCTGCACAAGTAAAGCCAGCAGCTTCCATATTATTGCGGAAATAAGCAGCGTTATCTTTTAAGGTTTTACGTAAATCATCACCGTCTGCTAATAGTTCAAGTACTTTTAATGAAGCATTAACAATGGCTGGTGCCAGTGAGTTAGAAAATAAATAGGGACGTGAACGTTGACGTAACCATTCAACCACTTCTTTTTTACCAGAAGTGTAACCACCCGAAGCGCCACCCATAGCTTTACCTAAGGTGCCAGTGATAATGTCAACGCGCCCCATTACTTCACAATATTCATGGCTACCACGACCTTGTTCACCAACAAAACCAACCGCGTGTGAGTCATCAACCATAACCATAGCATTGTATTTTTCAGCTAAGTCACAAACACCCTTCAAATTAGCAATAACGCCGTCCATTGAAAAAACACCGTCAGTAGCAATTAACTTAAAACGCGCGCCAGCAGCCTCTGCTTCAATTAAGCACTGCTCTAATGCTGCCATATCATTATTTGCATAACGAAAACGTTTTGCTTTACATAAACGTACGCCATCAATAATAGAAGCGTGATTTAACGCATCACTAATAATCGCATCTTCACCCGTTAATAAGGTTTCAAATAAACCCGCATTCGCGTCAAAACATGATGAATACAAAATAGTATCTTCCATGCCTAGAAACTCACTAATTCCTTGCTCTAATGACTTATGAATATCTTGTGTACCACAAATAAAGCGTACTGATGCCATACCAAAACCATGCTCATCTAAGCCTGTTTTTGCTGCAGCAATTAACGCAGGATGGTTTGCTAAGCCTAAGTAGTTGTTCGCACAAAAGTTAACAACTTGCTCACCGCTAGCCACGGCTATATTGGCTTGCTGAGCAGTGGTAATAACACGCTCCGCTTTATATAAACCATCGGCTTTTACTTGATTAATTTGATCTTGAATATGATGATAGAAATTTGCTGACATGTTTTCGCCTCAACAGGTAATTGAATATTTAGCTTATCTAAGCGCTGATTACGTTTTGGTTTTTACCAAATAATAGTGTTAACTGTAGCCAGCTTTAGCGTTTTTGCTATTGTACGACAATCATCAATCAAATGCGCCATAAGCCGAATGATATTTTGTAAAATTTTAACTGAGTGTCACAAAAGCTTTACTGTTGCTCTATTGTTGTTTTAAATACCCCAAACCACTGTTTATGACAAATTAAATTTTAACCACTCAACAATATCTATTACTAATCTTCTGTTGCTTTTGAGAAGCTGACTATTGTTTTTATCTACTTTAAATATTTGAATTTTAGATTTTTTATCTCCATTCCAATTAAATAATTCTTGAGCAACGCTAAGACTAGCTAATTGATGCCCCGAGCTAATAAAGTAACTAGGAGCGTCAAGTAAGGTTTTATAACGTTCTTTATCGCTATATGACATTTCAGGGTTTAATAATACCCAAGCTTTAACATGATATTTTTGTGCCAACTCAAGCGTATAGCCACTAGAGCAGCCACTAGCAAAAACCGCAATGCCTTTGCTCTTATCTAACTCTTTACGCAAATAGTGATAAGCTGCTATAACATCTTCAGGCCAATATGACGTTAATAGAGCCAAGTCACTCTGATAGCTCACTAAATCTTTAGCCTGTTTTTTTAATTCTTGCTCAGAAAAGCCATTATCAGTGCTATCACCGTAACCTCTAAAGTCTAATGACAACACATGTAAACCGCTATTAGCTAGATTTTGTGCCAGCTCCTGATAGTTTTTACGACTCTCTTTGCAGTCATGCAAAATCAACACACCACCCATGTGTTGAGCGGCTTCTTTTTGAGGGAAATGAAGGTAATCTGCCGCCAATAAAAACCGTCTGTCGACATCGGCTTTAAACTTAACCATATGGCTTGGCAGTGCTTTTTCATCTGCCTCAATATCAGCTAGCGCCATAGAGGTAAATGGGCAACATAGTAACAATAGCGCCATGAATTTGCGTTTGTATCGATAGCAATAAGATAAAACCTGAAACAGCTCGCACGAATTAGGTTTAGGGTGAAAGGAATGTGAAAACGATGATATTAATTTTATGAGCATAACTGACTAACACTTATATTTAGTTGATTGCTTGCGTATAATCTACCGACTAACTCACTATAGAGCAATTTATGTTTGCCTTGCTATTTTACCGTATACTTTTATTAAGCTTGTTACCTATAGTGCTGATTGCCTTACTTTTACGCTCTAAAAATAACAAGCAATATCGGCAGCGCATATCAGAGCGCTTAGGGTTTATTTCTAACTCAATCAAACCTGACGGCATTGTTGTGCATGCAGCCAGTGTCGGTGAAGTACTTGCCCTTAAACCTTTCATTAATGAGCTATTAACTAACTACCCTGCACTAGCGATTACGGTTACCACGTTTACGCCTACTGGCTCTGCGCAAGTTAAAAAACTTTTTGGTAATTCTGTTCAGCATTGTTATTTGCCGCTTGATATATTTCCATGTACTTGGTTATTTTTACAGCGAGTCAAACCTCAATTAGTCATTTTTATGGAAACTGAGTTATGGCCTAACTTAATCGCCCAGTGCCATCACAAAAAAATAAAACTACTACTGATTAATGGTCGCCTATCGAAAAAATCATTACACAGCTACAGTAAATTAAAAGCGCTAATCACTCCATGTTTACAGCGTTTTGATACTATATTGACGCAAAGTCAGCAAAATTTAGCACATTTTATACAATTAGGTGCTCGATCTGAGCAATGCCTAAATAGTGGTAATGTAAAATTTGATATCAGTATTAATGATGAGTTAGCGCAAAAGCAAACTGAGCTAGCACAATATATCTCTAACCACCGTAAAACATGGATAGTCGCCAGTACTCATCAGGGCGATGAAAAGTTAGCACTACTTGCCTTTACTAAAATTCTAGCTCATTTTCCACAATTGCTATTAGTACTCGTACCTCGTCACCCTGAGCGCTTTCAATCTGTTGCTGAGCAATGTCAAAAGCAAGGTTTCAGCACAATAAAACGCAGCGATAAAAAGGTTATTAACGATGAAAATATCTGGTTACTCGATAGTTTAGGCGAATTAATGGCAACTTTTGCCTTAGGTGACATTATTACTATGGGAGGGAGTTTCAGCGGTAGTATTGGCGGGCATAATCCATTGGAGCCGGCACTTTTTAAAAAGCCTATTATTGTCGGTAATGACATGAGTAACTTTGCCGAAGTAATGCAGCAAATGCAGCATGAAAACGGCATAGTGCAACTAAAAACACCAGCGACCACCACAAGTATTGATGAACAAGCCGATGAACTCGCGAATAGTGTTATCAAATTACTCTCGGCGCCTGAGCAACAGCATATTTTAGGGCAACATGCCTATAACGTAGTACTTGCCAACCAAGGTGCAACCCAAACAACACTTCAGCAAGTACAAAGCCTCCTAAACCAATAAACGAATACCTAGCTGGTTAACCTCTGTCATATAATTTTACATTATGTAAAACTATTAATAACCACCCAATAATTCCAACACTAACATGCTGTTTTACCTGTTGTAATAACTCATGGCACGAACAGTGCTTAGATCAAACTGTGCTTTAATTATATTGGCACAAGAACACCACGTTAAGACGTACTAATTACTTTTAGGTTTAACAGGACACTCTTTATGAAATTATTTACTAGTCTAGCACTTGTACTAGCACTTATTCTAAGCACTACAACGCACGTTAATGCGACTACAATCAAGCTTAATAACAATATTGCCTTAGGCGCATTGAACCTTGATCAAGGTTTTACTGACTTTTATGGTTATGGTAGCAACATTCGTTACTCTTCAAACACAGGTTATGAAGCAAACAACGCACTAGTTATGTTTTTTGCAGAATACAACAATAACTTAGCCTTATTTGTATTAGCCGATAGCGCAAATAGTACTGGTAAAGGTAAAGCTAAATTCAGTGTAAATAACTTAAATGACTTCGGTAACATTATTTTTAAAGATGATACTAGCGATACTAATATTACTAATGGCATTAAGTGGGCTTGGGCATCAAAGCGTAACGACGGCTTAGTTTTTCAATTAAATGATCCTAATAATTTCAATTTAGATATTGCTATTACTAACACGCAAGGCTTAGGCCAGGGCTTTAAATTTTTATCATTTGATGCAAGCAACCAAGTGACTAGCCACAACTTTACTCAAGCAAACAGTTTAGGTGAGTTTAATATTGCCACGATTCCTGAGCCAACAACTATTGCTGTATTAGCACTGGCTTTATTTGCTTTAGCCGCTTCACGACGCAAAGCATAAGATGCTATAGGCTTTGCTAAATACCTAGTTTAAAAAGTTAAAAACATCTCGAAAGATCAACAGCCCCTAAAGACTCAAGTAAAAGCTTGGGTCTTTTTTTGTTTCTTCCTCAATAAAAAAATAAGAATTTATTGACCCTCAAGCTAATCCCCTCGACAATAACATTTATTGTTAACCACCTAGCGATACAACAACTTTTAATGACAACAAGCCAAGATAAAACCTTCGTACTTGATAATGATCACTGTCTTTATAATTGTGATGAAATATCGCATTTCAGCCCTGAAATGCTCAATGCTGAATACTGGCAACTGCGTAATGCTATTACTGGTTCAGCACAGGGTCGCGGCACTACTTGGTTTATTGGCGTAAAACATCGCAACAAACCTACCCAGCATTGGGTGCTTCGCCATTATTATCGTGGTGGTCTCATTGGTAAAGTCATTAACGATACGTATTTATTTACGGGTATGAAAAACACTCGCGCCGCCAAAGAATACGCACTACTACAGCATATGAGTAGTTTAAGCTTGCCCGCGCCAAAGGCCGTTGCTTATCGCGTAACTCGTTATGGTATTTTTTATAAAGCCGACTTACTTTCTAGCAGAATTACTCAAGCAACCGATCTGGTTGATATATTAAGTAAAGGCTCAATTACTGATGCGCTGTGGCAAAATATCGGCGCAACAATTAAACGTTTTCATGACCAAGGCATTTATCATCACGACTTAAATAGTCACAATATTTTGATTAATGATGAAAATGAAGTGTTCTTAATTGATTTTGATCGCGGTGAAGTTCGCACTGATAACGCGAGCGATGTTCGCTGGAAACAAGACAATATGGCAAGATTAGAGCGCTCCTTTTTAAAAGAGCAGAAAAAATTAAGCCAGTTTCATTTTACAAATGAAAACTGGCTTAACTTACTAACTGGCTACAATAAATAGCCATTAGCTTTTGATATTAAATACCAAAGTCTTCGCGATACTTATTAATACTCACTAAGTTAGCAGCAAGTTCAGGTTGGGTTGCTACTTGCTCTTCAAGATAAGTAACAACGTCTGCAAGCGTTACAATAGCAACCACTTGCGTACCAAAATCACGCTCAACTTCTTGAATAGCAGATAACTCGCCATGACCTTTTTCTTGGCGATCCAGCGCAATAAGAACACCTGATAATTCAGCACCTTGCGCTTTAATGATTTCCATTGACTCACGAATAGCCGTACCCGCAGTAATTACGTCGTCTACTAACATAATTTTACCGGTTAGCTCTGCGCCCACTAATGAACCGCCTTCACCGTGTGTTTTTGCTTCTTTACGGTTAAAGCAATAAGGCACATCAACATTATGGTGATCGTACAACGCAACTGCGGTTGTCGTTGCAATAGGAATACCTTTATAGGCAGGCCCAAACACTAAATCGTAGTCAATGTTAGCATCAACTAATGCTGCGGCATAAAAACGACCTAAACGCGCTAAGTCACCACCGGTTTTAAATAAACCTGCATTGAAAAAGTATGGACTCGTTCGGCCAGACTTTAAGGTAAATTCGCCAAAACGTAATACTTGTTTGGCTAACGCAAATTCAATAAAGTCACGTTGGTAATCTTTCATGTCGATATTTTCCTAATCTATTGAATAAATTAAATTTAAATTAGAGCTTCTTTCTGAATTTCGAATAACTCATTAATGCTATTTTTTGCTAATGCTAACATTGCTTGTAATTCATCAAAGCTGAACGGCTCTTCTTCGGCCGTACCTTGTACTTCAATTAACTTGCCGGTATCTGTCATAATGACGTTCATGTCAGTTTCAGCGTTCGAGTCTTCAGCATAGTCTAAATCTGATACTGGCTCACCTTGATAAACACCAACCGATACTGCAGCAATCATATGTTTAAGTGGATTGGTTTTAATAATATCTTTCGCGCGCATGTAGTTAAGAGCATCAACTAAAGCAACACAAGCACCTGTAATAGATGCAGTACGTGTACCACCGTCAGCCTGAATTACATCACAATCAACCGAAATAGTATTTTCGCCTAACGCTTTTAAGTCTACCGCTGCACGTAAAGCACGGGCGATTAAACGTGAAATTTCTAAAGTACGGCCGCTTTGTTTACCACTAGCCGCTTCACGACGCATACGCGTATGTGTTGAACGAGGTAACATACCGTATTCAGCCGTTACCCAACCTTTACCCTGACCTTTTAAGAAACGTGGTACACCTTCTTCAACTGAAGCAGTACAAATAACCTTAGTATCGCCAAACTCAATTAATACTGAGCCTTCTGCGTGTGCAGTAAATTGGCGAGTAATTGTAACGGGGCGAATTTGCCCTAATGTTCTGCCGCTTGGACGCATGATGTATTCCTTCTAAAAACGTAAGTAGATTAATTATCGGCATTATACCCGAGTATGCTTGAATTGCGAGTTCGCTTATTGTCATACTCCATATAAAACGATGTACACTGATAAAAATCATTTGAAATATAGTACAAGTCACTAGGGTCTTATTAACTAACCGTAAAAAAGATAACGAGAACATAATGAAATCCACCCTATTTAGCATACTACTTAGCCTGAGTATAAGCGGCTTATTCGCACTAAGCATGATAGGTATTGCGTGTGCTAAAAGCCCAGCAATAACGGTTTACTCTGCCAATAACTTACCAAGCTACAGTAAAGTTTATGATGATACTCGCGATCCTTTTAAAGATGCGACTGACGCACTGGCATTAGCTAAAACAAGTAATCGCCAAGTATTAATAGAGGTTGGCGGAAACTGGTGCAGTTGGTGTCACAAAATGGATGCTTTTTTAGAGGAAAATCCCGATATTTATCAAGCCTTGCATAGCCAATATGTGTTGTTAAAAATTAATGTTAGCGACAGTAATGAAAATGAAGCGTTTATGTCATCATTACCACCTGTACTGGGTTATCCTCATATGTATGTATCAACCTCCACGGGTAAAATGTTGTTGTCAAAAGATACTGCTGAATTGTTAGTTGATGGTAATTATTCACGAGAACAATGGCTTACTTTCTTACATAAGTGGTCTAATTCATTTGCGCCAAAGTATATTCAAACATCACATAAATTACGCATTTAAACATTAGGGAATTATTTTGACGACCTTATTTTCCGGTAAATCTTTTTTTGATGAAAGCTACCAAACGCCTGAGTTTATTAAAAACAAAAACCTCACTCGCCGCCGTCTTTTAAAGTCAGCCGCAGGTGTTGGTGCAGCTTCTGTTTTTCCTGCTTTTTCGTTTAATGCTGATGTACAAAAAGCGTTATCATCATTACTCAATACCGACCCATGGCTAACGCTCAATGCTACGCTAGAGCATTTATTACCTGAGTCGCCAACAACAAACAGTAATAATACGACTGCGCAAGATATTAGCGCGAAACAAATTAATGCCACGGCTTATCTTTATCAAATAATGACTGTACAGCCGACCGAACAAGCAGAGAAAGACTTTATTCTAAAAGGAGTGGGTTGGCTAAATGGCTACGCGCAAAGCGAAAAAAAACAAAACTTTGTTGAGCTTGGTTTTACTGAAAAAGAACAACTGTTAAAAGGTATTAGTCAATCTCGCGCTGGTCAAAATTGGTTAAATACACTGCTCGGTTATATTTTTGAAGCCATGCTGACGCCCGCCGCTTATGGCGGAAATCCAAAAGGTATTGGCTGGCAATGGCTTGAACACCAAGGTGGCTTTCCGTTACCTGAAAAAGGACAGCGCTATTTTGAATTACCGCCACGTGCAAAACCTCAAGGCCATAAGTAATGACTACATCTCAAACAAATAATTTAAGCGCCGACATTTGTATTATTGGTAGTGGCGCAGGAGCCTCTCCTATTGCCTATAGCTTAGCTAATGCAGGAGCTAAAGTACTGGTTTTAGAAAAGGGGCCGTGGTTAACCGAAAAAGAGTTTTTTAAAGATGAACTAGCCATTAGCGTACATGATGCTTACAACCCGAAGTTGTCTGATGAAGAGCACGTGATTGAAGAAGAATACGAAACCAGTGACGGGGTAAGTTTTTGGCAAGGCGAAAAAACCAGTGATTCTGGCTGGAGCTGGTGGAATGGCAATGTGGTTGGTGGTTCATCTAACTTTATGAGTGGTTATTTTCATCGCTTAAAACCAATAGATTTTCGCCTCAAAACAGAGTTTGGTGATATTGAAGGCGCTAACGTTGCCGATTGGCCGATTAGTTATGAAGAATTAGAACCTTATTACGCCATGGTAGAACGTATTGTTGGTGTTTCTGGCCGTGTAGTAGATCACCCACACCAAGAGCCTAGATCTGCAGACTTTCCTTATCCGCCCGTTGCTGAGTCGCCTATTTCATCATGGATAGACCAAGCCGCAAACAATATTGGTTACCATGCTATTCCAGTACCACGCGCTATTTTATCACGCCCAGCGATGGGTCGTCGTAGCTGCGAATACTCAGGTTACTGTAGTAGTTATGGTTGCTCATCAGGCGCTAAAGGCAGTGGCAGAGCAGCCTTATTAAATCATGCGGTTGCTAGCGGTAATTGCACCATTAAACCCAACTCAAAAGTATTTCATATTGCCACGAATAGCCAAGGTGAAATTAGTGGCGTGCATTATTACGACAGCCAAGGACGTGAAAAAATTGCCACTGCAAAAATTTATGTCGTAGCTTGCCAAGCCGTTGAAACTTCGCGTTTATTGCTTGCTTCTAAAGGCGATAAATTTCCACAGGGCTTAGCAAATAATAATGGTCAAGTGGGTAAAAACTTACTTTTTAGCGGCGGTGGTACAGGCCAAGGTGATTTTATTTATAATGAGTTAACACCAGAGAAAGTGGCTGATTTGAAAACTGTAGGCCCTTTTATTAATCGCGCTTTACAAGATTGGTATCAAATTAACGATAAAAAATTTGCGGCATCACAACAAGGCATAGGCAAAGCTGGCACCGCAAAAGGTGGCACTATCGACTTTCTTTTTCATCAAAACCCTATTGCGCGCGCACGTGGCACACAATGGGGTGAAGACGAGCAAGGCAACAGCCAATTATTATGGGGTGAAGCGCTAAAACAAAGTATGCGTAGTGAATTTACCCGTTATAAAACCCTACGTTTTGAAGTATTTAATGATTGGCTACCCAACGATAACTGTTTTGTATCACTTGATGAAAACACCACAGATCAATGGGGAGATCCCGTTGCCAATGTGCGTATTGGTTATCATCAACATGATCTTGAAGTGGGTAGTTATTTAGCTGAAAAGGCTGAAAAACTATTAGCCGAATTAGGAGCAAAAAATATTTCATCATCGGTTAGTGGCTCACCCGCAACTAATTTAATGGCAGGTGGCTGTCGTTTTGGTAACGATCCGCAAACCTCTGTACTCAATAAACATTGTCAGGCCCATGAAGTAAGCAACTTATATGTAACTGATGGCTCGTTTATGCCAACAGGCGGTAGTGTACCTTATACTTTTACCATTTACGCTAACGCCTTTCGGGTCGCTGAACATATAAAATCACAATGGCAACACTACAGTTAAAATAATTAAGGCTTCTAAGTAATAAAAATAAATGACCTGAGCTTGGATGAAAGCTGTGAGTTGATTGGGGGTTATTGTTTTGGTTTAAATAGCTCTGAAAATTGAAAAATAAGAAAGCTAATAAAAGATAATACAATAGCGATTTCATAACGACTGTAAGCAACAGAGATACCTATAGCGCCAGCGTTCCATAGCCCTGCCGCTGTGGCAGTTCCTTTAACCCCGCTATCGTTTTTGAAAATAGCCCCACCGCCAATAAAACCCATGCCTGTAATAATACCGTACATCACTCTTGCTTCAGCATCAGAGCCTTCATAAACATTGATACCAACCAACATAAAGGCACAGGATGCAATGGTAACCAGTGGGAATGTTCGCAGCCCCGCCCCCCTATCATGCAGCTCACGATTAAGCGCTATAGGTAGTGACAATACAAAGGCAATTCCTAACTGTATAAAATGAAATATAATTAAATTAAAATCTAAACTAATTTCAAACATTTATAATTTCCTCTACCTTACAAAGTATTAATAAAAGCTAAAAAAGCTCTCACTATTCATCTATATATTCCACACGCAACGTAATAAGTCAAAAGAGACTCTATAGAACATTGCTCACACTCACGATTTTTTATTGATAATAATTCTTTTTGAAAATTATACATATCAACCCTGTAAAGTTTACTTATTCATTATCCCTACCAAGTTTCACAACAAAAATATCACTTAATTAACAACAACTTAAAACATGGCATAACTATAGCATTATAACTATTGAAGACACTTTCTGATAAATAATAAGGAGATTAACATGTTAAGTTGGGCATTAACTTTCTTTGTAATAGCAATTATTGCCGCTATTTTCGGTTTTAGCGGAATAGCTGGCGCAGCAGCCGGCATAGCCAAAATCATATTTTTCATTTTTGTCGTATTACTTGTCATTTCATTAATTGCCAATGCATTACGAGGCAAAGCCCCAAGACCTTAAAGTCTTTTGAGCAAATAAAAAATTTTACTTTAACGGAGATTATTATGAATACTTATAAAAACAAAACATTAGCATTAATCACAGTTGTCGCAGCATTAAGTTTAGGGGCATGCTCTGATGATGGCGCTGAAGAGTTAGGTGAAGAATTTGATAAAGTAGTGTCAGATACTAAGGATGCCGCTTCAGATGCTGGCAACGCAATAGAAGATGCCTGTGAAGATGTTAAAGATAAGCTAGAAACTAAAGATAATGATTGTTAATTTATAATTACATCAGCACTATATTCCTTGTTGTTTAACGGGAATAAACAAAATAGCTAAATATTTTTATTTAGCTATTTTTTATGTGTGGCAAAAATAAATTAGACTCAACGCCTGTGGTTCTGTCGGGATGATTAATCAAAACAAGTAATAATAACGACCACTTTAAGAACTTCTTTTCACTTGCCGTGTTAGATAATAGTGAAAGTTAAATCGAATAGCTTGAAGCAATTAGCAATTGATTCAAGTAGCGTTTATAAATAATTGCCTTCACTTTTTGGTGCTAGTTATTTTAGTGCTAGCTAAACGTACATATCGTGTTTCATGTTTAAGCTAAGTTTTATTAGCCGTTAGACGTTGCTCAATTTGTTCAATTTTATTTATAACTAGCTTGGCATCCAATTGAGCAACTTCAAGGCTTTTTTGTTGATCAAAAATCATCTTAATTTGTTCCTCAATAAATTGATATTGCTCTTTATTTTTTACTCGTAAGGCTAGCTCTTCAAGTGACTCAAGCAACCGGATAGTTACCGTAGTATTATCCTTAGCGTGCCTTCTAATTTGATCAAAGGCAGAATTCGCTACATCTAAAAAAGTTAGCGCTTTACTGTGTAATCTGGGCTGACCATCCTCATCTTTGAAATGAGATTTAGGGAAGTTTCTTGTAGCTAAGTTACACAGCGTGGAATTTAATTTATCAATACAAGTAATGGCTGTATAGGGATCATTGATACTTGGTGAAAGTGCTCTAAGTGCAATTTCAACTAACTGACCTATGGCAAATACTGGATCTTGAACAGGTGTTCTAACACTACCTAAAATAAAGTGTTTTTTAATACTATCAAGAGTTTTTTCTTCAATAGGTTGCTTCGCATGAAGTAAACCAAATACACCACCTCTTACAACATAATCTCCTGGAGAAAAATCAAGCTGTAATTGTAGGTCTGAGGCTATTAATTGCTTAATGAGCGGCGAAAAGTCAGTTAACTGTACGTAGCCCGAATGCTCAGAGCGTAACTTCTTGCTAAAAATATAATCATTATTACCCAGCTCTTTATCTGTTGATTCGTCATGTTGTAAATCATTAGTCGGTGAGTCTGGAAATAGCTTATCTATACTCTCCTTTAATTCGCAATATACATCCTCTACAACGGAGTCAGCTTGAATAGACACTGAAACATGATGGATGAAGTGAATGAGAAAACCAATACTGACAGAGGTCATTAATATCGCCCATATTACGGTAATACCTGGTCTAAAGTTATATGGTTCCTCTAAGCTAAGTGCACAAAAAACAAGAATACAATAGAAAAAATTCGCAATGAATACTCCTAAAACAGTTTGTGTGGTGCGATCTTTCATAAAGTTTCGCAATAAACGCGGGCCAAATTGTGATGAAGCTAAGGTAAGCGCAACAATGGTAATAGAGAAAGCAATACTCGTAACCGTTATCATAGAAGCAGCAATGGTACCGAGTAATGACCTAATAGCACCGACTTCAGCACTGTAAATAATTGGAAAATATGACTTTAATTTCCATAACAATGAAATATCGATCCAAATAGTGATCGTTGCAATAATCACGGTAAAAATAAGTATCATTGAGGGCAAAAACCAAAAACTTGCTCTTATTGACTCTAGTAAAGGCTCTATTTTTATACTCATAAAATTGTTATTCCCTACTTAAAAAATCGCTGGCTACTTTGACTTATTGCCTATTATTTTTAGCTCCACTAGCAAAACCTTTTGCTATTGAACGAATGTGGTTCACTGACTAGCCTTTGTACTTTATATTCTCTCGACAAACCTACATGCTGTTAATCGTTTTAACATTACTGCTGAGCTATAAGTGTGCCATAATTTAACTAACTGATTATATTACTGATATAAAACATATCATGCAGTTATTAATAATTATTATGAAAAAAATACTGACTACAATGTACTTTTTGCATAGACACTTTGTAACGATTAAACATCAAAACGTTAACGTTTATAAGTAATAGAAACGGCCCTATCAACTTTGCACATGCTTAATTTTCTTATATGCTTGAAATTAATTGTTTTTTACTAGGGTTTTATGGCTAACTGTAATGTTAGTTTTAAACTAAAGAGTTAGGCGTGAATATTGCTTAATTTACTTTTTTATCATGTCGTTATCTTAACTTAACACCAAGTAAGGCCATTATGTCAGTAACACCACCTACATCATCAAAATTAGAGCCATTCGAACGCAAAACTAGTATTAACTCAATATGCATTTATACACTGACAGTATTAGCTATATTCTATACCGCATATTTAGCTCAGGATTTAATTCTTTTACTTTTAGTTGCAGGTTTAATATCTCTATTATTAAGCCCTGGTGTAAAAGCATTAGAGCGACTTTTTATTCCTCGTGTTCTAGGATCGACCCTTCTTTTAAGCTGTTTATTGCTACCAAGTGCTGCTCTCATCATACAACTAGAAGAGCCTGTCACCAAATGGACCAAGTTATTGCCTGAGCTCTCGGTGCATGTATCAGAAACATTAGAAGAACTTAATCGGGCTATTGATAAAAAGAGCACGCCAGATAACATTGAATCACAAGAAGTTAAAAAGAGCTGGTTTTCATGGTTTGAAGACAAACCAAAGGTTAACAGCCAACCGCAAAAAACAGACACTATTCACACGCAGTTAAAAGCATCTTTATTTTCATTAGCTACAGACTTTATGGTTTTGGCACCGCTCGCACTAATACAGTTATTAACGACAATAATCTTAATTTTATTTACCTTAGTTTATTCACCCAAACTATTTAGGCAGTATGTTAAATTATTTGTTACTGAAAAACGCCAGCGTAACGTATTTAAATTTGCTTTAAATATGCAGCAAAAATTATCACGCTACATACTAACAGTTAGTGCAATTAATATTGGCCTCAGTTTAGCTGCAATAATTATTTTTACTACCATGGGTTTAGAGGATGCATTGTTGTGGGGATTAATAGTAGGTTTTGTTAATTTTATTCCCTTTGTGGGGCCCTCATTTGCCTTGGCAGCAATAGCCATTGCCGGTTCCGTTCAATGGGGGGTTGATATTAAAGTATTACTTACCCTGTCAGGTGTTTTGGCACTCAACATACTTGAGTCACAACTTATTACCCCTTTAGTATTAGCTAAAAACATGCGTATAAATCCTTTTATTATAATTATATGGCTACTCATTACAGGGTCGTTATGGGGCTTAACTGGGTTACTCATTGCGGTACCGCTATTGGTATGCATTAAGCTGGTATTAGCGCAATTCAAATCAACATCAAAATGGGTTCAATTTTTAGCAACTCAATAATTAAAGTAGCGTTTCCACTCATATAAAATCAACTTAGAAAAGTATTGTTTAAATATAGTTATAGAACGTTTTTGCTTGGGGTATCACAGTATTTTTCTTGATTGTAATAAGCTAAATGGCCTGATACTACAAGAGTATCAGGCCATCTAATTTATTTAATCTCAACTCTGTTTAAGAAGTTTTTAATATAGTGAGATAGTTTTACTTAATTTAAGGCTTATTAAGCCGATCTGAGGTTATTTAGGCTATTCTGATAATGTGTACTATTAAGAAGACATTTCGACTAAATAGTCAGAAGCTAGTTTTTGCTTTTCTTGCTCTGAAAAAGCTTTACCTGCTTGTTGAAAAAACTCTTGTTCTTCTTCCTCTAAATGGTGGTCAACTTTGTGAGCAAGTTTTTTGAACGTTAATAACCATTGCGGAGAACTCATTTCTAGCGCATCTAATTCCGCGATAAACTTATCTATTTGATGATGTTCTGCAACACCATGACGAGACAAGTCAATAGTGCTATCTAGTTGCATGAGGGGTGCGTAAAAGTATCTTTCTTCGGCTACGGCATGCGTTTCTAACTCTACTTTGAGCTGCTGATAATATTCAGCCCTTACAGCGGAGTTTCCTGTTGTATCTAATAATAACTTAATAAGCGCCCTTTGCTTCTCATGGTCATTTCGTAATGCTTCAAATATTTTCATGTGTAACTCCGATTATTAATATGACACCGTGTCTATCCGGCTGCTTTATTTAACCTTCAGCTATAGTTAAAAAAGACATAAAACAAAAATAATTTAACAATTGAATTAGCGTTTATGCCGCCTTTTTACAAAATAGAACTTACGTATTTGCTATTCACTAAGTAATGTTCACTTAGTAACATTCAATATTCATACCATTCAAATTAAAATATAAATCATTGAAAATAAAGTAATTTAAACAGGTCATCATTTACTAGAAATAACATATGCAAGATGTACACAGCACGTATGAAAAGTTTACACACCGTTTAACGACTACCGAATTAATAACGTTAAAGTGATTAACCTGAACTCATACACCGAAGAAATATCTACACCGCTAATTCAAATTACTTTTTAGGGGAGGAAAAACGCTAAATTTAATATCAAGTGTGTGTTAATTTAGAGCACAAGAAGCTATTTCTAATAGCACTAGTAGCTGAAAATTATGATCAAAATAAGAAATAGCTCTGTTGTTTAAAGATAAAATCGAGAAAGTAATATGTTAATAATATCGACTCTAGCAACCTTATTAATTGCTATAGCCACTCTGCTGCCTTTATCAAAAGAAACACATTGGGTTGTTAGGTCAATGGATTTTCCTAGACTGCAAATAGCGGTTATTTCAGCAATAATTCTTACTTATAATCTTATTTTTCTTGATATGAATATGAGTATTACTTGGCTATTGGTTTTCACTGCTTTTTTCTGCTTAGCGTGGCAGCTGTGGTGGGTACTACCTTACACCTTTTTATGGCCTAAAGAAGTCAAAACATCAAAGCTTGATAATGCTAATAAAGAACTCAGCATAATGACATCTAACGTACTTAAAACTAATCATAATAGTGACGCGTTAATTGACCTTGTTAGCAGTAATAAACCTGATATTTTAGTAACACTAGAGTCTGATGAGTGGTGGGAGAATAAATTAAAAGTATTAGAGAGTGACATGCCTTATACCGTTAAATGCCCACTTGATAACTTATATGGCATGCATGTTTTTTCGAGACTGCCTTTCACTGAAGAGACGATATCTTATTTGGTTGAGAGTGATATTCCATCAATACATCTTTCTCTAGAACTAAGAACTGGCCATAAAGTAAGAATGCATTTTGTTCACCCTGCACCACCTAGCCCTACAGAAAACACAGAATCTACAGAGCGTGATGCTGAGCTAATCACCATTGCAAGAAGCCTTGAAAAAACAACCCAGCCAGTTATTGTAACAGGCGATTTAAATGATGTAGCTTGGTCTAAGACCACACGACTTTTTCGTAAAATTAGTGGTCTACTTGATCCGCGTGTAGGACGTGGCATGTTCAATACATTTCACGTTGACTATTTCTTTTTACGTTGGCCGTTAGATCACCTTTTTCATAGTGCCCATTTTACCGTAAAAAGCATACAGCGCTTATCATCTATTGGATCAGACCATTTTGCGCTATTCACCGTACTGGTGTATGAGGTCGCAGAAAAAACAAGTCAAGATGGGTTAAGTACACAACCCCAAGATCATATCGAAGCGAGTATCATATCGAACAAAAAAGGAGTAGATAAAAGTGAAGTGCCAAGCCCTAGTGAATAAAGGGCTGTATTTCATAGCTGTAATAAGCACACTAGAAAAACAGCTCAAAACAAAAAGCGTATTTTATTTATCGTTTTTATCTTCAAACCAGCAATAACAAGGTTGCTGTGAGTAGTATGGTTTTTGTTTTTTATTTACCGGTTTTGTTTTAAACCTTAATAACATAGATTGAATATATTTTTTTAGCATGTCAGTCCATTCGCGTAATTGATTCGTTAACTCATTTATTAAAAGCAATATGAGTTGGGCATTATTTTCTGCTGTAAGATTAATGCGCATACTTAGCAGACGCTAAGGGGTGAGCATTGTACTATGAGGTTGCTTGTAGCATCATTTATGCTTTTTAACGTATCCCACAGGCATTTCTCAAACGCAGAAAAAAACACACCGCAGTGTGTTTTTTATTCGCTTATTAAAATAAATTAGCTATGAGAAACTTCTAATTTATCAACTACCGACTTAACATCATCAGTATTTTTAGCAATAACAACGGCAAGCTCTTTAGCACTATCTGATTCAACTTTACCCATTAAAGTTACCACGCCGCCACTCACTTCTACTTCAATATTAGTGCCACTGACTTCTGACTCGATTAACAGCTTAGTTTTAACAACTGTCTCAACTTTTGAGTCGGTCAGAGAAGCTAATATCTTACTATCTTCATGCTCGTTGTCATTGAGTACTGTCAGCTTATTATCTACAGAGGCTACACCGTCTAAACTTTCTACAAGCTCTTCTGCTAATGCTTTATCAACGTCACTGTCAACTTTACCAGTAAGAATAACTACGCCATTTTGAACATCAGTATTAATATCAAAAGAGTTTAAACTCCCGTTAAATAGCAGCGTACTTTCAGCTTTTCCATCTAACCATGCATCTTTAGATTTATCTTCCCACGTGTTCGCCGCATACGCCGCAGTTGAACCAGCAGTTAATAATGTTAATGCGATAATAGAACGAATTGAGTTTTTCATAATATTCTCCTTTTTATTAATTCACACTAACTATTGCCACTATCATGCCAAAACATAACATAATGATTTATAAGGATTAAAAGGTTTAATAAAAACTAAATTTGGCAATTAACTTACTTTTTTACATATCAAGTATGTAAAAATTACATGCTTTGAGAAACATTACTTATGCTGAACAACGCCGATTACGCATAGTTTATTGGGTCAAAAAAAGCCACTTTTACAATAAAAGTGGCTTTTTAGTAGGCTCTACTTGCATACTAGTTGGGTTAACGACAAGACTAACACCTAACTTAATTAGCAATGTAAATAACTAAGTAGGCGTTTCAGCTTTTTTAAAGTTGCCTTGATTTGAAATGACCGCATCTAAACCTTGACCACCTTTAATACCAAAATCGAGTGTTCTAATAGGGAAAGGAATTAAAATATCAGCGTTTTCTAACGACCTTTTAATCGTAACAATAGTGCTATGCCTAGCCTCCATAAAGCCTGTTTCGCCAGGATAATCAATCCATACCCAAACCAATAAATTAACAGCGCTGTCTCCAAAACTTTCCGCAAAAACCGCTGTTTCATCTTTTTTAATGACAAAGTTACATCGGTTCAACTCTTTAACAATTACCTCTGCAGCCTGCTCTATATCATCAGCATAAGATATTGATACCGGTATCTCTAAACGCCTCACTCCTAGTACCGTATAATTGGTTAAAATATTTCTGAATAAAATTTTATTAGGAATCACCTCTAGTTGGCCAAAAAACGTTTCTACCAGTGTATTTCTCAAGTTAATTGTTTGGACTGAACCAAACACACCATCTGCTTTAATAATATCCCCTACCTTAAATGGCTTTCTTATACCCATAACAATACCGGCAATTAAATTTTCGGTCATATCTTGAAAAGCAAAACCAATGGCTAAACCAATAATACCGGCACCTGCCAGTAAAGAGGTTACAGTACCTTTTAAACCAACAAAGTCTAAACAAATGAATACCCCCATTAATATCAAACACGCTTTAATAATAGCTGTGCTTAAATCTGCAATTTGCTTAGAGTCAAATGCACTCCTTAAAATTTTACGAATAATATTGCCAGCGACACGCGTAAATAAAGAAAAAAAGATGATAAATATAATCGCTACGATCAAGTTTGGAATATGCTGAATACCGGTTTCTAGCCAGTTATTTAACTTACCTTCGATCAATGACCAATATTTATCTATTGCTAGTAAATCCACAATTTTGCTCCTGTTTGGACTATAAGTTCTCTTACCAATACAGCTAAAGCAATATTCATACCTCAAAGTAAACAACTGAAATACAATAGTTTATTTAAATCTATTTATAGAGATTTATGCCCATAAGGTAAATATTACAAAAATTTGTGAAATACTCCCTGTACGAAAATAAAAATTTAACACAGACTATTTCAAAGTAATTTATTACTATGCAAAACAGCTCTCTTATTCTGATTTAGAGAAGCAACAATGCAATGAAGCACAACTCTTTTCTATAAAATCCTCTCGGCCTCAACCCTAGCTAGATCAGACAAGCTCAGGCATAATTCACCTATTAGTGATTATTTAAATAGGGTGTATTCATGATCTACAGTATGACAGCTTTTTCTCGCATAGAAATAAAAGGCGATTGGGGCAATGCCGTTTGGGAAATTCGCTCGGTCAATCAACGTTATTTAGAAACCTACTTTCGCCTACCTGAACAGTTCAGAGGGATAGAGCCGGTTTTACGTGAACGTTTTCGCAAGCAATTAAACCGCGGTAAAGTAGAATGCAGCTTACGATTTAATGCTAACCCTGCCACCAAATCTGAATTAGCATTAAATGAAAAACTAGCACTACAGCTTATTCAGCATGCTAATTGGGTAAATGAGCAAACACTTAACAGCCAAGTAAACCCTTTAGAAGTGATGCGTTGGCCTGGCGTAATGGAAGCACCTGAAACAGATATGTCGGCCATTCAAGCGGAATTACTCACGGCATTTGATACGGCATTGAAAGACTTCATAGCCGCACGTGCAAGCGAAGGCGAAAATTTAAAAGCGATGATTGAGCAACGTTTAAGCGCTATATCAGCACAAGCCGACCAAGTACAAAGCTTTATGCCTGCTATTATTGAATGGCAACGTAACCGTATTATTGACAAATTTAACGATGCAAAAATTGATTTAGACTCTGGCCGCGTTGAGCAAGAGTTAGTATTACTTGCCCAAAAAATGGATGTTGCCGAAGAACTAGACCGACTTCATAGCCACGTAAGTGAAACACAAAAAATATTGAAAAAAGGTGGCGCACAAGGCCGTCGCTTAGACTTCATGATGCAAGAATTTAATCGTGAAGCTAACACCTTAGGCTCAAAGTCAATCAACGCTGACATCACTAATGCTGCGGTTGAACTCAAAGTACTAATTGAGCAAATGCGCGAGCAGATCCAAAATATAGAGTAGTAAACGAACGGATTCGAACCCGTAGAAAACCCCATTAAAAACCTCGTCATTCGAGGTTTTTTTATATATGACAGCTTGATCCTCTTTTATTTGATAGATTCAACGAAGGTGTTATTCAAGCGAGTGTTCTAAGAGCAGCCAAAGCTAGGGAGTTAGATTATAGCGCCAGTGACGCTAAAAGCAGGATTGTGGGTTCCTTACTTGAAAGAATGCTTAAATTCCCTGAAGCTGAGGAATCTACAGGTTTACCTGAGATTTTATTAGCATTATGTATCAGGAAGTTACAAATAAAAAAGGATCACTTGCTTGGTTTTGATAATCATTCTTTAGATAGAGTAAAACACCCAATGGCATGGATGTTGGCTGAGTTTACTAAGCAGGAACTATTAGAAAAACATCCAATTAAGAGCGATTTAGTAACTCAGCAGGTTGTTTTTTAATATATAAACTAGGTGATATTTGAACTGTTCTCAAATATCACCTCCATTATACTCAAAGGTAAATTTTCATGGATGAAATATTGCGCATCTCTAAGAAGTACTTGTACACCACAGCAAATCTAAAACACTTTGGTTTAAAAGGCACCCTCCTTATTGTTATTGGCATACCATTCGTAATGATTGGATTTTGGTTATCAATCTTACAAGCCCCCATATATCAAACAAAGCTACCTTCTATATTGATGCTACCCGTTTTTCTTTGCTGGTTATCTGCCAAAAAAGAATACAATAAACATAGGCAGTAGTAACTACGATACTTTGAATGATATTATACAGTTACAAAAAATAAGAGAAGAAACAAGAGGATTTGTACCTGAGAATTTAGGCTTCTTTCTAAAAAAATTTATCTATAATTCAAATGCAAAATCACGAATAAATTCATTATTTATTCTACTGGTCAGCGTTATTGTTTTACTCCTAATAACTAAAACTGATCCTGGAGTAGTTCTAAGTTTTCTTAGCTCAGATACATACTTAAAAATAATTTCTTGGGGATCTTTTTCAATTCTTCTAGGTTTCTACTTATTATACGCTAGCTTCAGTTTTATTAATTTATTTTTCTTAAAGCCCATTGTGTTTATCAATGCTAATGACAACTTCGCAATAAACTATCTCATAAATGAATTATCAAAGCATTCATTTTTAGATGAGTAATTAATATCATACTTTATTGATATTAATTACTTTTTTCAATAAATATCTATGCTAAATTAGCTTATAAAAAGAAGAATATTTACCAACATTAATAAAAGGATGTTATTTAATGATTACAACATTGAGAAGTTCAGAGCTGAAATTTGGCTGTATTAAAGAAGTTGATGGCAACTCTATCACTGTTAAGGCTGACTACTTAGAAAGAGAATTAGATGGGCAAACATTATTTGCTGAAGTGGGCGCATACATTAATTGTGGAGGTATTCATGGCAATACAATCTGTACTGTAACTAAAGTACAAATAATTGAAGTTGAAAAAACTATTAAAACCGACAAGGGACTTGATATTGTCTCTGATGAAAAAAAAATAGTTACGTTATCGTTAGTCGGTTGTGCCATTGATGGTAAGTTTCATAGAGGAGTAAAAAAGCTTCCAACAATTAATTGTGAAGTATTTTTCCTCACAAGTGATCAGGTTAATAAATTAATTGGAATTGATCTTACAGAGGATAAAGAACATTTCTGTGTCACTGAAGAGGATGATGATAATCAAACATACTTAAATTTAGATAAATTAATGGGCCGTCATACTGCCATTTTAGGGACAACAGGCAGTGGCAAAAGCTGTACCGTAGCATCAATTATCCAATCTATATTAAATTCATATGAGTGCCCCAGAATTTTATTTTTTGACATTCATAATGAATACCCAGCGGCCTTTGGCTTCAATTCAAAGTCACCTTCTGACTTTTACCAACAGAAAACAAATTCTATTTCATGGAATAATTTTTCTTTACCATATTGGTTCTTAGATCTAGAAGAGTTTTTAGGGGTTTATAGCTTAGATAGAGGCTCAAATCAAAGAGCTATTTTAAAAGATCACATTACATCTCTTAAATTAAAGCAAGCTACAAAAAACGCTCTAAAAGATATTCGTATCTCTGTTGATACTCCAATATTTTTTGATATTAATATACTAATAAAGAATATTAAAACTGAAAGAGATGAACAGAATGATAAAGGTAAGCCAATAAAAACAGCTACCGAGCAGAAAACCTATACTGGAATAATATTAAAACTGGAGTCTATTTTTACTGATACACGCTTTTCTTTCCTGCACAAGGACATCCTTGGAGAAACTACAATTGATGAGTATTTTAAAGTTATTTTAGGACTAGGTCAGGATGAAAAGTACCTTAATATTTTAGATTTAAGTGGCTTACCTGCTGAGGTTAGGGCTGTATGTGTGGGTGTTATTTCTCGTCTATGTTTTGACTTCAAATACTGGGACTTAGACCCTGAAGATATACCACTTAATTTAGTCTTAGAAGAAGCACATACTTATATACCTGAAGACAGTGATGCTAAGTTCAATATATGTAAAGAAAGGATTGAACGAATAGCTAAAGAAGGTAGGAAGTATGGTTTAGGGCTTACAGTTGTCACTCAGCGCCCGTCTAATGTATCAACTACAGTGTTATCCCAATGTGGTACATATATAGCTTTACGGCTTACAAATGATATTGACCAAAATAAAATTAAAAGGCTTCTCCCTGATACTTTAGCTGGCCAAGTTGACTTCTTACCAAGTCTTAGAGATGGAGAAGCATTTGTTACTGGTGATGCAATCAATTTACCTAGAAAAGTTCAATTTAAAGTTCCAAATCCTATGCCGAATAGTAACGACATCAAGTACCACAAGTCTTGGAAGATTGGTAAATCATCTGACTATTCACTATTAGCTTTAATTAGCTCATGGCAAAAACAGGATAAATCAAAATGATAATTGATTCGATAAGCCTAAAAGGTTGGCGTTCATATGACCATGAAGGTGTAACTCTAGAAAACTTAAAAGCTATAAACCTAATCATTGGTCCAAATAATTCAGGTAAATCAAACTTGGCTAAGTATTTTGTCTATTTAAAAAATATAGTGGGTCATAACGGATTTAATACTGGGCTAGTAGAATTAAAATCAACGGTCGAGGAAGGTGAAACTTGGAAGTGGGAAAGAAATGATATTACTTGTGAGGTGGGTATTTCAAAGGAAAACCCCGGTATAAACAAAGAGGTATTCTACAAACCAAATGCTTATGACATAACGCTAATTTGTCGACATATGGTGGCTAAAGAAGAAACCACCCTTAATTACTCTGTAAATAAAAATTCTTTATATACTGATAACTCTCAAATAATTGTAAATTTAGATCCCCAACATACAGTTGATATTGATAGGCAAGTGGACGGGTTTCGCGATGGTCCAATTTGCTGGCAAAGCTTTCTTGATTCTCTCATTTTTGTAGACCCTATAAGACATCATGATAGGAGCTCTGAAAACGAGAAAAATTTTTACTTTGACGGAGCTAAAATAATAGGCGAATTAGATCGATTATTCAAAGATAATAGCCAAAGATCTAAATGGCGAAGCTACAAGAATAAAATTAAAGAATGGCTATCGGATATCTTATCTGAGGATGTTGAAGGTATTGAAATATCAGATAACAATATCAGACTAGATTTCAAGTCAGGCTTAATTTTTTCTTTAGATGATTTAGGTACTGGTGTGTCTCAGCTTGTAATGCTTTTATCGCACCTCTGGTTAAATAAAGACAAAAACTTAAATGTATTCTTAGAAGAGCCTGAGGCAAACTTACATCCAGAATCAGTTATAAAATTGGTTAAAATTTTTGAGCAAGAGCTTAAGAACCATAAATTTTTTATAACTTCCCACTCACCTTCTTTGATTGATTGTATAAATGATAAATGGGCTGTATTCCGGACAGTTAAAAATACCAAAGGATCAAGCGAGATCACACAAAATGATAATGTCATTAAGTACTATCAAACCCTAGATGACTTAGGTGTTAAAGCATCCCAAATTCTCCAAGCAAATACAGTGCTTTGGGTTGAAGGACCAAGTGACCGAATTTATCTAAAAAAATGGATAGAGTCAGAATCTAATAATGAGTTAGTAGAAGGGGAAGATTTTTCATTTCTTTTTTTTGGAGGGACAAACTTAGCTTCTTTTACAGCTGTAGATGATGACAATGAGCAATTAATTAATATGTTAAGTACTAGTAGAAAAGCCGCTTTAATTACTGATTCTGACTGTAAATCTCAAGTAGATAAGGATGGTCTAGCGTATAAAGGCACATTAGAATCTATGCTATCAAGAGTAAGTAAGTCAAACAGGAAAGTACAAAGTAATGGTAAATCTCTACGCGATTACTTTCATATTTGGATAACTGAAGGCCGTGAGGTAGAGAATTATATTCCTAAGGATTTATTATTTGATGTCTTATCAAATAATAAATTCAAGAGAACAAGAATCGGCCCTAAGGGAAAGATTAGACAACTCAAGCTTGCAGTGGAGCCCACTAACTTTACTTTTAATAAGTTTGATTCCTTCGATGTGGCTATCTCTTCAGCATATACCTATGACGATGACACTAAATTGAACAATGGTGATCGGAGCAATATAGCAAAAGGTTATGCCGGGAAAAAAGTTCAAATTGCCAAAAGCATTGTTGATAAATGGGATAAACATACAACGGATGTTTATCAGCTTAAAGGTGAAATAATTAAACTGGTAGACTTTATTCGCTCATAATAAGACGTACTACTTGGTGGGCTAATTGGTGGGCAAAACTAACTCGCCCAAAGGTTCAACAAACAATCAATTGTTTTATAAGAACAAATAAAATAAATACAACAAGCAGATCCAGAATATAGAATAACTATTAAGAGTAATGCACTTCGTAGTGATTCTATTGAGCCATAGCTAGCACTACCTAGCTATGGCTTTTTTTTGGGGTGATTTTTAGCCATGCGCTCACCTTTACATAGTAAATAACCCACATGCTTGATATAACAGCGTTAGATTTTACTAGGATGCATAACTATGATCACACTTTCTCCAGAGCAATGTCGCGTTATTGGCGTGATGTTAGAAAAAGAAACCACCACGCCAGACCAGTACCCGCTTTCTTTAAATGCCATCACCACCGCCTGCAACCAAAAAAGTAACCGCGACCCTGTCATGTCACTAAGCGAGAGTGAAGTGCAGAATATTGTTGATGGGCTTGTTATTTCAAACCAGCTCATGGTTGATCAAAAAGCGTCCGCGCGAGTGAATAAATACTTCCATCGGTTTTGTAATACCGAGTTTGGTCATTTACAATTCAGCGCTCAGCAACGAGCAATCATTTGTGTTCTGTTTTTACGTGGCCCGCAAACCCCTGGAGAGTTAAGAACGCGCACTAACCGTTTAGCTGACTTTGCTGATGTAACCGAAGTGGAAGCAACATTAACTCAGTTGCAAGACCTTAATGGCGAGATATTAGTGAAAAAACTCCCACGTGAGTCTGGCAAACGTGAATCACGCTATGTGCATTTATTGTCTACTTTTGACGATGCTAATACTTCACCAGAAGAGCATATTCACACTCACGATATAAAGCCAGCACAGGTAAATGACATAGATGCTCTGAGCACAAATGAAGCGTTAGGGCACAATGTAAGCCTGACCCAACGTGTTAGCGAATTAGAGCAACAAGTTGCTGACTTAACAGCACAAGTAGCCTGTTTAACAGAGCTATTTGACGCACAATAGAACCCTCTGGGAACATTGCTCATACAAGATTTCAGCACCTCGCTCGTGACGGGGTGAAAATTACAAAAGGTTATAATGGAAGAGTTATTAGTTACATTAGTTAATTTTGCTTGGGGTTTACCCATGGTGTTACTCCTTGTTGGGGGCGGCGCTTACTTTGTTGTTCATTCTCGTCTACTGCCCTATCGCAAGTTAAGCCACGCCATTAGCATTATTAGTGGTAAGTTTGATAATGAAAAAAATGCCAAGGGTGATTTAAGTCATTTTCAAGCGCTGATTGTGGCACTGTCGGGCACGCTAGGTTTAGGTAATATTGCTGGTGTTGCCGTTGCCATTACTATGGGAGGCCCAGGTGCTATTTTTTGGATGTGGCTAACGGCAATTGTCGGTATTGCAACTAAGTTTTACACTGCGTCTTTGGCTGTTATGTATCGAGGGGAAGACCGCAGCGGTAAACTGCAAGGCGGCCCCATGTATGTCATTCGAGAAGGTCTAGGAAAAAAATACTTACCTTTGGCATGGCTATTTTGTATTGGTTGTATATTTGGCGCACTGCCACTTTTTCAAATAAACCAATTAGTACAAATTTTACGTGAGGTCATTGCCGTACCTTTTGGTTTAACTGCAGCAGATAACCACTTTACTTTTGATTTAGTGGTTGGCATTGGCTTATTTTTACTCATCGCTTGGATTGTTATGGGTAAGTTAACCCGTATTACGGCAGTCGCAACCAAAGTAGTGCCGTTAATGGTGGTGGGTTATTTCATTATGACCTTGACCTTATTAGCGATGAACTATGAGAAAATCCCTGAAACCTTTCTCTTGATACTTGCTAGCGCCTTTAACCCAAGCTCTGCGGCTGGTGGTTTACTCGGTACCGTGATTATCATTGGCGTGCAACGCGGTGCATTTTCAAATGAAGCGGGTATTGGTACTGAATCTTTAGCCCATGGCGCGGCCAAAACAACCGAGCCAATTAGAGAAGGTTTTGTCGCCTCATTTGGCCCAATAGTCGATACTTTAATTGTTTGTACTTGTACCGCATTAGCCGTATTAGTGACTGGTGCATGGCAAACAGACTTTCAAGGGGTTGGCATGGCCGTTTACGCCTTTGAAACAACTTTTCCTAACCTAGGCAGTTACTTGTTGATGGTGATGGTGTTTTTTCTCAGTGTCAGTACCGTGTTAAGCTTTTGGTATTACGGCAGTAAATGTAGTGAATTTCTCTTTGGTCCAAGCTTTGAACGCTTCTATAAACTGTTTTATTTACTATTGATCATAGCCGGTGCCATTGGCTCATTGTCTGTGGTGATCAACTTTATTACGTTTATGTACGCATTAATGGCAATTCCGACCATGATTTCAACCTTGTTATTATCGTCAAAGGTCAGAATAGCTGCAAAAAAATACCTCAGAGATCACTTGTAACGGCATAAATAACAAGTATCAGCGAATGTGGCTTATAACTAAGTTATGAGTCACTAAACCTACCGGAACCACCTATTATTAATAAGGTATTCTCATCAATAAATAAGTCTTTGAGAAAACCAGCAACAATGTAAAATAACCACTCCCCTTTTGTAATTTGAACCTATTATGTCTACTATACTTAAGCTTCTAAGTACTCTCCTCCTTTTATCTATTATGTTTTCTGCTTATGGAAAACAAGCCTCTCAACTTGATACACCAGTTAACACCTCAACCAATGATGAGTTACGCGTTATAAATAAACAGCGTAATAAAAGCTACACAGAGCAAGTACATAGTAGGCAAAACAATGCATCGTCTGTGGGCTATGAACGCGTTAAAAGTGATGCCTTAGCTCCTCGAAATAAGTGGTCTGATTTTTTACCTATCTGGGGAGTTGAAGCAAGAGAAAAAGGCTACTTACTTCCCCTTCCTTTTGGGGTTTCAATCGTAGGACTTACGCAAAAGCAACCCTTTACAGTATCAAAAATAGGACTCTCTTTTGACGGACAAGAGAGCGATAAAATCAATGGCTTTATTGGGGATAGTATTACCGCAAAAAACCTCAAGGTATCTGATACTACCTACAATTTACGTTTTGATACTTGGATATTCCCTTTTTGGAACATCTATGGCATTGCAGGAGAAACACGAGGAAAAGCAGAGTTAGAATTAGACGTTAACTTAGGTGTACCAACACTTTTGCTTGTTGCTAGCAACATTGGTAATGGTTTAAACGAGAAACGCTGCACTAGCGTTAATTTACCTTATGAAGGTCCTGCTCCCGGTCACTGTTTAGTTGCTAAATCAGGCATAGCAACAACGTTAAATTTTCATGGTTCCGTGCTTGGCTATGGAACAACAATAGCGGGTGGTTACGGTGATTTTTTCGGGATGTTTGATATTAACTATTCTGAAGCTGATATCAATATCGCTATCGAGAAAACTCAACAAACCGTTTATTCCGCGCGTATAGGCTGGAATGGTACTATCGGTGGCTATCAGGGACAATTATGGGTTGGAGCAATGAAGCAAGATATAGAGCAACAAATTGCCATTTCAACGCCAGGCGGCAAGGTAGCAGTACTTGTTGATCAGCATACAAGCTCCCCCACTAACTATTTAATTGGCGGGCAATGGAATATCACAGAAGAGTGGTCCGTCATTGCAGAAACCAACTTTGCCTTTAGTGATCGCCAACAGTTTATGATGCAACTAGGCTATCGCTTTTAATCACTGAATAGCAATTTTAGTCAAGGCACCAGCTAGTTAACCTTAAATAGTGCGATTAAAAATATAGAGGTTAATCATAGTATCACCATCAAGTACAACAAAAATACGCTGTCAAACAAGCGTAACCTACTAAATAATCAATGCCTCTACTTTCAGAGAATATAGCCACTCCATTTAGTGATAATAAAACCTTATTATTTTTTAATATAAAAACTAAACATATCGATTAATCCAACAACAAGCATTGTTTTTTCATTCAAAAGTTATTTATAAAGTCCATAAACCACCCCATAACCGAACATCAAGATCACAAAAAAATAAAAATAATTAATTGATCAATATACTTAAATAATTAAATCAGTTTTAATAATTTAAGTTTTATTTGACTTTACTACGCCTTGCCACATAAAAAACAAATAGAAATAAATATCATTTACATAAACAATTCTTTAGTGTTATATTATCACAACTTTAAAAACGCGTTGAGGATCTTATGAAACCAGACATTCACCCAGAATATAAATCCGTTATCTTTCACGATACGTCAGCCAATACATCCTTTATGATTCGTTCGACTTATCAATCGAGCCAAACCATGAAATGGCACGATGGTAAAGACTACCCGGTATGTTATTTAGATACATCAAGTGCAAGCCACCCTTTTTATACTGGTAAGCAAACACAAACTAAATCAGACGGTCGTGTGGCCAAGTTTAACCAGAAGTTCAAAGTCACTAGTTCAAAAAAGGGATAACAATGAAAGTACTTAGCTCATTAAAATCAGCAAAAACAAGACACCCTGGTTGCCAAGTAGTTAAGCGCCGCGGCCGTGTTTATGTTATTTGTAAAGAAAACCCTCGATTCAAAGCAGTTCAAGGAAAGGCAAAAAATAAGTAACATCAAAAAGAAACAATTAGTCTAAAGCTACTTGATACCTAATTACCTTACTCAAGTAGCTTATAAATTACACTAAAGGTTATTTTATTAGTGTCAAAAACATAAATATCGGTATGATGTAGCTTTTCCCTCAAGGACAAGAAAATATGTTTACTGATATAGGTAATATCACCGAGCCAACTACAAATACAACCGATACAGTCACTTCATCTAAAAACCTATTATCCACTGATTTAATACAAACTGAATTAGATCAGGTATCTGAAATATATAGAATAATCATTAATTTTTTCACTAACTATAGTTTTCAATTAATTGGTGCATTAATCATATTTTTACTGGGTTATTTTGTTGCCGGGAAAATAGCCAATACCGTATTAAAGCTTTGTGAACGTCAAAACCTTGATGTGACATTAAGTCGATTTTTAGCAAGTACTGCTAAAATGGCGATTGTGGTTATGATTACGATAGTCGCATTAAGTAAGTTAGGTATTAGTGTTACGCCATTTATTGCCGCTATTGGTGCCATTTCTTTAGGTGCAGGTTTAGCACTACAAGGGTTACTAGCCAACTATGCTGCCGGATTTAATATTATTCTGATTAGACCTTTTGTCGTCGGCGATACTATTGAAGTACAAGGCGTTACCGGTGTGGTAAAAGAAGTATTATTAGCTTATACCGTCATTGAAGATGAAGATAATGCCGAAATTACTATACCCAATAAGCATATTGTTGGAGAAGTTTTACATAACTCACGAAAAAAGACGTTATTAAAACTAAAAGTGGGGATTTCGTACGACGATAACCCAATGGTAATTATACAGCTCATTGAAAGCACGTTAAAAAAACTAGATATTTTTGGTGACGAAATAAAAATTCAACTCGGTATTGATGAGTTTGCTGACAGCGCCATTAATATTGGTATACGTTTATGGATCCCAACCACGCAGCTTTATAGTGCAAAATATCGAGCGTATGAAGCTATTTACCTCGCCTTTGAACAAGAAAATATTACCATTCCATTCCCACAGCGCGATGTGCATTTATTGCCTTCGACAAAAGCGGAGTACGTATAAAATAAGCACTACATCGTTAAGCTACTTTAACGGTGTTCTTATTCGCAGCTTTTGCATCTAATAGCGCATCTTCAACATTAAGCAGCATATCTGCAAGAGAAGTACCTGATTGCCACATTGTTAAGCCTATGCTGCAAGTAGTTTTATCTGCAGCAAAAAGCTTTTCTTCAATAGCATAGCGTAAGGTATTTGCTAACTCAAAAGGAGCTTGTTTAGTACTTGGCATAGCAATAATAAAGTTATCACTATGCCAATGAATTATTTCAGCATCGCTAGGGACTTGTTGCTTAATCAAGTTAGCAAGGTTAATTAAAACTTCATCACCAATACTTGAGCCGTATAAGTCATTAATACGTTTAAAGTCATCTAAATCCAACTGTAATAAACTATAGCTCTCATTTTTATTGATAGCGCTGTCATTAAATTGTTGTAGTAAAATGTACCCTGCTCGCCTATTGAGAGTATTCGTTAAAGGGTCATACTTAGCTAAATTCTCAAAAGCCTGACTTATTTTGCCTAACTCAACCATACGACGATAAGTAAAAATTAGTAAGCTAATGGTTAAGCTTGCTGTTAGCGGCAAAATTTCATCTAACTCTAAATACTCGTATTGTTCTACTTGATCTAAAACCCACTCAAAAAAATCGTATTTAGCATAAATAATAAATAGCAGTACGTTAATCGCGCTCAGCCATAAAGCATCACGAATAACCGTTTGACGATGTAAATATTTATAATGGGGCATAATTTCATACTTCACAATTGAGGTGCTCAAATAACAAGCATTTACCTAATATTAACTAAAAAAAAACAATATTCATACAAGATGAGAGCGAAAAGTACAATAACCGAGCTAAGTTTGTATTAGATCAACAAAGTTATTGATGAAGTATTGAACGATATCTACTTATTGATTAACGGTTTTATGGAAAAAAAAGTATATTCTGCCATAGTTATAAAATAAAAAATAAACAGGATTAGTAATGTCCAGCATAGTTTGTAGTGTTTTTGAGTCTATTTCAAATAGCTATGGTAACGCCTTTTTTAAAAGTATAGCCTTGTCTTTAAGTGACTTACTCAAGCCTGATCAATGTATTATTGCCAGCGTTGATGATAAAAAGTTTACCGCTACAACCATTATTAACGTGAAAAATCACGAAGTAGAAGATAATTTCACATACACCTTAGCTGGCACTCCTTGCGCCGAAAGCACCAATGAAATTTCCTATTACACTAATAATGTTAGTACTGATTTTCCTAAAGACAAGCGATTGAATGATTCAATTATCAAGACCTACCTAGGAACACCAATCAAAGGAATTAATGGTGAGTGTATTGGTATACTCTGTGTCATGTACAGAGAGGTCATTAATAATAAAGATGAAATAGTGGAGGTGTTTAATGGCATTTCAAATAGACTATCTGCCGAGCTGAACCACTTACATGACCAGCAATTATTAAAGAACCAATTGCAAACATCAGAAAAAATGGCTTCGCTTGGAAGTTTAGTTGCGGGTATAACCCATGAAGTGAACACTCCGCTAGGTATTGCAATTACAACACACAGTATTTTAGAGGGTGAATGTCAAAATCTCGCTTTGCATATCAAAAATCAAGATTTAACCTTATCGGCCATGAATCACTATATTGAAGCCACTGAAAGTGCCTTAGCAATGCAAGGAGAAAATTTAGAGCGGGCTAAAAAGCTCATAGAAAACTTCAAAAAAACTGCGACAGATCAACATAGATTAGAGCTAGAAAACATTAACGTTAAAGATTACTATCAAAAAGTAATATCAACATTACGCGCGCTATTAAAGCCCCAACAAATCACATTGACGCTAGAGTGTGATGATAGTATTTTGGTGAAAACCTACCCTGGAATCCACGCGCAAATCATCACAAACTTAATCAGTAATAGCGCACGCCATGGTTTCTCTGAATCAAACAGTATGAGTACCAGTAATAAGATTACCATTGAAATAGTTCGAAAATCAGCTAACGAGATAGCAGTGAATTATCGTGATAATGGTGCTGGGCTTTCTGATGCTGCTGCTCAGCATGTGTTTGAGCCTTTTTACACTACAGCTCGTGATAAGGGAGGAATAGGCTTAGGCATGTCCATTATTTCTAAGCTTATTAAAGACAAACTTCAAGGCGATATTAGCGTGGATAATAGCGGTAAAGGAGCACATTTTATTTACTCATTTAAAAGCGAATAGTAGCGCAAAAAAATCGCTATTAAATAGGCATTACTTTATAAGCGCAGCGCCTCGCCCCTTCAATAATATGTTCTTCTCTGCTCACGGTGGCAACCTCACTCAACAATGTTTGAAACATTTGTAGCTCTGAACGGCAAAAATTCAAACATTTACTAGCTGCTGCACAAATAGGGCAATGATTTTCAATCAGCCAAAACACTTCATCTTGTTGATCAACACTTGCCATATACCCCTCTGCTGTACGCAACTTAGCTAACATGGTTAGTTTTTCTTTAATACCGTACCTATCAGCTAAGGCTACACGGTAGTTGCTCATGGTCTCGCTTTCTCGGTGAGCAATAATTTTTTCTAGGCCTTCGTCGCCAAATAATGTCACCACCGAATCAATTAATTGCACGGTAAGTTCATTATGTCGGTCACCAAAATATTCATTACTTTTTTCTGTAAGAAACCAATAACGTGTTGGTCTACCTCGAGGCGCTTTTTCATCTCTAAAGCTAACTTCTCCAGATTCTTCCAACGCTTGAACATGCTGGCGAACACCCATAGTGGTTAAATCAAGTTCTGCAGCAAGTGCTTTAGCGGTTAGCGCGCCCTGCACTTTTAATAATTGCATTATTTTTTCATGTGTTTTCATCACCACTCCTAAATATCAGCTCATGCTTACTCACTATTATTAATCATATTTGCAACAACTTCATTATTAAATAAACTTTTTTATTTATTATTTTGTTGACTTAATTAAATAAACATTTTACTTTATTAAATATTAAGTAAACAAAAAAACTTACTTAATGGTTTTTTTATATCAATGGGAGAGTAATATGAAATTAATTATTGTTAGTAGTAGTCAACGATCTCAATCAGAAAGTGAAAAAGTTGCCATTTATTTAGCAAAAAACAGTGAACAATTTACCGATATAGAACATATAGACTTATACCAGCAAGCGTTACCAATGTGGGATGGCTGCGATGAAAGTAAATTTAACCCGCAAAGTAACTGGGCACGTTTAAGTAAACAACTAACCGATGCCGATGCATTGGTTGTAGTTACCCCCGAATGGGGTGGAACAGCCTCCCCCTTACTCAAAAATTTTTTAATGATGTGTGAAATACACGAAACTGGTCATAAACCGGTATTAATTGTTTCTGTTGTTAACGGTGTTAGTGGCGCCTACCCTATTGCAGAGCTAAGAATGAATGCATTTAGTAATAATAAATTAGTTGCCATTCCCGATCACCTCATCATCAGAAATGTTGAAGAGGTATTAAACGATGCCCGTTTTGAAAATAACAACGTCAAGCTTGATCTTTCCACTCGTGATAAACGGCTTCGCCATCGTATCGCTTATAGCATACATACGTTATTCCATTATGCCAGCGCCTTGAAAAACCTCCGAAAAAACCTTTCTGAGCAACCATTTAACAATGAAGAATTATACACTTACGGAATGTAATAAGGAGCACCTAATGAACATGAATCAAGTTACTTTACCGGTAAAGAATATGACTGAAAGCACTAATTTTTATCGTCGCCTTGGCTTTTTACTGATTGTAGATACACCACATTATGCGCGATTCTCATGCCCTGATGACGGCGCTAGTTTTTCACTCGCTCTAACGCAAGAAAACTTTAATAACGGCGCGATTATTTATTTTGAACATCAAGGGTTAGATGCTTGGGTAACAGAGTTAATCGGGTTAGGCGTTCAATTTGAGGAGCTACCAACCAATAAGAGCTACTTATGGCGCGAAGCAACGCTGTTAGATCCCAGCGGCAATAAAATAAAATTATATTGGGCAGGGGAAAACCGGTTATATCCACCGTGGAGAATCACCTAGCCTAGCTCAATAACGAGCACCTTAATAAAAAATAGGAGAATAATATGATTAAATTAGAGCACGTTAATCTAGTCGTAACTGATATAGAAAAAAGTTTAAGCTTTTATAAGGCGGTATTTCCCCACTGGGAGGTTAGAGGCGGTGGCCAAGGTCAGTGGTACGGAAAGTCACGAAACTGGCTACATTTTGGTGATGACTCCCAGTACATTGCCTTAAATGACAATGGCGTTGGCGACAATAGAGACCTAACAGGTCATCAAGTTGGTTTAGCACACTTTGCTTTTGTTACTGATGACCTACAAGGGGTTATTAATCGTTTAGCACAAGCTGGCTTTGCTATAGATAAAAATGGCGCAGAAGATCCCTATCGTGAAAATGTTTACTTTATTGACTGTGATGGTTACGAAGTAGAATTTGTGCAGTACCATAGCGACCTGCCCAACTTAAGAAACCGCTATGAGTAGAGCTTAAAATAAGACAAGCTTTACAGCACTACATTAGCTGCTTACACTTGTCTTATACTTTTTCTGCAATTAACGACTTACCTTATTCTATGTTTCGATTTATTACGCACTTTAAACTGTTATTCTTTGTGTTACTGGTATCGGGTTGTGCTGCTATTGGCATAATGGAATACGATAAAATTTACGGTAAAGCCAATGTTGAAAATAGAATAAATCAAACAAATATTTCTCCTGCGCAAATACAGAATTTTCACACAAATATAAAACCTATTTTAGAAAGCCGCTGTGTGGTTTGTCACGCCTGCTACGATGCACCATGCCAGTTAAAAATGGAAAATGTTTCAGGTATAGAGCGCGGTGCTAATAAAGAATTAGTTTACAATGGCGAGCGCTTACTTACTGGAAAGATACCAACAGGGTTAACCGAGTTGAATTCTATTAACAGTGACATACTACAAAAAACACGTGCACAAGGTTTTTTCCCGGTACTAAATGAGCGCCAGCAAAGTGCTACGGCTAATACTCAAGCGAGCGTTTTTTATCGAATGCTCGCACTTAAACAACAACACCCATTGCCTGATGATGCTTTACTTAATAACAGCTTTGATTTGTCATTAGACCGAGACCAGCAATGCCCAACCATTGAAGAGTTTGAACAATACCAGCGAGATTTCCCTCTCGCTGGCATGCCTTATGGATTGCCAGCATTATCAACTCAAGAACATAACACCTTAGTAAATTGGTTAGCGCAAGGGGCTAAATTGCCAGAGCCATCTTCACCAACGCAAGCTGAAGAAAAAATGATAATGCGTTGGGAGCAGTTACTTAACGGACAATCAAATAAAGAAAAGCTCATTGCTCGCTACCTATTTGAGCATTTATTTTTAGCCAATTTATACTTTCAAGAAAACAGTGATAGTTATTTCAAATTAGTGCGATCTACCACGCCTCCAGGAGAAGCAGTAGCACTTATTCAAAGCCGAAGACCATTTGATCCGCCAACTAAGAAAGCGCCATTCTACTACCGCCTTATAAAAAACAACAATGTGGTGGTTGCTAAAAGACATATGCCCTACCCATTCGGTTTAGCTAAATTAAACTACCTTACAGAGCTATTTTATCAACCTGATTATCAGGTAGAAGCTCTGCCCGATTACGCACTCGAAACGTCTGCAAACCCCTTTATTACTTTTAAAGCTATTCCTGCAAAAGCACGCTATCGCTTTTTACTTGAACAAGCACAATTCTCTATTATGAACTTTATTAAGGGTCCAGTTTGTCGAGGACAAATTGCTCTCAATGTTATTGAAGACCATTTTTGGGTCGCTTTTTTAGATCCCGATTATTTAGACCAATACCACAGCAATGATTTTATTGCTGATAATAGCGAGCTTTTACAATTGCCTGCTTCAACAAGCGACAAAACACTCTCACTGCTCTACTGGCGCCAATACGCGAAAAGCCAGCAAGAGTACTTAACCAACAAACTACACTACATAAAATCACTTAACTTAAAGCCTCAAGAACTGGGGTTAAACTTACTTTGGGCAGGTAATGGCAACCCCAATGCAACATTAACCGTATACAGACATTTCGATAGCGCTTCGGTATTACAAGGTTTTGTTGGTCAACCCCCTAAAACCGCTTGGGTAATTTCTTATTCATTATTAGAGCGTATTCACTACTTACTTGTCGCTGGTTTCGATGTTTATGGCAATGTTAGTCATCAACTTAAAACCCGACTTTATATGGACTTCTTACGGATGGAAGCCGAAGGTAATTTCATAACCCTTTTACCGAAAGCACAACGTCGTAAGGTACATGAGTATTGGTATAGAGATACAAACCCTGAGATCAAAGATTATATTTTCTCAGATAATTTTGATCACTTACCAGAAACAGGAGTTCAATATAAAACCGACACCCCTCTACTTGAGCTCTATGATTTAATCGCAGAACATACTAATCACTCAGCGCTAAATGATTACAATATTGAGGATAAAAGTCGCAATAGAGCTTCAAAAACAAAGCACCAAGGTAAAATTCCAAGTCATAAAGGTATTGAACAAAAATTAGCACAATTACAGCACTTAGTAGGCGCGCCAGCCACTTTATTACCCCAAGTAAGTTATGTTGCAATAACCAGCCCTGAGGGGGATTATTTTTATAGCTTAATCAGTAACTCTGCTCATAGTAATGTTGCACATTTATTTGCAGAAGCCGAACGCCGTTTACCTAAGGAAGACAACCTAAGTATACTACGCGGTATTGTTGGCACTTACCCGAATGCTTTTTTCCAAATAACAACTGAGCAGCTAACCGCCTTTGTACAGGCCGTAAGCGAACTTAAAACCGAACAAGATTATCAACACCTCAAAGACAATTTTTCCGTGAGACGTACCGATAAAAATTTCTGGGCGTTCGCTGACAAATTACATGCTTGGTATAAAAAGTATCAGCGTGATTCTGCTGGTTTGTTAGATTTTAACCGCTTAGAGAATCGTTAATCTGCATCAAAAAATGTGCTGTAACAAAAAAATTCCGCTTGTGGCATCAATAATTAAAGCAAGCCATAGTCTTGCTTATAGCACTTCTGCTAAACTGCGAACAGATGTAAAATAATTGTGAAAACACTTAAGCGATACCTTGTATTTCACAACAATAAAATGACTTAAGTCAATTCAATCAATCAAGCGAGAAACTGAATGAAAAATAAGGCCATATTATTAACCAGCGTGTTAGTAACTAGCGTTTTAACAGCGTGTTCTGGTAATGAACCTGAACAAAATACAACGGCAGTAGCAGCAAAAACACAAGGTATTAACGTGACTTACCCAGTAACAAAAAAAGGTGACGTAGTAGATACTTACTTTGATACTAACGTTGCAGATCCTTACCGTTGGTTAGAAGATGACCGCAGTGAAGAAACTGGCGCTTGGGTTAAAACACAGAACAAATTAACCTTTAATTATTTAGATCAAATCCCTTACCGTGACCAATTAAAATCACGTTTAGGTGAATTATGGAACTACGAAAAAGTAGGCGCACCATTTAAAGAAGGCGATTACACTTACTTCTACAAAAATAATGGCTTACAAAACCAATATGTTGTTTATCGTCAAAAAGACGGCGGCGAAGCGGAAGTATTTTTAGATCCAAATACTTTCAATAAAGAAGGCACTACCTCGTTAGGCCAGTTAAGTTTTTCTAAAGACGGTTCAATTGCCGCTTACGCAATTTCTGAAGCAGGTAGTGACTGGCGTAAAATCATCATTATTGATGCTGAAACCAAAGAAGTATTAGAAGAGCCATTAATTGATGTGAAATTCTCAGGTATTTCTTGGTACAAAAACGAAGGTTTTTACTACTCTAGTTACGACAAGCCAAAAGGTAGCGAGCTTTCAGCTAAAACTGATCAACACAAACTTTACTATCACCAGTTAGGCCAAGCACAAAAAGACGACAAAGTTATTTTTGGTGCAACCGCTGAAGAAAAACATCGTTATGTGGGTGGTAGCGTTACCGAAGATAACCGTTACTTACTTATTTCTGGTGCAGTATCTACGTCAGGTAACAACCTTTACATTAAAGACTTAACTAAGCCAAACAGCCCATTAGTGACTATTGCTGACGGTTTCCTTGGTGATACTTACGTTATTGATAACGAAGGCGATAAGTTATTTTTAGTAACTAACATTGATGCGCCTAACAAAAAAGTTGTTACGGTAAATGCTACAACACCAACACGTGAAAACTGGAAAGACTTAATCCCTGAAACTGAAAACGTATTAAGCGCTTCTACCGGTGGCGGTTACTTCTTCGCAGAATACATGGTTGATGCGATTTCTAAAGTATACCAATACGATTACCAAGGTAACAAAGTACGTGAAATTAAATTACCTGGTGTTGGTAGCTCAACTGCCCTTTCAGGTGAAAAAGATGCTGATACTTTATATTACTCATTCAGCAACTACAAAACACCAGGTACTATCTATAGCTACAACATAGATAAAGGCGAAAGTGACGTTTACCGCAAATCAGGCGCTAAGTTTGATAGCGACGCGTTTGAGTCTAAGCAAGTATTCTACACTTCAAAAGACGGCACAAAAGTACCGATGATCATTACCCATAAAAAAGGTATTGAGCTTAATGGTAAAAACCCTACTCTTTTATACGCTTACGGTGGTTTTAACGTGAGCTTAACGCCATCATTTAGCGTATCTCGCGCGGTATGGATGGAGCAAGGCGGTATTTACGCAGTAGCTAACTTACGTGGTGGCGGTGAATACGGTAAGAAATGGCACAACGCAGGTACACAGCTTAATAAACAAAATGTATTTGATGATTTCATTGCTGCCGGTGAGTACTTAATTGACCAAAACTACACTTCTAGCGATTACCTAGCAGTACAAGGTGGTTCAAACGGTGGCTTATTAGTAGGTGCTGTGATGACGCAACGCCCTGATCTAATGCAAGTTGCTTTACCTGCGGTGGGTGTTTTAGACATGCTTAGATACCACACTTTCACTGCGGGTGCAGGTTGGGCATACGATTACGGCACAGCTGAGCAAAGCGAAGAAATGTTTAACTACTTAAAAGCTTACTCACCAGTGCATAACGTTAAAGATGGCGTAAGCTACCCAGCGACTATGGTAACAACGGGCGATCATGATGACCGTGTTGTTCCTGCTCACTCGTTTAAGTTTGCCGCTGAGTTACAAGCGAAACAAGCTGGTGTTGCACCAACGTTAATTCGTATTGAAACTGACGGTGGTCACGGTGCGGGTACGCCAGTATCTAAAACCATTGACTTATACGCTGATTTATTTGCGTTTACCTTATTTAACATGGGTTTTGAAAAATTACCTGAGTAGTTTTTTAACCTGTAGTTAAAAGGATTGTGATCCAAAAACCCAAGCATTGCTTGGGTTTTTGTTTTTCTATTGCTTAAAAATCTGATCTATATCAAGTACCCGAGTAAATCACTCAAGTATTATCATTATAGAAATACATTATTGATTAATTGAAAAGTAATAGGAGTGATTTATGGGATGTTGTGGTGGATGTGGTGGCGAAGATCACGATGAGAAAAAAGAGCAAGATAGCACTACAGAGCAAACTGATACAGCTGAAAAAGACTAATTGCTTTTTTGTTCTGGGCTGTTCAACTATACAGAAATTCAATATCACAAAGCCACTAACCTATAAGAGGTGACGTGGCTTTTTTCGGTAATACAAGCCCACATTAATTAACCCGCACTCGGGTTACTTACCTTGCGACTTGCAAAATTAATTTAACTCAATAAGCTCTTTTCTAAACTCATTCATCTGTGTAATCAACACCCTGTTGCCACTAACATCACTCACATACCTAGCACTTAATGGTAATTGACTAATGACTTCGAAATTTTCAGTATCAAGGGAGTAGCGCCATAGCTGCCTTTGTTTATTAATGCCAAATAAATAACGATTATCTAAGGCTAAAACAGGTCGTTCTAGTTGGTCGAATAATGCCTTAATTTCTATTTTCTTTGCGCCTGTTAGCCAGAGTTTGTTGCTATAGTCCAAGTAGACTAGTTGCGTATCCGACAGCTTATTTGCCCAAGCAACATCGGTTTCGTTTAAGTTTGTAAAGTGAAGAGTTGTCACATCAAAAAGATAAAGACCTTCTTTACCTTTATCAATGGCTTTAACTAAAAGCTCCGTTGTCGTTGGCCAGTCCATAATGGCACTAATAAGTAGTGAGCTATTTATTACGTCGACCTCTTGGTTCAATGTAAAAATATGAATCTTGTTATCCGCTAAACTTGCTATTTTTTTACCCGATGGCGACCACGTAATCGCTTTTTTCTGTATGCCTGATTCAATATCACTAAGTTGAATGAGCCTTTCACCATTTTTCACCCATAGCTGCCTTGTCCCGGTTCTTTTTGAAGTAAAGGCGATAACATTTCCTGTGGGCTGAAAAATAGCATGATCATCATTTAGGTTTGATCTGGCTATTTTATACGGAGTTAACTTCAAGATCTCTGCAGCTTTAGTGACAATATCGTCAATGTTTACTAGTAGAATATCGGTATCTGCAATCGCTTCGGTTGCAACAATTCGTTCACCGTCAGGGTGAAAACTTGGGTTATGTAAGCTGTGGCGTTGCGTAATAGCGATTGATGCCATTTTGCCATCTGGATAAAGTCGAAATAGTCCTTGGCTAGTGGCTGTAATTAAGTAGTCAGCGGTAGGATGATATTCACTCTCTAATGCTTGATAAATTGAAACTCCCTTAGGTAATTCAATCACATTACTCGAGTGTATTTCACCTTGGTTATTAAGCACTTCAATTTTATGTTGATTACCAGCTGAAAAGCTAAGTACTGCAAATTTCTTATCGCTAAAAGAATAGTCGTAACTATAAATAGTTTGCGCTGTTGGTGTGTAAATGTTTTTTATTTCTGTTGTTCTTGGGTTATAACTTAATAAAGAAACGTGCTCATTATGATTTTCTTGTAAAAAACTAATTTCGCCATTTAATAACCATTGCGGTTTATGGGTGTAATGATCATTACAATCAAGAATGCTGACTATTTGCTGGGGCTTAGTTCTCGCACTGGTAAAATCCAAGGTATTAACAGACCAGCAATGACTCGAAACCGTGTCTTGATGCGGACAATTATTCCGCTCCGAAAATAAAAGATGATTTCCATCAGGTGACCAATCTACTTGACCATATATTCCAGTGCGACGGGTCAGCTTGAACTCTTCTTGACTAACTAAGTCTTTTGCCCACAGATCGCTATAACAAGCATCAATATTTCGCTGAAATACAATAAACCTGCCATCAGGTGAATAACTCCCATAAGCTTCATTATCATCACTGCTTGTTAATACATTAACCTGAGCATATATTTTAGTGTCACTGGTAATTTCTTGATAACCAAATAAAACCAGTAACACCAATACTGCAAATATTACGCTGATTACACCACTGTTATTGGTATTGGTATTGTTATTGGTATTGGTATTGAGTGTAAGCTTAACCGCTACTTCATCTGTAACAACACATGCAGGTATGAGCAAACTGTAACCCTGCTTAGCATGGGTTTTTATAACCCTTTGACGTTTACTATCATCCGCAAAGGTTTTTCGTAACTGAGAAATACAGCGGTGTAACGTATTTACTGTGACAACAGTATCTGCCCAAACAGCTTTGAGTAAATCGTCAAAAGCAATAACCTCACCTTGGCGCTCAATGAGCACAGCTAGAACAGCCATTACTTTTGGCGGTAATATAATCACTTCGCCATGAACAGTAACTTGATTACGAGAAAAGTCTATATGGCAGCTTTCAATTCGATATTGGATGTTTTTCATGCAATTATTATGGTAATCAGGGAGAAATCAGACAAAAATCAGCCATAAAAATTGCCCTAAGTGTCGGTGGTTCTTTATCCTAGCATAATTAAAGAATCAACTTAAAGGAACAAGTATGTATCGCATTCTATTAATATTATTAGCATTTATTTTACTACCCTTACATTCAAAGGCACTACACGCAAAAAACATCAGCACAAGCGACATCGTTATCGGTGAAAAAGTAATACTAAACTCTACAGTACTTAAAGAAGAAAGGGAGTTACTGATATATACCCCTAGCGATTACCATCCTAGTGAACAGTATCAGGTAATTTACCTATTAGATGGTCGATACCATTTTATTCCAACGGTTGGTATTGTTAGTTCATTAGTTGCTTCCGGTTTAATGCCTGATTCAATAGTGGTGGCGATCAAAACATCTATTAGGGTAAGGGATTATTTACCGCCAATTAAAGACAAACCATTAAGCGCTCAACAAAAGTGGATTCAAACTAAATTTCCACGCTTTGGCGGCACCGATAACTTCGTGCAATTTTTAGAAACAGAGCTATTTCCTTATATTGAGCAAAACTTCTCAACCCTACCAAATCGCACATTAATCGGTCACTCAAATGGCGGCGTTTTTGGCCTACATGCCTTACTAGCCCACCCAACCCTTTTCACTAATTATCTTATTATAAGTCCTGCACCTTGGTGGGGCGATCAAGAAATCGATAGCTTATTCTCCAAACAAGAAAGTAATGCGCCTCAAATTGCCCATAATGTTTTTCTCACGGTTGCAAACGAAAGCGGTAAATATTATTCACACGCCGCCAGATTTGCCGCTAACTTTTCTAGTAATTCCTCGCAAGCATTTACTTGGTACTTTGAACATTTACAAGAACAAACCCATCAAACAACCATATACCCTAGTATTCTTAATGGGCTCTCAACGCTCTATCAAGATTTTTATTTCGATCACTCAAGCACAGCAAACAAATACGTTCGTTTAGCTGATTTAGTTGAGTATTATGATGATTTATCTAAGAAATACATGTTTGAAGTTAAGATCCCTATTCAAGCATTTGTAGAATTAGCGGACTTACAGCTAGCTGCCAAAAATGAATCTGATGCCTTTGATACACTCAATTATTTTGTCAAATCCTATCCTGAATTAAGTTATGCACATCAAAATATAGCACATGCTTATATGAAAACTAAGCAATATGCATTAGCCAAGCAAAACTTTGAAAAAGCGCTGGAAATATCGAAACAGGAAACAGGCATTAGCTACACTGTAATTGACTATTTAAAAGATATGATCACAACAGCGGAAGCTAAGTTAAAGTAAACCGATGAACGTATTTACTGCTCAACACGTCTTAGTGTTGAGCATGTTCTTTAATCAAGGCTAAAAACGGTTGCCCATAACGGGCGAGTTTAACCTCACCAATGCCACTAACGCTAAGCATTTGATTATTGGTGGTTGGTTGTACTCTAGCTAATTCAGAGAGTGTGGCATCGTTAAAAACAATAAACGGCGCAATATCTTCAGCATCAGCAATGGTTTTACGTAGCTCTCTCAGCTTAGTAAATAAGGCACGATCGTAACTTTTTTGCGGCGTTTTCTGTTGCCAGTAACTGGCTTTTTGTAAACGTGGGCTCGCTAACATTAACGGCTCTTCGCCTTTTAGCGCACTCCGTGAAGCTTCGGTTAAACATAACGTTGATTGCTGCTCTATATCTTGTTGTAAGTAGCCTAAGTGAATGAGCTGACCAATAATGGCGTACCAGTAACCCGGCGTTTTACCTTTGCCAATACCAAAGGTAGAAACCTTGTCGTGCTCAAACTGTTTAACCTTAGCGGTTAACTCACCGCGCAACACATCAATCACATGGTTAATATCACCCTGTTGCTTGATACGAAATACACACGACAATACTTTTTGCGCCTCAACCGTACCGTCAAATTGGCTTGGTGGATCAAGACAAATATCGCAGTTACCACAACCTTTTTCTGTGTATTCAGCAAAGTAATTAAGTACCACTTGTCGGCGACAAGTTTGGGCATCAATAAAACCGTTCATTGCTTCAAAACGCTGCATTTCTACATTCACACGTTGCGGATTTTCACCTTCGCTAATACGCTTTTTAATACGGGCAACATCTTTTTCATCGACTAAAAATAGCGCTTCTGCATTTAAGCCATCACGCCCCGCGCGACCTATTTCTTGATAGTATGACTCAAGCGTACGTGGTGGCTCATAATGAATAACATAACGCACGTTGGGTTTGTTAATGCCTAAACCAAAGGCAACAGTTGCCACTACTATTTGAATATTATCTTTGGTGAAACCTTCTTGCACCATAGAGCGAATTTCACTCTCCAAACCCGCATGATAAGCGGCGCAGTTAATACCACTTGCTCCTAAATATTTAGAGAGTTTTTCTACCTGCCAGCGGCTATTACAATAAATAATACCGCTGTCTTCACCCTTCTTTTTGATATAACCAAGTAGCTGTTTTTCACCGTTATATTTTTGCGCTAAGGTAAAGCGGATGTTTTTTCGATCAAAGCTATCTAAGTGAATATAAGGGTTGTGCAGCGCCAGCTGGTTTAGAATATCTTTGCGGGTAGTAACATCTGCAGTAGCCGTTAATGCCATTACCGGCACATAAGGAAACTGTTCTTTTAAGCATTGCAGCTTAGTATATGCTGGACGAAAATCATGGCCCCACTGGGAAATACAGTGCGCCTCATCAATAGCAAACAAACTCAATGGTAACTGACGTAAGCTTTGTAAAAAGTAATAATTGGTTAAGCGCTCTGGCGCCACATACAGCAGTTTAATTTCACCTTGCCCTAACTTAGTGAAAATTTCATTGATCACTTCGGGTGCTAAACTCGAATTAATAAACGCCGCTGAAATACCTTGGCGAGTTAAGCTATCAACTTGATCTTTCATTAACGCAATTAACGGAGATACCACCACAGTAACACCGGGTAATAATATTGCCGGTAATTGGTAACACATTGATTTACCGCCACCTGTTGGCATTAACACTAAAGAGTCTCGCCCTTGCAGTAAATTGTTAATAATATCTTCCTGCCCCACTCGAAAGCTCGTATAACCAAAATGGTGTTGTAGTGTTTCAAGTAATAGCGCTGAGTTATCAGTGTTTGTATCTGGGGTTTGGGTATTCAACAGGAAGATCTTCAAATAATTACAGGTCAGAGTATAAAAGTATTTTACCTCACAGCGCCGCTGAAAAAATATTTATTTTATCTAAGCCTATACTGTTCGTTTAAGTGTGCCAATACACACTTTGTTACATTTGTGATTGCAGCTTATTTTTCTTAATGATTTCGTTATCTCAGCTCAAAAACAAAGGCTTATTGCATCGTTACTTTCTCAGTAATAGCATCATCTACAGTTAATAATGAAGAGCAACCTTATTCGTTATTTGCTTTCACAAAAAATTAACAATACATTACTAGGCTAAGTTTTAAGCGCTGATAAAGGTTTAAAATTAATTCCTGCATAAAAATTGAGAGCGCCTGTGATAACCGTTAATAATATAAGTCGTATTTACGGCGAAGGAAGTGCGCAAGTAAATGCGCTTTCTAATGTATCTTTACATATAGAAGAAAACGAATTCGTCGCGATTATGGGCACATCAGGCTCAGGCAAGTCGACCCTAATGAATATTTTAGGCTGTTTAGATACACCAGACAGCGGTGAATACTTGTTATCTGGCGAGTCTGTAAAAAATATTGATGACGAATCCCTCTCGCAAATTCGTAACCAAAAAATAGGCTTTATCTTTCAAACCTTCCATTTATTACCTCGACTAACTGCGCAAGATAATGTCAGTTTACCATTACGCTATAGTCATGTTGGCAGTGAAGAAGCCGATAGCAGAGCCATAGAAATGCTTGAAAAAGTTGGACTAACCTCACGCGCACATCACAAACCTTTTGAAATGTCTGGGGGACAACGCCAGCGTATCGCCATCGCTAGGGCGTTAGTTAATAAGCCTAAAGTAATTTTTGCCGACGAACCTACGGGTAACCTTGATTCAAAAACCTCCCACGAAATTATGGACTTACTCTGTAAACTACACCAACAAGGCCAAACTATTATTATGGTAACGCACGAAGAAGACATTGCCGCGTATGCTAACCGTATTATTCGCATGAAAGATGGTCATGTTATTGAGGATAAAACATGCGTAAAACAATAACTCTTTTACTAAGCGCCTCGTTAATATTATTAAGCTTGGTCAGTAATGCGGAGCAAAAGCTACTGCTTTCTGGACGTATAAATGCGGCTGACAACCAAACATTTTACGCCCCTAAAACCGATAACTGGCGTGTGCAATTACAGTGGATGCTACCTGAAGGCGAAATTGCCAAAAAAGGTGATTTAGTTATTGTTTTTGACAGTGGCTCTATCCAATCAGCAATAGAACAAGGTGAAGTCAACTTAATCACCGCACAAGAAGAGTTACACCGCATTACCAGTCAAGCTAAACAAGACTTACTGGAAGCCGAATTTGCCGCCAAACGTACCGCATTACTATTAGATAAAGCTCGTATTGATGCAGCCATTACCGAAGAGTTTCTCAGTCAATTTGAGTTTGAAACAAATCAATTAAACTTCGAGAAAGCTTTAGTTGATAACCTCAAAGCAAAAGAATCATATCAGCGTACTCAAATCAAAAATGACGTCGCTATTACCAAGCAAAAATTAAAAATAACACGCGAGTTGCAGCAACTTGAATATAACCGAATAAAGCTTACCCAAATGAGTGGTTATGCGCAACGCAGCGGACCAGTACTTTACGGTACTCATCCTTGGAATGGCGAAAAGGTGTTCGTCGGTATGACCGCGCAACCTTCATGGAAAATAGCAGAAATTCCATCATTAAAAGATCTGTTTATTGAAGCTTGGGTACATGAAGTCGATTATAAAAAAATACAATTAGGCGACAGTGCGAGCCTCACTTTTGATGCTTTCCCTGCAAGTACCTTTTCAGCCAAACTTACTGAGATATCAACTCAGCCAGAAGAACGTAAAGAGTGGGGAAATGATGTTTATTATCGTACTGTATTTACTTTTAGCAACACCGGCAACATTACGCCACTACCCGGTATGAGTGCATTACTTGAACTACAGGAAAAGCAATCATGAAATTAATGGCCAAACAAGTCCGTTTATCTGGGCTATTAATTGCTTCACTATTAGCGTTAAGTGGCTGCGAACAAGTTGCTACCATAAACGTAAAGCAAGAAACGGTAGAACTTACAGTAACCACAAGCGCTGAAGTAGAATCAAAGAAAACCGCTTTGATCTCACCTCCGTCAGTAAAGCGTATGTGGCAATACCAAATACAGCAAATTATTCCCGAAAACAGTGAAGTAAAAAAAGGAGACTTACTCGTTTCCTTTGATAGCAAAAAAGTTTCCGATTTACTTATTGATAAAAATGCCGAGCTAAAACAAGCTAAACAAGAATTAGAAAATAAAACCTTTCAAGAATCTGCGAATGAAAAAACACTGGTGTTAGCGTTAGCCGAAATGCAAATGGAATTTGAAAAAGCGAAACGCAGAGCCGAAATTATTGATAATAGCCGTTCAGTTAACGATAGAAAAAAATCTGAAATTGATTTTACCATCGCTACCAATGATTTATTTCTTGCAAAAGAAAAGCTCAAATTTCATCGCACCAATACTTTACTTAACCTAAAAATAGCCACTGCTAAAGTTGAGCGATTAACTGCAGAGTCGGCTGTTTTACAACGTGACATTGAACGTCTGCAAGTAAAAGCCCCAATGGATGGAATGGTTATTTATATTGCCAACTGGCAAGGAGAAAAACCCGCAAAAGGTGAAAGCATTCAATTTGGACAACCTGTTATTGAGCTTGCCGTTGCCGATGAATTACAGCTCAAAGCGCAAATTTCAGAGCCAGACAGTGGAAAAATAGCCCTCGGGCAAAAAGTTAAAATCACCATAGATAGCGTGCAAGAACAAAGCTTTCAAGGAGAAATCGTTAAATTAGCCAGTGTTTTTAGAGATAAATCGACACGCGATAAGCGTCGAATTTTTGATACTACCATTGCCTTAGATAATAACATTTCGGCTGATGATATCGCGGCTATGCGACCAGGTATGGTCGCCCGTGTTGAGATAATTACCCAGGTTATTGAAAACGCACTCACCTTACCTATCTCATCAATAAAAACCACTAATAATCAGTCTAGTGTCACTATTATTAATGCCTTCAACCAAACCGAAGCTCTTATTGAAACTTCAGCAGTACTTGAACAAAAAGTTGTTATAAAGTCAGGTGTTACACTAGGAGATACGGTTGCATTATGATTATTTTCACAAGCCTTATTAAACAAGCTGTATTTCAACTCACCAGTGCTTACAAAAAACACCGTATCACACGAGTATTGATGGCGTTATTGCTTGCTGGCAATATCGTTGCTTGCAGTGAACCAGAAGACACCCCAATACTTTATACCGTAACAGAAAAAGAGCACCTTATTACGGTACCGGCTAAAGGCGAATTATTTGCTGATACCTCAACGGTTATTAGCGCCCCTATGTCAAATAACGGCGTACAAATGATTGCTTGGTTAGCCCCTGAATTTTCAACCGTAAAAACCGGTGATGTCATTGCCCGCTTTGATGGCGAAGCAATGCAATTAAGTAGCGAACATCATAAAAACAAACAAGCCTTAACCCAGCAAGATATTATTGAAATGCAGGCAAAACTTGCTTTAGAGCAAAATAATATTAATAAAGACATTGGTATAGTGAATAAAGAAGAGTCTTTTGCTGAGCAATTTTCAATAGATGATGTCCGAATTCGCTCTAAATTAGATATTATCGACTCACTGCAAAACCTCGCCTATCTCAGTACTAAACGCGAACATTTACACTGGCAAAATGATCGCTTTGGCGATAGCTCTAAAGGGGATATGAGCTTATTAAAAATGCAAGAGCAGCAGCAAAGCGACAAACTATCACAACTCGATAGCAGCCTATCGCAATTAGAAGTAAAAGCACCCCATGATGGTTTACTAGTATATAAAGCCAATTGGCGTGGTGAAAAAGTAAGAGAAGGCCAGCCATTATGGCCAGGGCAAAAAATTGCTGAACTGCCCGACATTACAGTCATGAAAGCAAAAGTATTTGTATTAGAAAATGAAGCGTTGTCATTAACTAAAGATAAAGCCGTCACTTTTCATTTAAATGCATATAGCGAGCAAGTTTTTCAAGGTACTGTTGAGTCTGTTGCACCTTTTCCTAAAACAATTAAGCGTGGCGACCCTCAAAAATACTTTGAAGTGATTGTGAACTTAGCCACACAAAATACCGCGCTATTTATGCCTGGCAGTAAAATAGATGCCAATATTATTATCGCTAAGTCTAAGAATAAACTGCTTATCCCTCTGCAAAGTGTTTTTTCTAAGAAGAACCAAACCTATGTCTATCTTTACCAAAATAACGACTTTTTGGTACAGCCTGTCACTTTAGGCGAAGCCAGTTTGAGTCATGTTGAGGTGATTACCGGCTTAACCAAAAATCAGCAAATTGCGCTAACTGATAAGGACAAAAACTAGATGAAGTACTTAGCGTTATTAATCGATACTTTTGCTGAGCTGAGAGAGCACAAGCTACGCACATTATTGACCTTATTAGGTATGATATTTGGTGTTGGCGCCGTTATTGCCATGTTAAATATAGGCGAAGGCGCCGAACGTGAGGCCATGAAAATGATCAATACCATGGGCTTACACAACATTATTATTGAGGGAAAAACTTTTGATGATAAAGAGCTGCAAGAACAGCGTAAACATTCCAGTGGTTTAACCATTCGCGATGGCGACATTATTACTAAATCACTGCCTTTTGTGAGCCAATACAGCGCGCAAAAGCTTATTGACACCTACACTATTTTTAGCGCCCAAGGCAAAAGTGATGGTGAAGCGGTAGGGGTGAGCCCAAGCTTTTTTGAATTATCTCAATTTAGCTTAACTGCTGGGAGATTACTTAATGTACAAGACAATAATCAATTTTCTCAAGTTGCACTATTAGGCTCATCAACTGCTAAGCAGCTTTTTCCTATGGGTGACGCTGTCGGTAATAAAATCAAAATAAATCATTTGTGGTTTGATGTTGTTGGCGTTTTAGCGTCACCATACCTTAAAAAAGAAGAATTCCAAGGTATCAAACTCGGCGGTGATCAAAACCAAGTATTTATCCCACTAAAAACAGCAATGCATAAATTCGCCAGTTCACCTTTGGCAAGTGAAGTCACTAGCCTTAAAATAAAATTAGAGGAAAGTGTAGACGCTATTGCCGCAGCCAAAGCGGTTAGTCATTTATTAAATCGACGCCATAATGAAGTAGACGATTACAATTTAGTAGTACCTGCGGCATTACTTGCCCAACAAAAGCAAACCCAGCAAATTTTTAATATTGTTATGTCATGCGTTGCTGGTATTTCACTGTTAGTGGGCGGCATCGGCATTATGAATATTATGCTTGCGACTGTATTAGAGCGCACCAAAGAAATAGGATTGCTACGCGCTATTGGCGCTACGCAAAAAGACATTCAAGTACAGTTTATTGCTGAGAGTTTCACCATTTCTATTTTAGGCGGCATTCTCGGTGTTGTTTTTGGCATTGCGCTTTCAGAACTAATTGCCATGTATTCACAATGGGCAGTATCGTGGTCTATTAGCGCAATTGTACTGTCGTTTAGCATTTGTGCTATTGTCGGTTTAACTTTTGGCGTTTATCCTGCAATTAAAGCATCAAAGTTAAATCCTATTGACGCTTTACAAAGTGATTAAGCTAAAGCTACCCATTTTTTAAACAGGTCAAATATTATGGAATATTTATCAACGTTGTTAGTAGCTATAGTCGCACTTGAACATTTATATATTCTGGTGTTAGAAATGTTTTTATGGACTAAACCACGAACACGAAAAATATTCGGTATAGCCCCAGAAAACGTCGCAATCACAAAAAAAATGGCCGCTAACCAAGGGCTTTATAATGGCTTTTTAGCGGTCGGGCTACTCTGGTCTTTATTACACCCGGAGCCATTTTTTGCTCTTCAGCTCAAAATATTCTTCCTTTCTTGTGTTTTGGTGGCGGCTTTATACGGCGGTTTTTCAGTGAAAAAGAACATTCTGCTGATTCAAGGCTTACCTGCATTATTAGCACTGGTGAGTTTATTTTTGGTATAAGCGTTATAGCTGATTGATAGCATGCTATTATAGCTTGGTGTATTGCCTTTATTTCGACAAAAACAATGAGTTCTCCTTCCACATTATCTACATCAGATAATAACCGCAGCGGCTACATTAATGCCGTAAGCGCTTATGTGATGTGGGGCTTTGCGCCCATCTATTTCAAATTATTAACCGATATTGCCCCCGGTGAAATATTAATTCACCGTATTTTATGGTCGAGTGTCTTTTTACTGTTACTGGTTGTGGTAATGAAAAAGTTACCCCAGTTTATCAATGCTTGCCAGCAACCGAAAATTATTGCCAAGCTCGCTTTATCTGCAAGTTTGCTCGCGGTTAATTGGTTTTTATTTATCTGGGCTGTCAATAACAATCATATGCTTGATGCCAGCTTAGGTTATTACATTAACCCCTTGTTTAACGTGCTGTTAGGCGTGATTTTCTTTCAGGAGCGTTTACGTAATAATCAGCTGATTGCTGTTGCTTTAGCTTTCGTGGGCGTATTAATACAATTAGTCGTCTTAGGCACTTTACCAATAATTTCGCTGGCACTCGCAAGTAGCTTTGCATTTTATGGTTTGATTAGAAAGAAAATGCAAATAGACTCGTTTATCGGCCTGCTGATTGAGTCACTATTAATGCTACCCGTTGCCATTATTTTTTGGTGGTTCTTCGTTGATAGTGATACCAGTAACATGTTCAATAATAGTTTGAACCTTAATGCGCTATTAATTGTTGTTGGGTTAGTGACTACCGCACCTTTATTGTGCTTTACTGCCGCAGCTAAGCGCTTAAACTTATCTACGTTAGGCTTCTTTCAATATATGGGCCCTAGTATTATGTTTTTACTGGCAACGTTTTATTATCAAGAGCAAATAAAACCTGCTGAGTTGATGACCTTTATTTGTATTTGGGCAGCATTGGCTTTATATAGCCTAGACTCGTGGAAAACGATGAAGCGAGCCAAAATGGCTTAATAGATAAAAGCGTAGTTTTTATTGTTTATCGAGTATTTGGGCTATTTAACAAGCAATAAAAACTACATTGTTTAACAAGGTGTTTACTCTTCTTCTGCCCCTGATATTGTTATTTGATTACGGCCATTTTCTTTGGCGACATATAAGGCACTATCAGCCAAGTTAATTTGCTGTGATAAACTTTCACTACTATCGAATACCACGCCAATACTAACACTAGTAGATATATGCTCCTCACCTATCGGCATTGAAGCGACGGCTATTTCTCGTCTAAAATCATCAAGTTTATTATAAAGTTGGTCAGTATCTACACCATGTAATAACACCGAAAATTCTTCACCGCCTAAACGCGCTGTTAAACCGGCACCAAAATGTTTACGCATATATAATGCAATAACTTTTAAAACCTGATCACCTGCCTCATGACTATAGTTATCGTTCACTTTCTTAAAGTGATCTATGTCTATCATGGCTAATACGTACGGGACTTTACGCTTAACATACTCAACAACACGCTGCTCAGCACTGCGGAAAAAGGATCTACGGTTCGAAAGGTCTGTTAAATAGTCGGTATTTGCCGCATGTTGAATTTTTGCAATATTATTTAAACTTTCAATGTTTTGCGTAATACGGCAATAAAATTCTTCCGGACAAAATGGTTTACGTAAGAAATCATCAGCACCATTTTTAATAAAACGAGCCGAATGAATGCCATTACTTGCCCCTGAAATACCAATAACGGCAAGCTGCTCGCGCGAATACTTTTTACGTATTTCATTGGTTAATTCAATACCACCCATTTCAGGCATTTCTAGATCGGTAATCACCATTTTTATATTTTTATGCTGCGCTAATTTTTCCAGCGCTTGTATACCATTGTTAGCGGTATGCACCACAAAATTACGACGTTTTAATAACTCAACAATATGATTACGCGCCGCAGATGAGTCATCAACCACCAAAATTGCGTTGTCACCATTGGTTTGTTGCCAATGTAAAATGCGTTTTAAGTATAAAAAAGCTTGGCTATTTTCTTTAGGGATATAGTCAATAACTGGCTGCGCAAGAATTTTTTGACGAGTGTCATCGTCCATTTTCCCGGTAATAACCACGCCAGGAATACCATGTGATAAGACACAGGCAATGGCTTCACCATCAAGAGCATCAGGTAAAGAATAATCAATGGTTGCCACAAAGAAGTCATTATCGTGAGACAGTAACTCTTCAACTTCTGCTAGACTGGTCGCTACCACAACCTCATACTTCAAAGAACGGGCTATTTGTTTAATTACCGTAGCAATGGGTTTACTGTCTTCTACAACTAACAATCTTTGTGACATATTTACCTCGAATAAATAATAGTGCCGAAGTGTAGTTATTACATATCGACTATATTGCTTGTAGGTTAGCGTACTCAACAACTAACCATTTACTACCTACGTCTGCAAAGTTCACTTGAATACGACTTTGCGCGCCACTACCTTCATAGTTAAGTACAACGCCTTCACCAAATTTAGCATGCTTAACATTTTGCCCTAATTTGAACCCTGTGTTTTCAAAGGTTTCTAAGGTTATAGTATTTGAAAACTTGCCAACATTTTTAGGTCGTGATACTTGGCTTTGCATACGTATTTCTTCAACGCATTCTTCTGGTAACTCACGTAAAAAGCGACTCGCTTTATGATATTTTTCTTGTCCGTAAAGGCGGCGACTTTCTGCATGACATAAGTATAGCTTTTTCATCGCCCTTGTCATGCCGACATAGCATAAACGTCGCTCTTCTTCTAAACGACCTATTTCTTCAACCGATTGTTGTGATGGGAACATGCCTTCTTCTAGACCTGCAATAAAGACTAATGGGAATTCTAAGCCTTTCGCTGAGTGCATGGTCATTAGTTGCACAGCCGCTTCATATTCATCTGCTTGCGACTCACCTGACTCTAACGCTGCATGCGTTAAAAATGAAGTTAACGGTGTTTGTTCTTCCAGTAACTCTGGATCACTTTCAAAGGTTTGACACGCTGTGACTAGCTCATTTAAGTTTTCAATACGCTGCGCTGCACGCTCGCCTTTTTCGGCTTGGTACATTGCCTTTAAGCCACTTTGATTAATCACTAAGTTAGCTTGTTGGTCTAAATCTAAATTGCCGCTGTCATCTTCTAGTTGATCAATTAAGTTAATAAAGCTGGTAATCGTTTTAGCGCTACGCCCTTTCAGCTGCTCTGCTTGCAGCATTTGCTGACAGGCCTGCCATAACGTAGTTTCAGCACCTCGTGCCGCATCGCGAATAATTGCCACGGTTTGGTTACCAATACCGCGCGTTGGTGTATTAATAATGCGCTCAAAAGCCGCATCATCATCACGATTATTAATTAAGCGTAAGTACGCTAGCGCATCTTTAATTTCTTGACGTTCGAAGAAGCGCTGACCGCCGTAAATTCTATACGGTAACTGCCCTTGTAATAAGGCTTCCTCAAGTAAACGTGATTGTGCATTAGAGCGGTATAAAATCGCTACCTCATCTAACTTGCCACCGTTATCACGCCATTGTTTAATGCGTCCAGCAATAAAGCGTGCTTCATCAATTTCATTAAAGGCTGTATAAATTGAAATTTTCTCGCCGGCATCGCCATCAGTCCACAGCTCTTTACCCATACGGTTGCTGTTATTGCCAATCAATTTATTCGACGCATTCAAAATATTAGCGGTCGAGCGATAGTTCTGCTCTAATCGTATCGTTTGGGCATCATTGTACTCTGCTAAAAATCGTTCAATATTTTCAATTTTTGCGCCACGCCAGCCATAAATTGATTGGTCATCATCGCCAACAATCATCACTTTGCTTTGCGCTTTACCTAGCATAGTTAACCACGCATATTGAATAGCGTTGGTATCTTGAAATTCATCCACCAGTACATGAGCAAAACGCTGTTGATAATGTGACAGTAATTCTGGGTTATGCAGCCACAACTCATGTGCACGTAACAATAATTCGGCGAAATCGACTAAACCTGCACGGTCACAGGTGTCTTGGTAGGCTTTATATACTTTCACAAACAGCTCTTCACTTGGGTCAAACTGTGCATCAATATGCTGTGGACGTAAGCCTTCATCTTTTTTGCCATTGATGTACCACACAAACTGTTTAGGTGGCCATTTTTTCTCGTCTAATTCTAATGAACGAACAATACGTTTAACCAAACGAATTTGGTCGTCACTGTCTAATACCTGAAAGCTTTGCGGTAATTTAGCTTCTTGAAAATGCATACGCAACAAACGATGCGCTAGCCCATGGAAAGTGCCAATCCACATGCCATGAGTATTACCATCAACGGTTTGCTCAACCCTAGCACGCATTTCAGCTGCGGCTTTATTGGTAAACGTTACCGCTAAAATACTATGAGGAGAGACGTTTTCAACTTTCATCAACCAAGCAATACGCTGTACTAACACACGAGTTTTACCTGATCCTGCCCCCGCTAACACCAACATATTTTGCTTTGGTGCGGCAACAACATCACGTTGTCTGTCATTAAGAGAGTCGAGTAGTTCTGAAACATCCATAGGGAGAAAAGCCTTAAATTTTGGTCTGTGATTGGGCTAACCTTGCGTAAAAGTGGCCGCTGTTATGGTATTTATTTGTTGCAAGCTTACTTAGTCATTAGGTTTGTTGAGGCTCTTTTCATGGTAAAGCCTTACGAAAAACTGTTATTATATACAGTAGATTAGCATTAGTAAAACATGCATAAAATAGTGAATGCTAGTAGTTAAGCAATCGCGTTAATTCGCACACATCATTTAGTTCAATATGCGGTAACTGCTTTAGTGCTTTACCCACGCCGTAATGTGGTAGCCACACGGTTTGACAGCCTGCTTCAAGGGCACCATGAATATCAGCTAAGCCACAATCTCCGACATGCAATAATTCGCTAGGTAAAATATTAAGTTGCTGACAAACGCGATCAAACATATCAGTTTCGGGTTTTTGTTTGAGTAATTCGCCCTGTTGCTGATGCTGCTGTATAAACTCTTCAGGCTGATAGCCGGCATGGTAAATATGGATAAAATACTGATCTATGCCTAAGGCTTTGGTATCAACATTACCGTTACTAATCGACACCAACGGGTAATGTTGACTTAACGTTGCAAGCAAATCAATACTTGCCTGCGGTACACTAAAGTCACTACGTAACTCAATAAAATAATCTAATGCCGCTTTTGCTTGCTGTTGAGCTGTTGTGTCATCAAAGTTACGATCTAATAACCCCAAGCGATAACTTTCATAGCGTAGTGCCACCACGTCATGCGTGATATCGGGCGACTTCTTAATCGCTGCATCGCGATATTGCGCCCAATAACGGCGGTTAAACACGGTTTTTTCAGTAACACCAGTATTTAACAAGTCATCGAAATAGCTCACCATTTTTTTCTCAATAGCGATCATGATGGGCTTGTTGTTATAAAGGGTATCATCAAGGTCAAAACTAATGGCTTTAAAAGTATTTAAACGGCGATAAAACTGCATTAATAATTGGTCTCTAAGCGGTAGGTAAAGCTAAGTGCTGCATTAATAGTTTAGCGACTAAGCGCTTAAACTGGCTCAATAATAGTGTATCCATACGAGGATCGAAGTGATGGGCATCTTTGCTGCTAATCGCTAAAAATCCTAAGGTTTTTTCATCATGTACCAGCTTAATTAATACCACTGATCCCGTGCATTGCTGAGAAAAAATCAGCGCTTGTTCGCTCGCTTGTAAACGACCAAAGTAATATTCTTCGTGTGTTAAGCGGTTTTGCATTACACCGGTACAATCATTTTCAGATAAGCAATGGTGCGATATACCTGCCGTGCTGCTATCAACTAGCCATAACTTAAACGCCGACAATGATAATAATTCAGTGGTAGTTTGGTGTAAGCAATCAAGTAACTCACCCGCACTTTGACAATCAAGTAAACGTAAATATAAATCACTATAAAGTGAGAACAATTGTTCGTTATGATTAGCAACCGACATTAACTGCGTAATTTCATCTTCTAAGCCGTGTACCTTTACACGCAATTGCTGCTGCTGTCGCTCAACTAAAGAAACAGTGCCTCGTTGCTCATCTTGTAAACGCAAACCACTCATTAAGCTTGGATTACGATTAAAAAATTCAGGGTTATCTTGCAAGTAAGTGAGTACCAACTCATCTGTTAACGGTATTTCGTCGGCATTAATACTTTGCTGTATATCGTTTACATCATTCATAGTTATTCTTTCTATTAGTCACTGCTATTAATAATTATAGGGGTATTATCTAAATTGATAATTGACCATCAAAGACATGCACCGCTGGCCCCGACATTTTTACCGGGTGACCTGGGCCTTGCCAAAAAATTCGTAATTTTCCACCGGGTAATTCTACCGTGACTTGTTTAGCGAGTTTTTTCTGCATTTGGCCAATAGCCACAGCAGCACAAGCCCCACTGCCACAGGCTAATGTTTCAGCCGCGCCTCGCTCATAAACCCGTAATTTAATATAATTGGGAGCAACTATTTCCATAAAGCCAACATTGGCATCTTCAGGAAAACGCTCGTGAGTTGATAACTCGTAACCTAACTGTTCAACGGGCGCATCAAGTACGCTGTCAACGGTTACCACACAGTGAGGATTACCCATAGACACTGCGCCACATAACACAGTTTCACTATCGCTACGTAAAATATAGGTACCTTCTGTTTTTTGCGCAGTAAACGGAATTTTAGCCGGTTCAAATTGTGGTACTGGCATAGTCACCGAAATATTACCGTCGCGCTCAATGTGCAAATTCATTTTGCCCGTGCTGGTCGACACTTTAATTTTATGCTTATTGCATAAACCTTTCATACGCACAAACTTAGCAAAGCAACGAGCGCCATTACCACACTGCCCTACTTCACTGCCATCGGCATTGTAAATACGGTAATGAAAGTCTAAATCGGGATCATAAGGCGGCTCAACTACTAACAGTTGATCAAAGCCAACACCAAAGTTTCTATCAGCAAACTGCATAATTTGCTCTTTCGATAAATAAACATTTTGTGTGACATTATCAAGCACTAAAAAGTCGTTACCCAAGCCATGCATTTTTGAAAAGTTTACTAACATTACGGTGACTTCTTTACTGGGGTTTCAACAGGTTGCTTATTCTTGGTGGTACTCTCATCAACATCTTCGTTATTTTCAACCGCCTCAGGCGCAGGAGTTTGATATAAATCACCTTTAGCACCGCACCCAGACAAGAGTGTCAGCATTAAAAATGTCACCAAAAGCACAAAATTTAAGGATTTGTTTTGCATAATTTGCCATTTCTGCCATGAAAGTCGTTTCAATCAAGCTTTTTTGCTTAACTTAACAGGTATTTATTTTATCTGATTGCTATTATACTCACATGCTTTAGCGAACTTAAAGACATTATCTGTTTGGCAAGCTTTGCCACCCAGGAAAGGATAAACAATGAACGATAGTCAATATAACCTAATCACCGATGAATTATTACTTGCTGTCGAAGAAGCAATTGAAAATACCGGTGTCGACATTGATTATGAAGGTGTTAGCGGACTACTGACGCTTACCTTTAAAAACACCACAAAAATCATTATTAACAAACAAGCACCCTTGCACGAAATCTGGGTCGCGACCAAGTTTAATGGTCATCACTTTCATCTTGAAAACGAACAATGGATAGATAAACGTGGTGGTGAAGAATTTTGGCAGTTTTTATCAAGCGCGGTAAGTACACAAGCCGAGGTTTCGGTAACATTAAGCGCTGAAGAATAGCTCAATAATAGATTAAATACACAGAACACTGGAAACATACATGACAAATACCACCGTACGCATTGCGACCCGTAAAAGTGCTCTTGCTTTATGGCAAGCCGAATATGTTAAAGCACAGTTAGAGCACTTTCATGCTGATATTGCTGTTGAGTTAGTGCCAATGACCACTAAAGGCGACATTATTCTAGACACACCGTTAGCAAAAGTAGGCGGTAAAGGTTTGTTTGTAAAAGAGCTTGAAGTAGCAATGCTTGAAGATCGTGCAGACATTGCCGTACATTCAATGAAAGATGTACCAGTAGACTTTCCTGAAGGCTTAGGTTTAGAAGTTATTTGTCCACGTGAAGACCCTCGTGATGCTTTTGTTTCAAATACTTATAAAAATTTAAGTGAATTACCGCAAGGTGCCATTGTTGGTACTTCAAGTTTACGACGTCAATGTCAGTTAAAGGCAAAACGCCCCGACTTAGATATTCGTGATTTACGCGGCAATGTTAACACCCGCTTAAGTAAATTAGATAACGGCGAGTATGACGCCATTATTCTGGCCTCTGCTGGGCTTATTCGCTTAAAAATGAGCGACCGTATTAGCCAGTATATTGAGCCTGAAGAAATGTTGCCTGCTAATGGGCAAGGCGCTGTAGGTATTGAGTGTCGTAGTGACGATGCAAATATAAAAGCATTATTGGCACCACTAGAGTGTGCTATTACACGTGCCCGCGTTTTGGCTGAGCGCGCAATGAACAAAGCACTACAAGGTGGCTGTCAGGTACCTATTGGTAGTTACGCTATTTTACAAGGCGAAAATAACAGCACTATATACCTAAGAGGTTTAGTGGGCGCAGTTGACGGAAGCGAATTAATTGAAAGCGAAATATCTGGCCCCGTAGCCCAAGGTGAAGCTTTAGGTGAGCAACTTGCACAAGTGTTGTTAAGTCGTGGCGCCGACAAAATACTCGAAAAAGTGTATGCCGATAACGACGCGTAATCATTGATATGCTACCCACAACAGCAACAACCGAGTTAACGGTATTGTTAACTCGGCCTCAAGAAAAATCAGAACAGCTCGCCGCACAGTTACAAACAGTAAACATTGGCAGCTTTATTCAACCATTATTTGATTATAAAGCCAGTGCAACCACAGCAGACATTAACGCTGTAATGGCTGATGTTGATATTGTCATTTTTGTCAGTGCACCTGCGGTAGCCTATACTGATGCTTGTTACCCATTAACATCAGTATTAACGTTAACGAATAAAAGCATACAATTTTTTGCTGTGGGTCAAGCAACCCAAGTCGCATTAGAGCGCTTAGGTATTGAAAATGTATTATCGCCGCAAGCACCTTTAGCCGAAACAAGCGAAGGCTTATTACAACTACCTGAACTACAAAACGTAGCCAATAAAAAAGTCGTTATTTTTCGCGGTAATGGTGGCCGAGAACATATTGCCAATACTTTAACGGCACGTGGCGCTGACCTTCATTACATTGAAAGCTATCAACGCGTATGGAAAACCTTGTCACAAAAACAACTAACACGTTGGAAAAGCAATAAAATAAACTGTATTGTCGCCACAAGTAACGATATATTAACTACATTAGTAAAACTCATTGACGATAATGATGAGCAAAACAGTTTTTGGCGTGAACAGTGTGTTTGGGTCGTGGTTAGCCAACGCATTGCCGATAATGCTAAGCACTTAGGCTTACGCCAAGTAATCAATAGCCAAGGTGCAAATAGCCAAAAAATATGCGATGCACTCAAGCAATTACAGAAAAACACCATGTAAGTACTCTGTAGCTTAACTAACGATGGAATTAAATTATGTTAGATAAAGATAAACCGACTCAAAGTAAAGCTAGTGACAGCGCTACTGATAAAAAAACACTGGTTGTTGAAAATAAAACTAACACCGCTCAATCGTCAACCTCACCAGAAAAAAATCAATCAAAACAAAGAACTACAGCTAAGACTAAAACAGCAGATAAAAAACCTGCCGCGAGTACAGTACAACCAAGTCGAAGTGCTGTCACACCAAAACAAAAAATATCAAAACTGGCTATTTTCGCCTTACTCATTGCCTTGCTTAGTATAGCGGCATCAGTTGGCCATTATTTTTGGCAAGAACAGCAATCATCATTGCATGCAACCAACCAAAATGCCCAAACCACACAAGCATTGCAAGACCATAAGCAACAATTAGAAAGCTCTCTTGGTACTGCGCTTTCACAGCAACTGCAAACTCAATTGCAAAAACAGCAACAAGAATTTAGTCGTCAATTACAGCAATACAACCAACAAAATCAGGCCGCTAACCAAGCTGAACTAGCGCAATTTAACGATAAAATTACACGACTAGAAAAAAGCCTTAAACAGCGAGATCCAAGTGACTGGTTAATTCACGAAAGTGAGTACTTAATTCGTGTAGCAGCAAGAACTATGTGGTTAGAACAAGATACTCGCGCTGCAATTAGTTTACTGAAAGAAGCAGATAGCCGTCTTGAAGAGTTAAAACAACCAAAATTTTTACCCATACGTTCGTTAATTCGCCAAGATATTGAAGCATTAGCCTTAATGCCAACACTTGATACTCAAAACGCTATTTTGCATTTAATGGCATTAAATAAACAAGTTGCATCATTACCGTTAGCTAAAGTTAATGTCCCTCAAGCAAACGACGCATTCACCAAACAAGATCTTGAATTATCAAACGATATTAGTGATTGGCAAAGTAACCTAGGAAAAACGTGGCAGCGATTTTTTAACGACTTTATCGTAGTACGTCGACGCACCGGCAACATAGAGCCTTTAATGGCACCAGGACAGCAGCAAAACTTAAAACAAAATTTAAGTTTAAAAATACAGCTTGCCCAATGGTCAGCTAGCGAACATAAACCAGAAATATATAAACAAACATTACTCGATATTCAAGAGTGGCTTAAGCAATTTTTTGATATGACCTCGACGGTTAACCAAAACTTCTATAGTGCGGTAGAAGCGGCTAAAAAGCATGTTATTGATTATAACTACCCTAGTCATTTAGATTCATTAACCGCAATTAAACAACTGTTGAATGAGTCAGCTGTTGCACCAGAGCCAGAACAAGTTGAGCCTGAAGCAATAAAAGCAGACGCAGCTAACGATGAGGGTACGTTATGATTCGTTTAATCATTATTTTACTTATCGTATTTGGAGTTATCGCGCTAAGTTCTTTTCTCATTGATGATCCGGGTTATGTTGTTGTGTCTATTGGCGGTTATATTTATGAGTTTACTGCTTATACGCCCATTTTTTGGTTAACGTTAATTACCGTACTTGGTTTTATCACTTATAAAATATTGCACCATGGTGTGGCGTTTAGCTTCAGCGGTTGGCGCAAAATAGCTTTTGCTGGACAACGTCGTGGCATTGCTAATTTTAATAAAGGTTTAGCTGCATACGTGCTAGAAGATTACGCACAAGCAGAGCAATTGTTTTCGAAAAGTGCCGCCCCTTCTAAGCGCAAACAAAGCGCATACTTACTGGCAGCATCTGCGGCTGAAAAACAAGGTTTAGAAGATAACACTAACCACTATCTTACCTTGTTAGAAAAAGAAAAAATGCACCTTAAAGAGCTTGGGTTAGAAAGTGTCATTGTAAAAATTAAGCTATTAATGAATCAGAAAAAAGCCGAAGCCAATGCTAAAGCCCGAGCATTAATTGACGAGCATCATAAACTCATTGGTCATGACGCTCGCTTATTAAGCTTAGAAATAGATTTATGTTTAACTGAACAGCGCTTTGAAAGTGCTATTACCCATTTAAATACTGCGTACAAGAAAAAAGAACTAACGTCACAAGTGGTTGAGACATGGGAAAAAAAGGCTTATTACGGCTGGTTTAAACACAGTATGTCAACAAAAGGACAAGCGCAATTAGAATCAAATTGGCAACAAGTTAGCCGTAAACTCAAACAACATCAAAGCATTTTATTTACTTATTGTCAGGTACTGGCAGAGCATAATGTAATTACACCGCTAACCAAAGTGCTGCTGCCATTATTGAAAAAATCACCAAGTGCTGAGCTATTAAAACAAGTACGTAACTTTCCTATTAAACAAGCCGATGAACTTATCGTATTAGCGCAGAAGAAATTGCACGGCAACATTCATAGTGGTAAGTGGTTAAGCTATTTAGGACATTTAGCCTTACACAGCGGACAATATTCTATGGCCGAAAAAGCCCTACGTAGCTTGATTAAGCTTGAAGAAGAAAGTTATGGCGTGCAATACGATAAACAAGACTTGGCGGCGCTAGCACAAGCCCTTACAGCACAAGAGCAATATCAAGCCGCAAACGAGATTTGGTTGAAAGCTAATAAACTATAAATAAGAAGCTGCTCACTCGCGGTGCCTAGCTTACCTGATAAATATTAGGTGTCCATAGCTCCATAAATATTTCAGGGCTAGCGAGTGCCTTAAAGCCAAACTGTTGGTATAAACCATGAGCGTCTGATGTCGCAAGTAGCATACGCCGTAATCCTTGCAACTTAGGATGCTGAATAATTTCAGCCATCAGCTTTTTACTTAAGCCTTGACCGCGATGTTCTTCTAAAATATAAACATCCGCAAGATAAGCCACCGTTGCATAATCGGTGATCATTCTTGCAAAACCGACTTGTGTGCTTTTCCCCTGAATAATCGCAAGTACTGCAAAACATAACGAGTTTTCTATCGCTGTTTTAACAACGCTTTTAGGAATATTTTTCGCCCAATAAGAGCGGGATAAATAGCTATGAACCGCATCATTGTTCATTTCAGCTTTATTGGTTGTTATTTTATAGGTTAACGAGGCAGAATTATTTGCCTTACTCTCCTGAGTTATCACACTTCCCCCCAGCTTTATCCTAAAATATAACTAAATATCCCAAGCTCAGTTTAAAAGAACAAGTCATCTAGCTATATTTCAATTCACGAGTCAGCACCCTTTTATTTAAATAAACGCAAAGGCATCAGCATACATATGCTCTAAAGAAGCGCCGTGTTCAACAAAGTCGCCTCGAATGGCGCCAACCATTTCAAAACGACCCGCAAGGTAAATATCGTACCCTTCAAAGCTAGCAATATCATTCATAGCAGCTTGGTGTACTAAACCCGTTCTACCCTGCCAGCTATCAGTAGCATGCTCAACAACAGGTACAAAAGTCGCGTTAGGTAGTTTAGCGATAGTCGCCGCCGTTTCAGCAAGTTCATAACAAGCGCTTTCTTCACGCAAACCCCAGTAAACATGCACTGGACGCTGTGATTTTTGTTCTGCTAAAAATTCAAACATTGATTTAATGTAAGAAAACCCTGTGCCACCAGCAAGTAATAACAACGGTCGTTCGCTTTCTGTACGTAATTGTGCATTACCTAATGCCATTTCAACCGTAACATCGCTATTATTTTCAACACTTTCTTTAATACGGTCGATCACTTGCATTGGGTAGCTATCGGCAACAAAAGCACCAATTTGCAATTCAATTAATTCGCTATTAGGTGAGCTAGCAATTGAAAATGGACGCTTATCTTTTTCAGTCATAACAAAGTTCAAGTATTGACCTGCAACAAAATCTATTTTTTCACTTGGCTTTAATAACACTTTAAACACGTGTGGCGTAAGTGAACTAAGTGATTGTATTTTACAGCTAATTGTTTTCATTAAGTTAACCTTATCTCTAATTTTGTTGTGTCTATACTGTTGGTGGAATAATAGCGAGCTCATCCCACAGGTCATCCACTTCATCTTTAACAGCTTGTGTCATTTCAATAGGAACGCCCCATTCACGGTCAGTTTCTCCTGGCCACTTATTGGTTGCATCCATCCCCATTTTTGAGCCTAAACCCGAAACCGGTGAAGCAAAATCAAGGTAATCAATCGGTGTATTCTCAATAAGTACCGTATCGCGACTTGGATCCATACGTGTAGTCATTGCCCAAATGACATCTTGCCAATCGCGCGCATTAACATCATCATCGCAAACAATAACAAACTTGGTATACATAAATTGTCGCAAGAACGACCAAACCCCCATCATGACGCGTTTTGCATGACCTGCATATTGTTTTTTAATGGTCACTACCGCTAAGCGATAAGAGCAGCCTTCAGGTGGCAAGTAAAAGTCTTGAATTTCAGGAAATTGCTTTTGCAAAATCGGCACAAATACTTCATTTAATGCCACACCTAAAATAGCAGGTTCATCTGGTGGTCTGCCGGTATAAGTACTGTGATAAATAGCATCTTTGCGCATTGTAATATGCGTTACTGTGAATACTGGAAAGTCATCCACTTCATTATAATAGCCGGTGTGATCGCCATACGGGCCTTCTGGTGCGGTTTCTTCTGGGTCTAAGTAACCCTCTAAAATAATTTCAGCCGTTGCAGGTACTTCTAAATCATTACTAATCGATTTAGCTACTTCGGTTTTAGCACCACGTAATAACCCTGCAAATGCATACTCAGAAAGTGTATCAGGTACTGGCGTTACCGCGCCTAAAATGGTCGCAGGATCGGCACCAAGTGCCACTGATACCGGGTATTTTTCACCAGGGTTCGTTTTTTTAAATTCTTGAAAGTCTAATGCTCCACCACGGTGAGATAACCAACGCATAATCACTTTATTTTTACTGAGCACTTGTTGACGATAAATACCCAAGTTTTGACGCTCTTTAAATGGGCCTCGTGTAACAGTTAAGCCCCAAGTAATTAAAGGCGCAACATCGCCAGGCCAACAAGTTTGAATGGGTAACTTTGTTAGATCTACCTCATCGCCTGATAAAACAATTTGCTGACATAAAGGTTTTTTTATTTTCTTAACCGGCATGTTTAACACTTGTTTATAAAGTGGAATTTTACCTAAAGCATCGCGAAAACCACTTGGTGGCTCTGGCTCTTTTAACATAGCGAGTAGTTTACCAACGTCACGTAATGCACTTACATTATCTTGTCCCATACCCAACGCCACACGATCTGGTGTGCCAAATAAGTTGGTTAAAATTGGCATACCGTGCGGTTTACCGTGTTCATCGACGGGATTTTCAAATAACAATGCAGGACCTTGCGCGCGCAAGGTTCTATCACTAATTTCTGTCATTGTTAAATGTGTTGAAATAGGCGCAGTAATGCGCTTTAACTGACCTATTTTTTCAAGTTGATTAATAAAATCTCTTAAATCACTGTATTTCATAAGGCGTTATATTTTCAATATAAAAAGCCAGTCAATGTGACTGGCTTTGTTTAATAAAGTATTGGCAAAACAGTCGGTCAATACAGCATGGCTATATTAACTTACATAGCTTTTGAATTACTTACGTTTCATTGAATCAAAAAATTCATCGTTAGTTTTAGTCATTGCTAACTTATCGATAAGGAATTCTATCGCGCCTATTTCATCCATTTCATGAACGACTTTGCGTAAAACCCACATTTTTTGTAGTTCATCAGGCTTAGTAATTAACTCTTCACGACGAGTACCACTGCGATTAATATTAATGGCAGGGAAAACACGTTTTTCAGAAATTTTACGTGACAGGTGTAATTCCATGTTACCTGTCCCTTTAAACTCTTCGTAAATAACTTCGTCCATTTTAGAGCCAGTTTCTACCAATGCAGTAGCAATAATAGTTAAGCTACCACCTTCTTCAATATTACGTGCGGCACCAAAGAAGCGTTTAGGACGGTGTAGCGCATTCGCATCAACACCACCCGTTAAAATTTTACCTGATGATGGAATAACGGTGTTATAAGCACGCGCTAAACGAGTAATTGAATCAAGTAAAATAACTACGTCTTTTTTATGCTCAACTAAACGCTTAGCTTTTTCAATTACCATTTCAGCCACTTGTACATGGCGACTTGCTGGCTCGTCAAACGTTGAGGCAACCACTTCACCTTGTACTAGGCGTTGCATTTCGGTTACTTCCTCAGGACGCTCATCAATGAGTAGTACCATCAACTCAGCATCAGGGTGGTTGTAAGCAATGCTTTGTGCAATATTTTGTAATAAAAGTGTTTTACCCGCTTTAGGTGGTGCAACAATTAAACCACGTTGGCCTTTACCAATTGGTGAAGCTAAATCTAAAACACGTGCGGTAATATCTTCTGTAGAGCCGTTTCCGCGCTCCATTGAAAGACGATCAGTTGGGTGAATTGGTGTTAAGTTTTCGAATAAGATTTTATTGCGAGTATTTTCAGGGCGGTCAAAGTTTACTTCAGCGACTTTAAGTAAGGCAAAATAACGTTCGCCTTTCTTTGGTGGGCGAATTTTACCTTGAATGGTGTCACCAGTACGCATGTTGAAACGGCGTATTTGACTTGGTGAAACATAAATATCGTCTGGGCCGGCTAAATATGACGAGTCGGCTGAGCGTAAAAAGCCAAAACCATCTTGCAATATTTCTAATACACCGCCACCAAAAATATCATTATCGCCTTCAGCGTGTGCTTTTAAAATAGCAAAAATAATATCTTGTTTACGTGTTCTCGCAAGGTTTTCAAGCTTTAATGACTCAGCAAGCTTAACCAATTCACTAACGGATTTTTCTTTCAGTTCAGTAAGGTTCATAGGGGGTTTCTTAGACTATTTTAAGTGATGTGTCTGGGGCGATTGCCGACGACAATATATTTCAAATGTGTTTATGTTTATAAATTACAATAAGAATAGGGATAAAATGAGATGTTATTTTGTACTCAGGAGTTAAATTTAGCATTAAAATTTGAAGAGGTAAAGGTACGATTAAAATGTAAGCAAATATTTTTAAACTACCCAAGATTAAACTATCTCTAAATCTGCTACTGAGCTACTACTTACTCAACAAACTAATTAAACAAAAAAGCCTAACAACTATTGTTAGGCTTTTTTACTATTAAAGATTTTTATCTAAAAACTCTTTTAATTGAGTTTTTGATAAGGCACCTACTTTAGTGTCGGCAACCTGTCCATCTTTGAATAACAATAATGTTGGGATACCACGTACACCATATTTAGGTGGTGTTTCTGAGTTTTGGTCAATATTTAATTTACCAACAGTCACTTTACCTTCATATTCAGTAGCAATATCATCAAGTACTGGGGCTATCATTTTACATGGACCACACCATTCAGCCCAAAAATCAACTAATACTAAATCCGATGCATTTAATACATCTGCTTCAAAACTATCGTCAGTTAGCTGAACAATTTTATCGCTCATCACATTCTCCGTTCGTTATGGCTAAAGCGCCTTATATTTTCGATTATACATTTAAGATTATTTAATGCCTATATTTTCAAGTTATTTTTTAATATAGCCTATAACCCAAACAATTAATTTACCTGTCAACTATGCAATTAATTAGTGATTACTTAACTAAAGGTGTTAAGCTAGCGCCATGAAAAAAACACATTTAACAGAAACAAAATTCGCTGACCTAAATCTTGCTCCGCAAGTAGTGACCGGATTAAACGCCATGGGCTTCGAATATTGCACAAATATTCAAGCGAAATCCTTACCAGTATTGTTACAAGGCACTGACATAGCAGGCCAAGCACAAACAGGTGAAGGTAAAACTATCGCCTTTTTAGCGGCAACTTTTCATCACCTTTTACAAAAGCCTGCACCTGAACATAATCAGCCACGTGCTTTGATTATGGCGCCTACACGTGAGTTAGCTATTCAAATTCATCGTGATGCAGCAGAAATGGCTAAAAGCACAGGTTTACGCCTTGGTGTTGTATATGGGGGCGAAGGTTATGAAAGTCAACGTTTAGAACTTGAAGCGGGTGTAGATATTCTTATTGGCACTTGTGGACGTTTACTTGACTACATGAAGCAAGGTATTTACAACTTAAAAAACATTGAAGTTATTGTACTTGATGAAGCGGATCGTATGTTCGATTTAGGCTTTATTAAAGACATTCGCTATATGTTTAATAAAATGCCTCCTGCGACTGAACGTTTGAGCATGTTATTCTCTGCGACTCTTTCATTTCGAGTAAAAGAGTTGGCATTCGACCATATGAATGAGCCAACTAGTGTTGAAGTAGCACCAGAAGATAAAACCAACACTCGCATTTCTGAAGAACTATTTTACCCTTCTAATGAAGATAAAATGGCCTTGTTACAAACATTAATCGAAGAAGATTGGCCAGAAAAAGCCATTATTTTTGCTAATACTAAACATGTTTGTGAAAAGATTTTTGATCATTTGCACGCTGATAAGTTACGTGTGGGTTTACTCACGGGCGATGTACCGCAGAAAAAACGTTTAAAAATATTAGAAGGCTTTACTGAAGGCACTATTGATATTTTAGTGGCGACCGATGTTGCCGCGCGTGGTTTACATATTCCTAGTGTAACCCATGTATTTAACTACGATTTACCTGATGATTGTGAAGATTATGTTCACCGTATTGGCCGTACAGGCCGTGCTGGTGCTACTGGGCACTCTATTAGTTTAGCGTGTGAGCAATATGTATTTAATTTACCTGCCATAGAGCAATATATTGAACATGAGCTGCCAGTTACTAAATATGATCATGATGCACTATTAGAAGACTTACCTAAGCCGAAACCACGTCAACGACGTCATCGCTCAGGTGGTAAGCCAGCCAATAGATCAGGTGGTAATCGTCAAGGTAACAGTAACTATCGCGGTAATCGCAATTAGTTAATGCTTTCGTAAACAGATAGTCAATTCACTATGATAGAGCCTGAAAATATACCAAACTATGATAACAACCACTATGCAGTGGTTGATTTAGGCTCTAATAGTTTTCACTTGCTTATTACACGCTTAACGCCAGGTAAGCATGGCAATCAAGTTAGTATCGTCGATAAAGTAAAAAGCAAAGTCCGTTTAGCTTCTGGCTTAGATGACAATAACGTTTTAAGTAATGAAGCAATAAAACGTGGTCTTGATTGTTTACAACTTTTTTCTCAACACTTACAAAGCATTCCTGTTCAAAATATCAAAATAGTTGCTACCGCAGCTCTGCGTATTGCCAGTAACAACGATCAATTTATAAAGCAAGCAAATAAGATATTGCCAACACCCATTGAGCTTTTTAGTGGCGAACAAGAAGCACAAACTATTTATGCAGGCGTAGCTTACACCTCTGCACATGCTGCTCTACAAAATAAATTAACGAGCACAGCTGACATAATGAAGCGCTTAGTTATTGATATTGGTGGCGCGAGTACTGAAATTATTGTCGGCTCTGGGGTTACTGCTAAAGCCTTAGTGAGCTTGAACATTGGTTGTGTAAGTTTTAGAGCTAAATATTTCAGCGATGAGCAGCTTTCTGAAGCTAATTTTTCACAAGCAATAACGGCCGCATCAGCGCAAATATCTTCGGTTAAAACGCAATTTACCAACTTAGGGTGGCACACCACTGTTGGTAGCTCTGGTACTATGCAAGCCTTAGCTGAAATATTACGTTACCGCCAACAACCTGCTGTGATTACGTTAGCGTTTTTACAAGAGATACAGAAAGACTTAATGACTTGTCAGTGTATTGACAATATTGCTATAGCTGGCTTAAGAGACGATCGCTGCCCAGTATTAGCCAGCGGCCTTAGTATTCTTATCGCATTATTTACTTGCTTAAACATTAATGAACTACAACTATCGCATGGCGCTTTAAGAGAAGGTTTACTTTTCGAATTGCTACCAAAAAACAGCTGGCTTAGTCATATAAAATAGCCCTATTCACCCTCGGGTGGATATTGTCGAAAGTACCAAAGCAAGATTGGAATTTCAATTAGGGTAAAGCTCAGCAAGGTAAACCAAAACCAGTTCATTTCCCAGCCTAATAACGAAAAAACCTGCCCCGAGCCCCAATATTTAAACCCAACCACTAACAATGCCAAGCCAGAAACGAAACAATCATACCATGCTATTTTATTGATATTATTACCAACAGATGTAGGGTAAAACCATAAGTAGGCTAATAAAATAATCACCAGATTTAATACGATGATCGGTAATTCAAAAGTCATTTTAATTTTTTACCATGCGGCTTGCCGTTTCAATAATATCCGGTAAGGCTAAATAATAAGTATTATGATGCTTGCCGTTGGCAACCACTTTTAAATCAACTGTATCGCTATGATTCAATAAGATACTTATATCGCGCAGTGGTGTCACTTCATCGTTCTCGCCTTGATAAATAACGACGGGTTTTTCTGACAAACCTACCAAAGCGTCAAGTAATGGATAATTTTCTCTTAATAATGCATGTATTGGTAGTAAGTTTAAAGGTTTCAAATACCATCTTTTATATAAATAGTGGTAAATAGCTTTATCTAACGAGATTGAAGCTCCTTCCAATATCACCCCTACAATATATGGTGTATTTGCACTATAAGCCGCCAAAGTTGCTCCAAGAGAACGTCCATAAACAATAGTTTTACTAGGTAAACAATCTAAAGAGATCCTCTCAACTTCCTCTTTAATTTCAACAATAAAGCGCTCTACACTATCAACCCTAGCTATAGCCCCTTCTTGACCAGGATAAGACAGCGAAAAAACTTGAAAACCTACCGATTGAAAACGATTAAACAACGTACGTTCATAATACTTTACCCCTCCTCTTTGTCCCGGAAAGAAAATGATGCAAGCGCCGTTCTCATCGCCATAACTTCTGATCAATGTTCCATTAGCCATAGTCTCAACACGCTCCTCATTCGTTACTTCTACTAACGGGATTGAGGGAAACAAAAAGCCTGTCGATTGTGAGTGCAGTATATAAGCAGTTATCGTATAAATGGCTAATAGCAATAACATTATAACTTTAAGCATCAAAAATATGCCTATTCTCCTTAGTTTTTTTGCAAGCAGGTTTCGCCCCAAAATTTATCACTTTTTTGCGTTAATACCCAACCCTGTTTCATTAACTCTCTTTTTAAAAAGTGATTGGTAACACCGTGGGCAAAAACAATCACTTGCTCTTGCTCACTAGCTAAAGCATTTAACTTGTGTGCAGCTCCTTGAATACGAATTTTAGCTTGTTTAAAGCTTTCAACATTAGTACTCATTAATTTTTTCACCCCCAAAAACCAAAGTATTCTCGATAATACCAACCAACTATAAGGCTTTAATCGCCAAGGTAGTTTATAACGAGGAATATCCATCTCTCTTAAAATTGACCACTGCTGTTCAGGTTGAGCGCCCGTAAAAATAACCGCAGACTCAATAGCGCGCTTAAGGTTGCTAGCAATACAATAATGTTCACTATATTTCATCATAGCTGTCGCTTTAGGTCTGCTTGTTAGGATAACGCTTGAATGATTATAGGCATGAACCCAAGCAGCATAACCTGCTGCAGATAGTTTGGGTGAATATTCACCTTGTTCAGCAGTTACGGGCTTACCGTGACGTATTAGTACAATTTCCATTGTGCTTCCATAATGCTTATTTTGAACAAGAAAAAACGCCTTGCTGGCATGCTGCCAGAATTTCATTACTGAGGTCGGTATCATTCAGTGCTCGAGAAATAGCTAAGCCGCCAATCATCATAACCACACTTTGCAGGGTTTGCTCCCGTGTTTCGATAGATTGCTCTGCTTGGGCAATAAAGCGCTGTAATGTTTCAGTATAAGCTCTCCTAACTTGTTCGTCTTGTTGGGTGATGTCGGATACTAAAAATGCCAGTGGACAGCCTTGTGCTAGGTCATCATCGCGATGCTGCTTACTTAAATAATACTGCGCATATAACGCCATATCAGCCTTACTACTTTCTGGTCTTCGTTGTTGAGCGTTCTGCGCTGCTTTAGCAATAGCTTGTGCATATAAATCACTTTTCGAGCGAAAATGACTATAAAAAGCGCCGCGAGTTAACTGCGCATTTTTCATGACATCATCAATAGAGACTTGCTCAAAGCCGCCCTGTGTAAACAGCATTGCCGCACTGGTTAATATTTTATCTTTTGAATTTTCTTTATGCGTTTTATGCCAAGCCATGATTTTTTAGCTCCCTTAATAAAAATACTCTACTCGAACTCCTAGGAATAACCCCTTAACCAAAGCTCAAATAGAGTATTTCACAAAATCAAAATATGTTCTTGAACATATTTTGATTAATTCTACAGTAATCCTAGTTTAAATAAATACACTATTGCATCTTGCTAGTGTAAACATTAAGGAAAATACAATGACAACAAAACAAGTACATATTTACGGCGCTAGCTTTTCAAACTTTGTTCGTTCGGTGATGCTCGTTTGTGAAGAAAAGAATATTACTTATACAACAGGGTTCGAGGTAAATTCTATTACTGTGCCATTTCATAGTGAGCAGCACTTTGCACTACACCCCTTTGGTAAGTTTCCAGTATTAGTTGAAAATGATTTTATACTGCCTGAAACAGCGAGTATTTGCCGCTATTTAGATAGTGACAAAGCATTGCAGCCTCATGACAGTAAAACGCGCGCGCGACACGATGCTTTTTGCGCGCATTTATCAATAGATATTGATAAAGCTTTAATACGTGATTACTTAATAGAGTTTGCCTTCCCAAAGGGAGAAAATGGTGAGGTCAGACTTGATGTGGCGAAACAAGCAATTCCAGCTGCAACTAACGCACTTAAAGTTATAGAGTTACAACTAACAACGCGAGATATTATTGGCGGTAAAAACCTATCCATAGCCGATGCTTTGCTCGCACCAATGTTAGCTTATTTATCTAGCGTACCAAGTGGTTTTAATTTACTTGAGGATTTTCCGAATCTCACTGAGTATTTAGCACGGTTAATGACACATGATTCTTGTCAAAAAGTACTTACCGCTAATCCTGATAAATCTATCGCTAAAATATAGCATCACTCAACTAAAAAGCTGAGCTACTTTCGTAACTCAGCTTTTAAAGTGTCTCTCGATTTATGTCCGTTTAATGTCTCTACTTGCTATGCTCTTCTTTAATCCAACGAGCCACTTGTTTAGCAAAATAAGTTAATATACCGTCAGCACCCGCACGTTTAAAGGCTAACAAGCCTTCCATAACGCAAGGTTTTTCAGCTAACCAGCCATTTTGTATTGCCGCCATATGCATCGCATATTCACCACTAACTTGATAAGCATAAGTAGGCACTTGAAAAGTGTCTTTTACACGACGCACTATATCTAAATAAGGCATACCAGGCTTCACCATCACCATATCAGCGCCTTCGCTAATATCTTGTGCGACTTCATGCAATGCTTCATTACTATTCGCAGGATCCATTTGATAAGTGTATTTATTACCGCCTTTAATATTACCGGCTGAGCCAACCGCATCTCTAAAAGGGCCGTAATAATTTGACGCGTATTTGGCTGAATATGCGAGTATTTTTGTATTAACAAACCCATGGTTTTCTAAGGCTTCACGAATAGCACCTACACGACCGTCCATCATATCTGATGGGGCAACAATATCAGCACCTGCCTCTGCGTGAGACAAAGCTTGCTTAACCAAAATTTCTTTGGTGACATCGTTAACAACATAACCCGCTTTACCTGCTTGATTATCATCGCTCTCACTTAAAATTCCGTCTTGTCCATGGGTGGTAAATGGATCAAGTGCAACATCGGTAATAACCGCTAGTTGAGGAAATTTTGCTTTTAGCGCCCGTACTGTACGTTGAGCTAACCCTTCAGGATTATAGGCTTCTTCAGCCATCAACGATTTACATTCACTTGGTGTTACCGGGAAGATGGCAATGGCAGGAATACCTAAGTCGACTAACTCTTGTGCCTCTTCAAGCAATAAATCAATACTCTTACGCTCAACTCCTGGCATTGAGGCAATCGCCTCGCGTTGATTTTGACCTTCAAGCACAAAAACAGGGTAAATTAAATCGTTAACCGTTAATTGTGACTCAGCCATTAGGCGGCGAGTTGAGTCATCAACGCGCATACGGCGCATACGTCTAGCGGGAAATTGACCAAAAAGTGTATTGCCACTGTGGTTCATAACAAGTTCCTAAAATAAAAAGAGTAGAATGTATTTATGTAAATTGGTGATATTGAGTTTGATTGCGTCCGTTATGTTTAGCTTTGTATAACGCTTTATCGGCAACTGAAAAAAGTTGCTCTGGAGTTACGTCATTTTGCTGTTGATAAGTACTAACACCACAGCTAATAGTGACCGAAAAGTCAGCCTGTTCAAACTGGAAATGCTCTGTTGCTATAGTTTCACGTAGCTTTTCAGCTAAGGCAATTGCACCGGTTAAATCAGTATCAGGTAAGATCAAACAAAATTCTTCGCCACCATAACGAAAGGCTTTATCGGTACTACGTTTTAAGCTCTTTTGAATATGCTTACTCAGCCAAATTAAACACTGGTCACCAACTAAATGTCCGTACGTGTCATTAACTGATTTAAAGTGATCTATATCAATGATGACTAAGCTTAATGGCGTTAAATTACGACGACTACGACGATATTCTGCCTGAATTTTTTGATCATAAAAACGACGATTATGTAAACCTGTTAGCTCATCGGATACGTTTTTTCGTTCGAGTTCTTGGTTAACACTTTCTAATTCTTGTAGGGTAATATTTAACTCTAATGTTCGCTCTTGCACACGATCTTCTAGTAAATCCTGACTTTGTTTCTGCTCTTCCACTAAAGCCTGTAGCGCGACCTTTGACTGTTCGATATCTGTAATTGCTTGCTTTAATTCAAGGTCTTTCTTTTGATACTGCCGACGTGTTGCACGGCACTGATAAAAAGCAAAAAGCCCCATTATGATGGCGCCCAATATAAAGCTCAGAGTAAGGTTTAATATTTGAGAAGGAGGTGCTGCAACTGTGCTAGCTTGACAGACAGGTATATAGAATGCGCCTAACATTAGCGTTACCCAGAGAAACCGCAATATTACAAATTTCATATAATCTTATTCTTTGGTTACGTTATAAAAAGATAAACACATTAAGGTAAATTAAATACTCGTTTAGCGTTAATCGTAGTTTGGCAAGCTATTTCATCTTGGTCAAGACCTGTGATCTTTGATATCTCTGCGACAATATAAGGTAAGTAACTAGGTTCATTACGGCTACTTTTAGGTTTAGGCCTAATAGTTCTAGGGGTTAAATAAGGTGCATCGGTTTCTATTAACAACTTATCTAATGGAATATGACTAACAATATCACGTAATATTTGTCCGCGTCGTTCATCACATAACCAACCGGTAATACCTATATACATGCCGGCATCTAAGCACTGCTTTAATTCATCCGCATTGCCCGTAAAACAATGAGAAACCATCGCAGGAATGCGATTAAAATAGGGAGTGAGTGTATTAAACCATGGTTCAAACGCATCGCGTTGATGTAAAAATAATGGCATTTGCAACTGTTCAGCTAAAACGACCTGCTCATTAAAAACTTTTATTTGCTGGGCTGGCGCTGAAAAATTACGGTTAAAGTCTAAGCCGCATTCACCAATAGCTTTTATGACATCATCTTTAGCAAGGATTTGTAGTTGCTCAATATAATCAGCGCTAACATGATCGGCATCATGAGGGTGTATTCCCACCGTAGCATAAAGACAGTCCTGCCACTGCTGCTGGTATTCATGACAAAGGGCTAACGCTTTTTGGCTTTCCTCAACATTAGTTCCAGTAATCAATAGCTGCTGAATACCAAGAGATTTAGCGCGCTCAATAACCTCAACACGATCTTTATCAAAACGTTGATTGGTTAGGTTTACCCCGATATCTATCAAAATTCTGCGCTACTTTAATCGTTTAACTTGAATGCGCTTATTACTATCCAATTTTTGTAAGTAATAAGCGCTTAAAGCACCTTTACTTAATTGGACTTCTTGTCCAGCTTTAAGAGATAAACGTTCACTACCTTTTTGCTTCCAAACCTGACCATTGGTAAAAGTGATTTTCCATTCACCTCTTAGCATTTTCTTTAATGAGGCGATAGTTAAAGTAATACTGGTAATTTCAGGCTCATTTGAAGCTGCCTCTTCTGATTTAGCAAAAGCTTCTTCTTTTTCATGCTGCGTTAGGACAATAGGAGCTGTGTTTTTTTCAGCCACTTGAGTGTCTGTAGTAACAGTACTTGTACTAGATTTACCTACTGCAGCAGGTGCTAAAATAACTGGCGTAGATTTAACTGATTGAGACAATGCATCAAAACAGCTTAGCCTTTTAGTATTATCATTTTCTCCAGCGCAACGTTTTACTTCCTCAGTAATATCAGCATGTTCAATCGCATAAGCGCCTGTAGAGCCAAGCAATGCTATTAAAGAAAGACATAAAATTTTATTGAAATTATTCACAAGCGACACCTTTGTATTTTTAATACTAATTTTTTAATTAGACTTATTGTAGTTAGTTTTTTGACTCAATATCTGGTGCGATATCATCTTCTGGTTTTGAGTAAATAGCAGCGATGATAATACCTACTTCAAATAACAATAACATAGGTACAGCTAACATAGTTTGAGAAATAATATCTGGTGGTGTTAATAACATACCAATAACAAAGGCGCCAACAATAACATAAGGACGCTTTTCCCTTAAATTATCAGGTGTGGTCACCCCAGTCCAACACATCAAAATTATGGCTATCGGGATTTCAAAGGCAACACCAAAAGCAAAGAATAGCTTTAAAACAAAATCTAAATAACTACTAATATCGGTTGCAATCACCACTCCCTCTGGCGCCACTGAGGTAAAAAAGGCAAACACCACCGGAAATACAGCAAAGTAGGCAAAGGCTATACCACCATAAAATAGTAATGTGGAACCCAGCATTAATGGGGCAATTAAACGTTTTTCATTTTTATATAACCCTGGTGCCACAAATGACCAAAGCTGAAATAAAATGTAAGGAATCGCGATAAACACTGAAATAACAATAGTTAATTTAAATGGCGCAAAGAAGGGTGATGCAACATCCGTTGCAATCATCTGAGAGCCGGCAGGCATAGTCGCTAATAAAGGCTGTGCTAAATATTGATAAATATCTTGAGCAAAATAGGCTAAACAACAAAAAACCACCAATACGCCTACAATAGAACGCAATAAGCGATTTCTTAACTCTAATAAGTGATCAAACAAGCTAGCACTTTGAGTGCTATTAGGGGTGGAAGAATTACTCATGAATCCGTTTTATTACTCTTTGAATTATCTGAAGAGCTAGATGTTTTATCAACCGAATTATCTAACGTTTTTGTATCATGTTTTTCATTCGAAAATGGTTCATTGTCGGTTGAGTCATCGACTTTTTTGTAAGGCTCATTGACCATAGCTGCTGCTTCTTGCAAAGATTTCAGTGATTCAGCGACTTCAGGGCTTAAGTTTTGTAAATTACTCTGTTCTGCTTTTTTTAAGTTTGCATGCAGTTCATGAATACGTAATTCTTCGGTGACTTCCGCTTTTACGGTATCACTAAAACGGCGAACCCCTGTTATCCAACTTTTCACTGTGCGCACAGCAACAGGTAAACGCTCAGGACCTAAAACAACTAAGCCCATGATGGCAATAACCATGAGCTCCCAAAAACCTATATCAAACATAATTTACGCCTGATGGTTTTCTGTGTTTTTTGTGGTGTCTGCGGTGTTTTTCTGTGCTTTATTCTGCTCTGGTGAGCTATCAGCAAGTGCTTCTGACGTTTTTTCTGTGCTAGCGCTTGATTCTTTATCATCGCTAACTGCATTCTTAAAGCCTTTAATAGCTGAGCCTAAATCACCACCTAAATTACGTAGCTTTTTAGTACCAAATAATAATATGACAATAACGGCGACAATAATAAGTTGCCAAATACCAATACCACCCATAATAACTATACTCCTACTGTTTAGTGTTGCGATAACTAAATAACCTGAGTTCGGCTTAACAAATGTTTCTCTAGCAGTTACTTTTCCTAACTTCTTAGTTAAATTTACTTGCAATAAGCCAGCTATTGACGAGAAATTTGCCTTGCTTATCATATGAAAAAAGAAAAACTATCAAGCTAGCGATTCAGAAAAGTAATTTTTGCTGATATTTCAATTTGTTAAATATCTCTTAAACCGAGTTCAGGTTAGATAACGTTAACTTAGCAACATTATATACCTAATTTACCTAATGAAACGAGTAAAAGCATTTAATAGATAAACAAATGATGATTTAAGATAAGCTTTATTCAATTTCAGCAGCACTAACTGTAAGTAATTTTGCTAGCGCTAAACTGTAACCATAAAAAAACCGACGATGAACGTCGGTTTTTGGCTTGATTAATACGTATTGATTAATCAAAGACCATAGTATTTTTTAATTTACCTAACGCATTTTTCTCTAACTGACGTACACGTTCAGCTGAGATTTGGTATTTATTAGCGAGCTCTTGCAGCGTAGATTTATCTTCGTTTAACCAGCGAGTTTGAATAATATCTTGGCTACGGTCATCTAATGTCACTAATGCGGTAGATAAACGCTTGTTGGCATGATTTTCCCAGTTAGCACTTTCTATTTCATCAGCTAAATCAGATTGCTTGTCTTCTAAGTACTGTGCTGGAGAAAAGTTACCTGCGCCAACACTGTCATCATCATCGTTAGATAATTCAAACGCTTGGTCATGGTTGCTCATACGAGATTCCATTTCCATAACATCTTTCGTGCTTACACCTAGTGTTTCAGCAACTGTGTTTACTTCTTCTGCACTAAACCAGCCTAAGCGCTTTTTATTTTTACGTAAGTTAAAAAACAATTTACGTTGAGCTTTGGTTGTCGCAACTTTCACAATACGCCAGTTACGCAGTACGTATTCATGAATTTCTGCTTTGATCCAATGCACAGCAAACGATACTAGACGTACGCCTACTTCAGGGTTAAAGCGTTTAACCGCTTTCATTAAACCTACGTTACCTTCTTGTACTAAATCGGCTTGTGGTAAACCATAGCCTGCATAACCTTTAGCAACATGAATAACAAAACGTAAGTGCGACATGATCAACTCTTGTGCCGCTTGTAAATCATTTTCATTGTAAAGACGAGTAGCCAATTCATGCTCTTTTTCAGGCGTAAGCATAGGAATGCTATACGCTGACTGCATATACGATTCAATACTACCGCTTTTAGGTAATGTAAGTTGCATTGTTTGACTCATAAAACTCTCCTTCTTCAATTCTACTTGCGTCCGCTATTTTAACACAGCTACATCACTGATGCGAACAACAGAACATGTACACTAGCCTAATAGAAACAGCAACACAAGTTGGTGAGGGCTTTTTTTAATGAAATTATTGTGACGATTTGTAAGTAAAAGTTTAGCGTGAACTCACAAAAAATTAATCAGCGTTAGGTTCAATAGCTTTAATGTGCTGACTTACCGATAAATAACTACCTAATAACCCTAAAGTTACGGCAAAAGCGATTAATAACATCACTTCATTAAAGGCTAAACCTTGTAACTCAAAACTACTATGATAGAGCTCGGTCAGCTCAGTAATTGCACTTTCTAAATATTGCGCTAATAATGCAACGCACAAACAAGAAAGTATACCGCCAAAAATCCCATACCAAATACCGGCATATAAAAATGGTCGCTGAATAAAGCTGTCGGTAGCACCAACCAATTTCATTACAGCAATAGCGTCTTTTTGGTTCAAAATAGCTAAACGAATAGTATTGCCAACAATTAACACCACTGATAGACAAAGCAATAAGGCAACCCCTAAGACAATGTCCTCAATTAGGCGAGCCATAGCTTCTAGGCGTGTTAGCCATTCAACATCTAGCTTTCCTTGCTCTACTTCACGCTCATTAAGTAATTTTTCAAGTAACTCATTAGCGGCTTGTGCTTTACTTGAACGCTGTGTTGGCGTCACTAATACCGTTGCGGGTAAAGGATTTTTATCTAAATATTCCAATGACTGACCAAAACCCGAAAGCATTTTAAATTCTTTTAGCGCTTGTTCCGCTGAAATATAATGCACTTCACTCACTTCGTTATACAAACGAATACGGTTAACTAAATTTTTAGCACTTTTTTCTGAAGTCGATAACTTTAGAAATAAGGTAATTTGAGAAGAGCTGTCCCACTGCTCACTAACATGTTGAGCATTTTTAACAAACAGGTGCAAAGTTGCAGGTAGCGCTAAGCTGATACCGAGAACAAATACTGTCATAACCGAAGTAAAGGGGGTACGCCATAAGTCTCCTAGGCTGCCTACAGCCTGTTGCAAATGTCTTATTGGCAACATTAATAGTCGTTGCCATAAACTACCCCGCTGACTTAAACCGCTATTATGGGTATTACTCATCAGTTATTCCTTGCGACTGTAATCCATCAACAATACCGTCATTAATCATAGTACCTTCACGTAATGTTAACGTGCGGTATTTCATCCGCGCTATTAGCCCTAAGTCGTGAGTTGCAATTAATACGGTTACGCCAGCGGCATTAAACTCTTCAAAAAGGCGAATAATATCGAGAGACAATTTGGGATCTAAATTACCTGTAGGCTCATCGGCAAGTAAAATCGGTGGCTTATTAATAATGGCTCGAGCAATACCAACACGCTGTTGTTCACCGCCCGACAACATATGTGGAAAACATTTTTGTTTGCTGCCTAAATGTACTTTTTCAAGGGCAGTAGCAACGCGTTTACGAATTTCGCTGTGGCTTACCCCTTCAATAATAAGTGGCAGTGCAACATTATCAAACACAGTGCGGTCTTTAAGTAGGTTGTGACTTTGAAAAATCATACCAATACCACGACGCACGTAAGGGATTTGTTTATATTGAATGTCTGCCAGTTCATTGTGATTAACTTGAATGCTACCCGAACTTGGCTTTTCCATCATAGAAATAAGCTTTAATAAGGTACTTTTACCGGCACCAGAGTGACCCGTTAAAAACGCCATTTCTCCCGCTTCAAGGTTAAAGCTTACTTGCTTCAACGCTAAAAAACCGCCAGGATAGGTTTTATTTACTTTATTAAAGTGGATCATGATGAGTTGTTGTTTTTATTGTTGATTTAACGATAAGTAGAATAACTTAACATAATTATTCTACTTATCTTAACTTTTATTTACTCTTCAGTTTTACTAAAAAGTGCTTCAATAAAGTCGTCCGCATTAAATGGTCTTAAATCATCAATGCCTTCACCGACCCCTAAATAACGAATAGGGATTTGATGCTTATCAGCAATCGCAAAAACAACACCACCTTTCGCTGTGCCGTCAAGCTTAGTTAAAGTAAGCCCTGTTAAACCGACAGCTTCATCAAAAAGCTTGGTTTGACTTAAGGCATTTTGCCCTGTGCCAGCGTCAAGAGTTAACATAATTTCATGAGGTGCATTAACGTCGAGCTTTTTCATTACTCGCACTACTTTTTTAAGCTCTTCCATAAGGTGCGCTTTATTTTGCAAACGTCCGGCGGTATCAGCAATTAGTACATCAACTTTACGTGCTTTAGCGGCACTAATAGCATCAAAAATAACCGAGGCACTATCAGCGCCAGTATGTTGAGCAATAACAGGAATGTCGTTACGCTCACCCCATACTTGTAATTGTTCAACAGCAGCCGCTCTAAAAGTATCACCAGCCGCTAGCATTACTGATTTTCCTTCTGCTTGAAATTGCTTAGCTAATTTACCAATAGTCGTGGTTTTACCAACACCATTAACACCAACCATTAGCATGACAAAAGGCCCATCGGTATTAGTAACATCCAGTGGCACGCTAACATTTTCAATAGTTTTTTTAAGTTCTATTTTAAGTAATTCATATAACGCAGAAGCATCTTTAAGCTCTTTACGACTAGCGCTCTGGGTTAATGAGTCAATTATTTTAGTTGTGGTTTCAACGCCCACATCCGCTAATAATAAGTGCTCCTCTAACTCTTCAAATAAATCATCGTCAATTTGCTTACCGCGAAATAAGTCAATTAAGCCACCACCAAGATTTTGGCGAGTTTTAGTTAAACTTTGTTTTAAGCGGGCAAAAAAGCCTTTCTTTTCTGGCTCTGGCTCTGGCTCTGGCTCTGGCTCTGGCTCTGGCTCTGGCTCTGGCTCTGGCTCTGGCTCTGGCTCTGGCTCTGGCTCTGGCTCTGGCTCTGGCTCTGGCTCTGGCTCTGGCTCTGGCTCTGGCTC
>NZ_BAAAFA010000002.1:0-82252 GCF_039523295.1 Colwellia asteriadis | reverse complement strand
TCTGGCAGGTCAGTGTTCAATACCTCGTCAGTCGTTACAACTACTTCTTTAGCTTTATCAACTACTTGCTCGGCTATTGGTTCGCTAATCGTTTCGTCAGTGTTATCAACTTGTACTGTTGTGGCTTCTGTTGCGATTTTTTCTTCTTCTGCTTGGTCTTGCTTTTTACCAAAACCTAACCAGGAAAACATACCTTTTTTCTTCGACACTTCTTTCTACCTAAGTAAATTACAGTATTAATAAATTTGGTATTAAAACCAAACAAGGATAAAATTGCCGCTATATTAGCATTTAAAAACAAAGCTGTCAGTGATATGAATTCAGGTAAAAAGCACGCCAATAAAAAATCGACCACAGGTCAAATACGCATTATTGCGGGTAAACATCGCGGGAGAAAATTACCGGTGCTGATGGCTGATGGCTTACGTCCAACCACTGACCGAGTAAAAGAAACGGTTTTTAATTGGTTAATGCCTTATATTCCACAGGCGCAATGTTTAGATTGTTTTGCGGGTTCTGGCGGTTTAGGTTTTGAGGCGCTGTCTCGCGGCGCAAAAACAGTGACCTTAATTGAACTCAATAAAGCCGCAGCCAAGCAATTACAGGCCAATAAAGCCTTATTAAGCGCTAATGAAATCAATGTTATTAACAACGATGCATTAAGCTTTTTACAACAAACAACCGACACCTTTGATGTAGTTTTTATTGATCCTCCTTTTAGACAGAATTTAGTAGCACAAACCGCTATTGCACTAAATGCAGGAAAACTTACTGATAATGCAATGATTTATGTAGAAATGGAAGTTGAGAGTACACAGCAGCTACCGAGTAATTGGGCGTTATTAAAAGAAAAAACGGCTGGTCAGGTAATTTACCAACTGTATCAATATCAACAATAAGTAAGAGTTAAGGTTTAGTTCCGATTCTGGCTAGCATAAATGTATTGCTTCGCTATAGTGTCAGTCATAACCATTTAACCACGATAACCTTGTATTGACCCATGCTTAATCCTTCTATTTGCCAAAAAGCTCGCCTTTCTCGAGATCCTCGTTTCGATGGTAAGTTTTTTACCGCGGTGAAAACAACGGGCATTTATTGCCGAACCATTTGTCCTGTTTACCCACCAAAAGAAGAAAACGTTATCTATTTTGATAGCGCAATAGAGTGTGCTAACGCTGGATTTAGACCATGCCTACGCTGCCGTCCAGATAGTGCGCCTGGTTCACCAGCATGGCAAGGTGCAAGCACTACGTTTAAGCGCGCAATACAATTAATCAATGAAGGGGCGTTACAAACAGCAAGCTTAGTAGAGTTAGCAAGCCGATTAGGTATAAGCGATCGTTATTTGCGCCAATTATTTAACGAACACTTAGGCATTTCGCCAAAGGCTTATGCGCTTTATCAACAGTGTCTATTTGCCAAACAATTATTACACCAAACAAAGTTACCAATAACACAAGTCGCTTTGGCGTCGGGTTTTAGTAGCATTCGTCGTTTCAATGACTGCTTTCAAGCTCAGTTGAAATTAACACCTTCACAATTAAGAAAATCAAATAAAAGTGATAATAAGTTATTATTAAAATTACATTATCGACCACCATTTAATTGGCCCTTGATGCAACAAACATTAGCCGCAAGAGCAATAGAGGGCATGGAGTGGTGTACAAGTAATAGCTATGGCCGCACTTTTACATGGCAAGAAGCTAACGGCAGCTTTACTGCTAAACATGTTGCAGCAGAAAATATATTTCTCGTTACAATCACATTAGATGACTTTAAATATTTAAAATCGGTTGTCACCAATATACGTCGTATTCTCGACGTAGATGTTGATATGCAAGCGGTAGAGCATGATCTAGCTCAGTGCCCTTCTATTATATTTCCGATTAAATCAGGTATACGTTTGCCCGGTATATGGAGTATGTTTGAAGCAGGAATTCGCGCTATTTTAGGCCAACAAGTTTCAGTAACCGCCGCACGGAATTTAGTCGCTAGTTTAGTCCATCACTTAAGCGAACCCACTAAAAGTGATGACGACAATATAATACACTATTGGTTTCCATCAGCGCTCGCTATCGCGAAGAGTGACTTAGGCTTTTTGAAAATTCCCACCTCGCGAAAGCAAACACTACGAAACTTAGCTCAATACTTTATTGATTGTCAGCACATTCAGGACGCAAATGATGCCGATCAGTGGTTAACATTAAAAGGTATCGGCCCTTGGACGGTTGCCTACGCCAAAATGCGCGGTTTGAGTGATCCTAATATTTTCCTCGCTGGTGACCTTGGCGTAAAAAAAGCACAAAAAGGACTAACGACACCACTGGAGCCAGAGCAAGCATCACCATGGCAAAGTTACTTAACCTTTCAATTATGGAGTCAATTACATGAATAAATTGGCCATGTATACCGACTATATCGACACTCCTCTGGGGCTTTTTGAGTTCAAAGCCTCTGAGCTAGGTATCACTCAGGCTATTTTTTGTGGTGACCTACCAGCGAACATAATAAATTCAACCGTAACTAATAGCATTACTGAGCGTTGTAAAAGCCAGTTAACTGAATATTTTGCGGGCACACGCCAAGTGTTTGACTTACCACTAACCCCCCAAGGGACAGATTTTCAGCAGTCGGTCTGGCAATGCTTAACACAAATACCTTTTGGTGAACATTGTTCTTATCAGGATATTGCTAAAAAGCTAGGTAAGCCGAAAGCCTCACAAGCCGTTGGCGGTGCCAATGGTAGAAACCCGATCACCCTAATTGTGCCTTGTCATCGTGTGATTGGCGCAAGTGGTGCATTAACAGGTTATGCAGGTGGTATCGAGCGTAAATTATGGTTATTAAAGCATGAGGGAGTATCTTTAAATACTAATGTTCAGGATAAGCACAGAGATATACAGCACGTCATTTCAACGCGACAAGCTAAAACTGATTTTTTAAATTAGGGGCTGTATAATTTACGATTGGCACTGACGTTATTTTTACTATAACGCCAGTGAACGTTTGTGAGCATTTATCTTATTGGCCTGAGTTTAGGTCACGGTTCACACTTAGGGCACTAGTCTTTATCTAAAAACTCCATTAAACCGACCAATGCAGCAAAAAGCACAGCACCTACCGGCCAAATAACCCAAGTTATTCCCCAATTCATCGTCCATAAACTCCAACCTAAATATATAGCGGTTAATAACGGCCAGTAAAATGCTGCAAGCTGCTCTGCACGTTTTTCACGTCTCGTTTTTACGGTATTAACGCAGTTATCTTTTAATATATTGTTATAGGCTTCATGTTGAGCAGATACTGGTGCAACAATATATATTCCTGTGGCAATCATCAGCATAAGTACCATTATCATCATTAACACGCTACCCGAACTACCATCAAGAATACTAACCAACAGTAAAGGCACTGCACTAGTAATAAATAAAAATATGCCTACTGACAGTCTTTTACTATAAATAGGTTTGAATTTTCGTAATTTGTCGTCAAAAATACTGTGCACACCATAAGCTAATTCGAATGGCTCATTCTCTATCGGAGCGATATCACTTTCATATTGATTCGCCTTAATGAAAAAACTAACGCCGAATGAAATCATCAATAATATACTAACCACCCCAAAAGCAGCGGCAATATCACCTGTTAAGTTCAAACGATTTGTTTCAGCCATAGCTAAAAAAAAGAATAATGGTATTACTGAGCAAACACAAAGCACAACACCTTTGGTGGTGAGCACCGACATTGCCATTTTATTGTCTACATATTTCAAGGCTTGCTCTAAGTTAATTTGCACGGTATTTGACGCTTTATTTTCATTTGTTGTGTCAACAATTTCAATATCGTCTTTCAATAAGTAGTCCGTAGTCACCTCAAAAATATCCGCTAGCATAATCACTCGGCTTAAATCAGGAATGCTGTTAGTGCTTTCCCATTTAGAGACTGACTGCCTTGAAACATTCATTTTTTCAGCAAGCTCTTCTTGTGACCAGCCAAGTTGCTTTCTTAATAGGGTAATTTTGTCTGCTAATATCATTAGGCTTATTCCTTTATCTACGTTTGAGCGATAATCATAGAAAAATCAGTGGTTACAGACTAGCAAGCCGAGTTGTTAATGTGTCAACCAGCGGTTGCAAATACCTTTTTTAAGTAATAAAAAGGGAATATTGCTATTCCCTTTTTATTAGTAACTACATTGTACTGTTAAATATTAGTCAGCTTGTTTTGGCTGTAATTTCAAGTCATGAAAATCAAAGCTAAAGTCTGTTAAATGTGATACTGCTTTCATCGTGGCATAGTTAATATCGCCCGACTCGCTTAAGTTAAAGTTAATAAAAGCATCGGCTTCTAACGTACGATCATGCCAACGTACAATAAAGGTATTATGTTGATAATGCTCCAATACACCATTTAGTTCGGGAGTATTACCAAACTGCATATTCAGCTTGTTATCTACCAGTACAATATGAATATCGCCATACCAATTATCTTGGTAAGTTTGTGCATATTTAGCTAGCGCTAACGATGGACGAGAGTCTCTATCAACAGCGGCCTCAGCTTTAGCTCGTCGTGCGGCTTCTTTTGCTAAACGTTTTTGTTGTTTGGCTTGATAATAATCAACCCAATCTTTCTTTGGTAACTCGAGGTATTCATTCAGAATTTGATGGTAAATAGCATTAAACGCATCGCCAGACTGTTGGTTAGTTAAAATTACCATGCCTAAGTCAGCTTCTGGTACTAGTACGACTTTTGACACCATCCCTAAAATACCACCGCTATGGTGAATCAATTTAACACCATGATAATCTTTTAAAAACCAGCCTAAACCGTAAGCAGAAAAGTGGGTTTTATCTTGCTCTGTAGCCTTTTGTGAAACAGATAAGAGTGTTTTAGCTTGCCACATAGTTTGGCTTTGCTCAGCAGAAAATAAACGCTGCTCTTTAGTACCGTACGCCCCATGGTTCAACTGTGCTTTTAACCAATAACTCATATCATGAACACTAGAAGCAACTGAGCCAGCAGCAGAAAACTTCTCTAAAAAGTTACCGCCAACCACGTTCAGCTTACCTTCTAGAGGAACATGAGCGCGGGCAACATTTTGGTTAGACGATTCAATTAATGAAAACATTGCGCGAGTATTCTTCATACCTAATGGAGTAAAAATACGCGCTTGAATCACTTCATGCCACGGTTGCCCTGTAACGCGAGTAATAACCTCACCGGCAATAATGTACATTAAATTATCGTAAGCAAACTCACTACGAAAGCTGGATACTTCAGGTAAGTATTTTATACCTTTGATAACATCGGTATTGGTTAACGTAGTGTGTGGCCAAATCATTAAATCGCCAGCACCTAAACCTAAGCCAGAATTGTGTGCTAACAAGTCAGTAATCGTAAATTCACGAGTCACATAAGCGTCTGGCATTTGAAATTCAGGAATAACATCAATCACTCGCGTATCCCAAGTGAGTTTTCCCTCATCAACTAAGCCCGCCAATAACGCGGCAGTCATCGCTTTAGTATTTGAAGCAATACCAAATAACGTATCTGGAGTAACTTTAGCGCTTTTACCTTGCTCAATAATACCAAAGCCTTTGCGCATCACCACTTCGTTATTTTTTACGATAGCAACAGCAACACCGGGTACCTGAAAAGTATCCATTGCCTTTTTAATGGCCAATTCAATTTTTTGATTTTTTACGACAAGCTCTGAGGGTTGGGCACTAACTTGCTCCGTAAACAATGTTGCCATAATCAATGTTGCTGACATGGCGAGCGACAGTGTTTTATATGCTAACTTCATACGTTGTCCTTTGTTCTTTTGATTTAATCTGATCATTAAGTGATAATAGTTACGCGCGATGGTGCTACTCTATTTCAATACCTAAATTTGACATGCCTTCTGATAACACCATTTTTTTAGCAAGCTGACAAGTACGCTTGTCAATGGCGGCAAACTGTAAAAAATCGAACAGCTCATTTTGCGTTGCTATTTCCCATTGCATTAAAGGATGTTCATTTATTTGTTCTTGGCTAATTTCAGCTTCATCATCAAGCTCTTCAATAAGCAATAATTCAACATAATAGCTAACGCTGTTATGAGATAAACGGCTAATACTTTGTACATCTTCCAAGTCACTTGGATCAATTTTACCCTTTTTAGCGGGCTTTATTTGCATTAATTGCCACAATGCTGTTAATGCCATACACGTATCAAGCGCTGGAAAAACACCAAAAAAATCGAATGCTTCTGGGTCAGGAGTTTGTGACTCTAGCTTAGTTAATTGTGCATCCGCATTAATTTTAACCGTGCGACTATCGCCCAACCACTGCCAAATAATATCAAGTTGGTTACGTAATAATTTAGCGTCACCAAAATCAGCGCTTTCACTAAACATTTGGTAGTTTGGTAACATCCGCTCTAATAGCGCGGCTGAAAAGGTAATTTGTTGCCAATGACTTAATTTAGCAAAAGGAAGGTGTATCGCCACAGTAATAATATCCAAAAAACAATAAAGCTTGGAGTATATACCCAATTCACGCTCAAAGGCGAGTTTAGCGAGCTGTATATAATATCTATTAAGTAATTTACGATGAAAAACTAGGAATTATATGTCCGCTATCAACCCAAGAGGTAAATAATTGCGGACACAGCAATGCTTAATAAAAACAACAAAATACATCCATGTAGCGTTACCTAAAAAGGCGATAACGCTGTAAAAATGACTAGGCTACACACTACTCTCGCGATTAAAGCCCTTTTAGCTCGAACAAAAGTTAACCGTGAAAGTTCAACAGCAGCTAGTTAGCTAATTGTTTTTGGGCATATTCAAACTTCAATCTATATTCGGTAAGTTTATGCTCTAATTCATTGATTTTTTCAGCTAAGCTTGCAGTCTCTTCGGCATGAGTTGCAATTAAGTTATGATTTTCATCACGTAAAAACTTTATTGTTTCTCGTACTTTGTTATTGTCCAGCTCTTGTTTTTCACGACTCGCATTAAAGCGTTGCAAGGTACTTTCTTCGCTTTCTTTCGCGGTTTTTATATCACTTTGCAGCGCCAATACTTGTTGTTGATATTGTTTAGCGTCATTTTGTTCTTTGCTAAGCTGCTCATTTAATTGCAAGTGGCTTTTTTCTACTTCTAGTAGTTTTTCTGTTGCACTGCTTTGTAACTGCTTTAACTCACTAACATATTGTTCTTGCGCTTTTTTATCATCAACTATTTTTTGTTGCGTTGCTTGATGTTTCGCTTCAATTTCAGCTATTTTTTCTAGGCTCAACGCTTGCTCTGCGCTCACTTGTTCTTGTGCTTTCACTAGTTCAGTTTTTAACTGCTCTGCTTGTTCAAGTGCTTGCTTCTGCTCTGTTGCCCATTTTTTTTCTGAATCAAGTTGGGTGTCTAACGTTTTTTGTTGTGCGCTTAACTGCTGCTGCAGCTCGGCATTATTATTCTGCTCTGCTTTTAATTGTTCTTGAATAGCAGCAACGGCTTTTTGTGTTTGTTGCTCTTGGTTTTCTAAATTACTTTTATTTTCTGCAATTAACTTATTTAAGCTATCGGTACTTGAAGTTAATTTTTCGTTAAGCGCATCGGCTTGTTTTTTCTGAGCAATTAATTCGTCAGCTTGCGCGTTAACTTGCTGCTGTGCCGCTGTTAATTCAGCCTGTAATGCTTGGGTATCGCCATCTTTTTCGGAGGTTAGCGTAGCAATTTGTTTTAATAAGCGCTGCTCTTGCTCTGTTAACACGGAAATTCGACCGTTCAAGCCGTCTATGGCTTGTTTTTGATCTTTCAGCTTTTGCTCAGTTTCTAAGAGTTTTTCTTGCAGCTTGCTACTATTATCAACAGATTGATTTTTTTGTTGTGATTGCTCATTCTGCACATTGGCTAACTTGTGCTCTAGTTGCTCAATGGTTTCTGTATAATTAATCGTATTTTGCGTTAGCTCTACTTGAAAGCTTTGTTTTTGTGCTTCAAGGTCTGTACTGTACTCTTTAATTTTAGCTTGTAAATCAGCAGCTTCTTTCGTTGATTTTTGTTGTTGTTCCGCTAATTTACGTTCTTGTTTTTTTAGTTCCGCTAAACTTTCTTGGTAACTTTTATTGAGTGCTTTAAAGTTATCATCTTGATCTAATGAAACCTTTTCATGGACACCCGTTTCAATGGCAGCACTAATTAAATGGGTTAGCTTATCTTCAATTTGAATATAAACATCACTCGCCACACTTTGTATTTGTTCTTCCAATTCCTTAGGAAGTTGATTTTTATTGGCCATATTAATTTTCCATAATGAGGGACTACTGCTTTCTCTAAACTACCACAGGTCTACAGAGACAGGAATACAGAATTTGAATTTTTTTTAAACACAAAAAAGGGTCCGAAGACCCTTTTATAAAAAAAAAGCGAAGTATTACTTAGCTTTCAGCTGTTTCTGCCTTTGCTTCTTCTTGTGCTACTGGTGCCATTTGCACAGAGGTTACTTTAGTTGCAGAGGTAAGATTTCTTAACTGTACTAAACGGTTAATTTGACCTAACGAACCTAACATTGCATAAATAGGTACAAATAAACCACGTTTATGGAAGTCTACAACTTTCTCGTCAGAAAGATCTCTAATTTTATCTTCATTAATCGTGAAAATACCCACTAGCTTTTTCTTTTCACCGTTACTTAAATCGATGTTTAACTGTAGTTCTTGTAATAAGTTGTTTTCTTCTAATTCTTTGATGAAGTTCTCAGTCATACGCTCGTTGTCATATAAACGACCTAATGACTGTTGAACATTTGTTAATGTTTCTGTTTCTTTACCTTCAGCGTCGTATAAGGCGATATCTTTATCTTCGCCAACAAACTCACTGTCAACATCAATACAAGCGGTTAATGTATTTTCTTTATCTGGGTCAATACCTAATGCAAAAGGTGCCATACCAATGCTTAGCGGCACAGATAAACCTGTCCATTTTTCATCTTGGTAAAATAAGTTTTCACCGCTTTCTAAACCTAACATAGCGATACTACGGTAACGTGGCGAATCAGGATTTTTAACTAAAACAACAGGAAAACTCGCTGAAGCTTGTGCATATTCTGCCGCTGTTACTGGCACGATATGTTGGTTAGCAACATGTGCTAAATTACGCTGTGTTGCAAGTTTAAGGTTTTGGTGTTGTTCTTTTCTTACTGGTACAAAATTAGCCATGTTTATATCTCTTGTTAATGCTTAAGTAGCATATTTATAATGTTGTAATTGAATTGCGATAACCAGAATGTCACGAAACTTCATAACTAGCGTGATTGATACTATTCATTAATTACTGCGTTGTTATAAGTTATGGTGACGCTAATTCTGCTTTCAATGCTAAACTTAAAAATAATTACTGATAATGATGTAAACAAGCTAATTTATGCTAAGACTGAGTCCGCTAATACTTTTATTATTTGCTATTAATGCCTTCGCGATCCCCAAAATTACCGTTAAACATCAACGTACTGCTAAGGGGTTCGCCCAAGTACAAGTGGTTAACAAAACCCTAGAAAAGCTTATTTGTCATGTTGCGATTAATGGTCATAAAAAAAAATTCACTTTAGTTGCTCATGAAGCTTCCACTTGGTACACCGCGACCGATAAGCGCTTTAATCACCGTCATTTTAGCATTTGGTGTAACCTCGATAGTTTACATAACCCCTAACGCCTACGGTAATTTTGGTAATTAAAGCGGTTCACTTACTTCATCAAGCAAGTATAAAAACGATTGGTAGCTAATATCACTGTGTGCGCTTAAACCTATTTCACAAGTTCTACTATTACTTAACCCCCGCTGACAACCTGACGGAATTTGCGCTTTAAGGGGTTCTAAGGCACTTTTGTTCAGTTCAGGCACAAAAAAGCCTTTATCACCAGCAAAGCCGCAGCAATTGATGTCATTAGGCACGACAATATTAGTACTGCATTGCTGAGCAATTCTCATTAAGTGCACTCCCCCATCTAACTTTTGGCTACTACAGGTTTTATGCAGCATAAAGGGATCATTAGAAGGAGAAATATTCAGCTTGTCTAACACAAACTGTGCAATAAACTCACTCGCTTCATAAATTTTAAGCGTTTGATTGGCTTCATCAAGTGTTAGCGCACAGGGACTAGCGTCGGTAACAATTGGCCATTTACCTTGCTCTGAGCATGCCATTAACATGGCAATGAATTCATCAGCCTTTTGCTGTGCTATGTCAGGTAACCCTTTTGAAGCCCAAGGCATACCACAGCAAAATTTATTGATATTTTCAGGTATGACTACTTGTACACGTGCTTTATTTAATACCGAGCGCATCACTTGTTGAATCGGGCGCTGGTCTTTACTGGTATTGTCTGTCGCAAAAATTCGATTAGCGCATGCGGGAATATAAATGACTTTCTCACTATGATATTCACTAATTTTTTTGTCCGTTTCGGCGCCCTTAGGCCACGCTGGATACCAAAGCGGAATTGTATTAGCACTCAACTTATTAACGGCGGCAAAGCTTTTAGTAAGTGCTTTTTCTCCAATAGTTTTACGTGTTAAAGCGGTGACATTAAGCCCTACTTTAGCTAACTGGCTAACGCCACTAAAATGAGCTGCCGCCTTAGTGGCAATAATCGTAGATGTTTTCGTTTGTTTCGCTGCACGTAATGATTTGATAAATTCTCCAGTATTAATACCTACTGGGCATTCTTGTCCGCATAAACCGGTTGCTGCACAGCTATCAATACCAAAATGCTGATAATCGCTAATCAGATCCTGATAATATTTACGCTCTTGCTCATTTAAGCCAGTGCTTGTTTGTTTTTCTTCAAGGTCTTTAATATGTCGCCACAGAGTAATGCGCTGTCTTGGTGTTAGGGTATAATTTTCTGAAGGGCATACTGATTCACAAAAACCACACTCAATACATTTATCAATAATATCATCAGCTGTTGGCATAGTTTTTAAATGACTGATATGCGCGTTGCCATCATCATTAATAATGACTCCGGGATTTAAAATATTTAGCGGATCAAAAAGTTGCTTTACTTTACGCATCATTTGATAAATAGCAGTGCCCCACTCCAGCTCAACAAAAGGCGCCATATTACGCCCCGTGCCATGCTCTGCTTTGAGCGAGCCTTGATATTCAACGGCAATTAACTGAGTAACCTCGTCCATGAAATTTCGATATCTCGCCACTTCAGCGGCACTGTCAAATGCTTGAGTAAAAACAAAGTGCAAATTACCCGCTAACGCATGACCGAAAATTATCGCCTCATCGTAGTGATATTTATCAAACAGTTGATGTAAATCAGCAATACCTTGAGCTAAACGCGCTAATGGTAAAGCGACATCTTCAATAATAACCGTAGTGCCCGCTTGACGATGAGCGCCAACCGCAGGAAAAGTGCCTTTACGTATTTTCCATAGAGCTTCAATAATGGCCGGCTCGCTAGTAAATTCGCGACAAGTGAGTAAATGTTTGCTCTGGCTATTAAGATGAGAAGCTATTTTTTGTTGTAATACACGCAAATTTTCCGCGGAGTCTGCCGCAAATTCAATTAATAACGCAGCACTGTTGTTGGGTAATTCATCAAAGTCCATCAGTGCCGCTAAATGTGATTTTACTGAATTTAGCGCTCGGCTATCCATCAATTCAATCGCTTCAACCTGTTCATTCGCCAGCAAATTAACCAACTGACAAGTAACATTAATATCATCAAAAACATACAAGCCCGTGGCTTTATGCGGCATCACTTTTACGGTGTGGTAAGTTATATCAGCAATAAAAGCGAGAGTTCCCTCTGAACCAATCATTAAATGACTAATAATATCAATAGGATCACTAAACTCTACTAAGGCATTAACCCCGTAACCTGTGGTGTTTTTTAAACGGTATTTATGCTGTATTTTTCTTAAAAGTTCAGGCTGCGCTTGTATATCGGCAGCAATAGTCATTAAACCATTAATTAATGTTGCGTGGTTTTGTTTAAATGTAGCGATAGAATCGCTGTCTGCGGTATCAAGGGTTGAGCCATCGGCAAAAATAAGTTTAATATCCGCCAATGTATGATAGCTATTATCTTTAACACCACAACACATTCCAGATGAGTTATTTGCGGCAATCCCCCCTACTTTACAGCTATTAATTGAAGCGGGATCGGGACCAATTTTCCGATGATACTGACTGAGTGCTTTGTTAGCACTAGCGCCGATAACTCCAGGCTGTAAGCAAACTTTATCGCCACTATCTAAAATAGTAATGCCTTGCCAAGCGCGACTTAAAATAATTAACACTGAATCAGTAATTGCTTGCCCAGACAAGCTAGTGCCTGCCGCACGAAAAGTAACGGCAACGTTATTATCACTGGCTGTGCGCATTATTTGGCTCAACTGCTGCTGCGAGTCAACACGTAACACAACTTTAGGTACCAACCGATAAAAGCTAGCATCAGTGCCATAAGCAAAGCGTTGAATATCTTTATCAATAATATTTTCTTTGGTGAGTATGGTTTTAATAACCATCAAAAAATTGGTAAAGTTTTTAATCATTAACGCGCGCTCCTGTTGAGTGATTCTATCCTTTTACCCTATCGCTTAAAGGCATCACTTGAAAATATATCATGCGTACTTCACTGACGCTCAATAAATAACACAGGCGTAATTATTTTGATTATTCAGAGAAATGATATTGCGCTATTACTTGTTAATACGCTGTTCACTATAACCTGAGCTCGCTTAAGATATATTTAACAATTTGAAATATCAGCAAAAGTTACTTTTCTGAGTACCTAGCTTGATAGTATTTATTTTTTCATATGGGAAGCAAGACAAATTTCGCGTCAATAGCTGACCTATTGCAAGTAAATTTAACGAAGAAGTTAGGAAAAAGCCGCTAGAGAAACATTTGTTAAGCCAAGACAGGTTACTTATATAATAAATATTGTTGCCTGAGAGCTTTATACTCCGTTAACGCGGGTTGCCAACTTGCTTTAATTTCACTTTCGGTTTTCCCGGCAATAATGGCTTTACGTAACTTGTCGGTACCCGCTAATTTATCCATAAATTTTGGGTGTTGAAAAAAAGTCTCATGCTGTTGAGCAAATGCTTGATGCCACTGTATAACATAGCGCAATGTTAAACCGCCATGATTGGTCTGAGCGCTTTGATAAAAGCGCTGCCCAGTTAATGTTTCATTCATCAACTTAGGTTTTATTGCCGCGCCAGGAGTTGAAACGGGCATAAAAGTATAATCACCTAATGACGTTTTATTATGCCCAATCACTTGAAAGGGATATGGTGTGCCTCGACCAATACTTATGGGGGTTGCTTCAAAAAAGCCTAATGAGGGATACAGCGCAATAGCCAGATCATTCGGTAAGTTAGGGCTAGGCTTGATAGGCAATGAATAAGGCATTTGATGATGATAGTTTGCGATTGGAATAACCGTTAATGCCAATGGTTTGTCAGTATTAAGCCAACCCTGACCAACAATCATTTTTGCTAATTCACCCACGGTTAAACCGTGTAATAAAGGAATAGCATGCATCCCAACAAAGGATTGAAATTCATGCTCTAAAACAGGTCCGTCAATGTACATGCCGTTAGGGTTAGGCCTATCGAGCACCATAAAACCAATATTGGCCTCACTGGCCGCTGCCATCATGTAGTGCATTGAGCTGATATACGTGTAATAACGCACGCCTACATCTTGAATATCAAAAACAATAATATCAACCGACGCCATTACCTCTACAGCAGGTTTTTTACTTTTGCCATAAATACTCACTAACGGTACGCCTGTTTGTTGATCGATACTGTTATTAAACTTTTCTCCAGCATCATGATCACCACGAAAACCATGCTCCGGCGCAAAAATAACCTGTACATTAATGCCTTGCGCGAGTAAAAAATCAACTAGGTGTTGATTATTTACTCTTGAGGTTTGATTAACGACTAAGCCAACGCGTTTACCTGCCAACTTGGGTAAGTACAATGCAGGCTGTTCAGCGCCAACCACTAATGTTTGTGGTTTTTCAAGCGGCGCTACATGACATGCTTGAACGGCAAAGCACATCAATAAGGCCACTAAAATATTACGCAGGAAAATCATGGGAATTACTATTTCTTTCATTATCAAACCAGTGCATTAACTATGAGTAAGTGGCAATTAATCACCAAGGGCTTCATTAATCGCTAAACGTAAAAAGCCATCATTCTGTGCTAATAATCGCTGACCTTGTTCCGCATCAATGCCAGTTTCAACTAATAAAATAGCTAGTTTAGCGCTATTGTCAGCTTGCACTAAAGCGGCTTTGCCTGTGTCGTAATCACAGCCAGTCGCTTGCATAACAATACGTATCGCACGCGCATAAAGCTTTTCGTTACTGGCATTTACATCAACCATCAAGTTTTGATAACTCTTACCGCTTTTAATCATACTTGCGGTGGTTAGCATATTTAACACCATTTTTTGCGCCGTCGCTGATTTTAATCGCGTGGAACCGGTTAAAACTTCTGGGCCAACCACAGGACAAATAGCAATATCAGCCTGACTAAGCACGGGAGTATCTGGGCTACAAGCAATACCAACCGTAGTAACCGCTAATGATTTTGCATACGCCAAACCCGATAAAACATAAGGCGTTCTACCGCTAGCAGCTAAACCAACCAGTACATCTTTTGCATTGAGATTAATATTTTTTAAATCATCAAGCACTAAGCTGGTGCTATCTTCAGCACCTTCAACCGCTTTAAAAATAGCTTTTTCACCGCCAGCAATAATGCCAACAACTTGTTGGTCTGACACACTAAACGTAGGTACACACTCCACAGCATCTAATACACCTAAACGACCGCTAGTGCCTGCACCAATAAAAATTAAGCGACCACCTTGTGAAAAAGCGCTCACAATAGCATCAACTGCCAGCGTTATTTGTGGCAGTACTGCTTGCACTGCTAGGGCTACTTTTTGATCTTCGTTATTGATGCGACTTAGTAATGTGCTGGTATCGAGTAAATCAATATCCATAGTCGCGGGATTACGCCCTTCGGAAACTAAGCTATCTAGCTCAGTAATTAAATTAGCTTGCTTGTTCATGATGTTGTGTTATTTGACGGGCTTTGTCGCACTTTACTGCATTTACTCAACAGACAAAAGCCCCTTTATGTTCATTTAAGTTTAGGTAATTTAATTTCAAATACAGTGCCTTGCCCTAACGTGCTTTGGCAGCTTAATTGACCATTAAGTGTGGTGTTCACTAAATTAAAGGCAATACTTAGACCTAAGCCTGTACCTCCTTGATGACGTTTAGTGGTGTAGAAAGGTTCAAATATTCTCGCAAGTGCCTCTGTATCAATACCGCAGCCATCATCTATTACCCGTAAAACATAATGATCTTCAACCGCAGCCCCTTCAATAGAAACCTTACCTTTCTTATCATTAAAAGCATGAGAATACGCATTTTGTATTAAAATAAACAACACCTGCCCTAATATCATTGGATAGGTTTTAATCACAACGGCATCATTGACTCTTAAATGTATTTGTAAGGCATTGTCTTCCATTGTACCGCGAACATTACTAATAACACTTTGACAAAGCGCCGCAAGATTAATGTCTTTTAAACGATCGTCACCATCTTGCTCAGCAAGTTGCTTAAAGCGCTGAACTAATATGGCAACTCGTTCAGCGTTATTTTGAATCAAGCGTAGGCTTTGTTGGGATTCATTTAAAAAATTATCGAGTGTTGATTTACTCAAGGTATTATTTTTAACATGAGCGTCTATATTTGCTCGCATATCTTCTAATAAACTTGCAGCGGTAATGCCAATGCTAATAGGGGTATTGATTTCATGAGCAACACCCGCAACTAATTGCCCCAAATATGCCATTTTTTCATTCAATATCAATTGCTGCTGTGTTTGTTGTAACTCATCAATATTCAGTTTCAACTGTTGATGTAAAGCCAATAAGTCTTGATGTGATCGTGCATTCTCTACAGCAATAGACGCATAAGAAGCTAAGGTTTCCAACAATGTGAGGTCGTGTTCACTGTAACTATTCTTAGTAATACTTTGAATACTCAGCACCCCCAGTACTGAGCCTGATCTTTGCATAGGAACATACATCATAGAGGCAACCGCTTGTTCTGTTAGGCCGCTAGATAATTGATGCTGTGAGTTGTCTTCTACAGAATAATAGCGTTGGTATTGCGTTTGGTAATCATTAATTAAAACCGATTGGTTGTGCTGTACCGCGTAAACCGCTAATTGTCCTGTTTTTTCCATATCCCGCACATAACTTTGATAACGTACACCACGCTCAACCGCATAATCAAACACCAACTGATTACGCTCATGATTAAGTAAACCTATGCCAAAACGATCCGCGATGAAAATTTTGCTTAGTTGCGTATAAATATCATTGAATAAATCTTCTAATAATAACTGCGTGGTTAATTTTTTGCCTATTTGATTAATCACCTCAATTTCATGGGTACGTGTATTAACCAAAGCTTCTAACTGTAAAGCCTGTGCGCGTACTAAACCAATACGCCAGCGAAAAACAAGCGCCACAATAAGTAATAATAAGCATAAAATAACTAGGCCAAACCACCATGTTTGCCAATAGTGTGGCTGCACGGTAAAGCTTAGTGTTAATGGTGCTATCAACGCAGAATATTTTGTATAGTTTGCTTTAATTTGTAACTGATAATGCTGCGGTGCTAAATTGCTGTAATGAATTTCTCGCGTATTGTTTTCTAAAGTACGCCATTTATTGTCTTGTCCTACAAGCTTATATTGATACTCAATTTCTTGAGAGTGTTGTATATCTGGACTCGCAATTTGAAGACTTATCTCATTTTCTTGTGGTGATAAGGTAAGCTGATCTAACCGTGCTAAGGGCACTTCTTCATCATTAATTCTAAAGCGTGTGAACAATAGTGATGAAGATGCAATTTCATCACTAAATTGAGTGGGATCGACAATAAGTACGCCTTTAGTGCCGCCATATGCCATTAACCCAGAACGTAATTGTGTATACGAGCCTAACCACGCGGTACCAATATCAATTCCAAGAGCACTATTAAAGTGAAGAAACCTTTTATTAGTTGGCTCCAATAAACTGGTTCCACTCCAAATACGCCCTTGTTCATCAAGCAACATATTAGCGCCAGGTTTATTGTTTCCTATATCTAATTCAGCTTTATGACGTTTAAATCTTGGCTTGTTAGCGCTAAGGTGAGTAACAGAATCAAACCCTATACTTGTTGCTAACCACATTTTATCTTGCTGAGTTGCTACCATACCTAAAACATAATTATGGCTTAAGCTTGCCTCAGTCTCACCCACTTTATAATGATCTAATACGGTACTATTATCCCTTAAACGATAAACGCCATTATGGGTACTAATCCATGCATTATTATATTTATCAGCAACTAAGGCGGTAACGGTGTCGCCCATTAAGCTGCCGTCAGTTTTTTTTAGCTCAGTACAGCTATCACTATTAAACGCCTTTTTACAAACCCCTTTGTTGGTGCCAACCAGTAAACTTTGGTCGGGTAACGTCAGTAAACGTAATACGGCATCATCAACAATATTTTTAACAAAACCTGATGTCAGTGTTAAGGTGGTTAAGTCAAGCTGTAACAAACCGGAAGAGGCAGTACCCACCCAAACAACTTTATCGTCTTGCTGCGCTAAAGAAACCGTATTACTAAAAGTTTTGCCTGTTACACTTTGCTGAATATTAGCGATACGCCCTTTTTTAGGATCAATTAAATCTAAACCGTTACCCGTGGTTCCGACTAATAGTCGTCCGTCATTTAACTCAAGAATAGTGCGGACATTGGCAAAGCTCAATCCATGCTGATGCTGCAGGCTATGGCGCATCATCACAAAACTATCACTAGTTAGGGTGTTTAATAGCTGTAAGCCGCCGCCCCAAGTACCAATCAATAACGTGCCATTAGCACTTAATAGAATAGTGCCAACATCATCAAAAGCTAAGCTGGTATCATCAGAAGGATCATGTTTGAACTGTTTAATCAACCGAACATCATCTTCATGAAACAACGCTAAACCTTTACCATAACTAGCGACCCAAACCTTTCCATTACTTTGCGGTACAATAGTGCGGATATAAGTATTATTTAAATCGTGCGCTCCACTATCAATTAAACTAACACTATTTTTTCCATCCCAAAGCCGCAAACCTTGCTTGGTTCCTAACCAGTAATTGCCATTTTTAGCCTGATAAATACTTCTAACATCAATGTTTTTCAGTGCTTCAACTAACTCAAATTTGTCACTATTTACCTCTTTTATAAAAAGTCCCTTAGTACTACCTGCAATTATTTTTCCGTCTTTTTCAGGTGAAATATAAAAGCTGATGCTATTGGCAATAGGAAAATCAAACGAAGTTATAGTGAGCTTTTCGGTATCTATTTTATCAACGCCTAACTCATGACCTAACCATAAGTAACCTTGATGATCGAAACGCAAAGTACGCAAGGTATTTGTACGTAGTTTTAACTGGGTTGATTGGGTATTAAAATGAATAAATTTCTGTTCACGAGGAGAATAACGACTCAAACCTGAGGTGCGAGTAGCAAGCCAAATATAACCCTGCTTATCTTGTGCCAACGCAATAATATAGTTTGCTGCAGGAGTATTGCTATTATCAGGTTGATGGGCATAGCGCCTAAATTGGTAACCATCAAAACTCATTAAACCATATTGACTACCAAACCAAAAAATTCCATTTTCAGCTTCAATACCGGAAGTAATGACGCCACCAATAAGCTTACCTTTATCGTCAACTTTTTTAAATAGTGGGCTCGCATAACGAAAGTCATCAACTGTTTGTGCCATCACAGCAACAGAAAGTAAACTATAAAATAGCGTATGAAAAATACATATCCATGCCCTTAAGGGCTTATAACTTAACAAAAATCCCTTTGCTAATGCTGAGTAAAGCATTAAAAAATATCTCGCATAAGTTGCCTCTGTATTCATTAATACACTAAGTATTAATGAACTCAAAACAATTGCAACCTTACATTACATTAAACCCTTTTATTAACTTGAAAATAGCGATTTACTTATTTACCTACAGCATAATATTTGCATTCAATACCTAAACTAATACAAATCGTATTTTATTTGCTGTTGCTGCTTTAACCGCTTAAAGATATTAGCACCTAAAATATCAGCTAACGCTGCATCACAACTAGCCCCTAAAGTACTGGCATTGCCACACAAATAAAGTTGAGCGTTTTGTTTAAGCAGCCATTGTCTAATTTCAACTTGCTCAGCAATAATAATCTCATCGACATATTTTGCCTTGTGAGCGCTACTTTCACTACTTTGTGACCACGCATGCTGTCGTTTATGTAAACAGCTTTGCTGTTCAAAACACGTTAACTGCTGATCAAAATAATTATCATGCTGTGCATCGCGCTCCCCCATAATAAGCCAAGCATCGGCACACTTGGTAGCGCGTAGCCTTTGCTCAAGAAAACCGATAAAAGGGGCTAACCCAGTACCTGCAGCAATCATAATAATAGGTGTTTGCACCGATGGAGGATGAAAGTGATGATGCTTTTTTATCACCATGGTTAACGTGTCTTGTGCTGACAGTTGCGCTAAATAGCCTGAGCATAAACCAACACTATTATCAGCTTTAACCACCTGTCTTACTAATAAATCAATCACCCCTTGATCTGCACAACTGGCAATAGAGTAAGTTCTTGCGCTTAACTCGGGTAATTTATCAACTAAAGCTTGCGGTGTATCAGCTTGTTCATGTTGCCAATTCAACTGCTGTAATGCTGCAAGTAATGATCTAGATTGATTATGATGTGTCACAATTGTTGAAGGCGCCCACCCACAACGGAGTAGCTTATTTTCAATAGCAGTAGCACTTTGTCTAGGTAAAACTTCCACTAAATCGCCAGGCGAAAAATCATGTTCTTGTGCCATTAAGCTAATGTGGTGTGCATGACGGCTAGTGCTATGAGGATTTAAACAAGTATTACTAATAACTGACTGCTGTTGCCATGACTTTTCTAATGTTGAATTATGCCAACCTAAAACATTAGTTAACTGTTGCCACCACAACTGAATACTTACTTGATTCCCTTGATTAATTTCGGTGACGGGCATTAATGCTTGCGCGCCTTTTTCTCGCAAAATAGCACATAGCTGATGACCAAAAGCACAATATTGAGGGTATTGCTTATCACCAAAAGCCAGCACCGAATATTTCACCGTTGATAATGAGTGCTCTAGCTGGTGTAACGAGCTGATGAAGCCTCGCGCTAGCTCTGGTGGCTCACCATCGCCGTATGTCGAAGCCAGTAAAAGTACTTGCTGATAATTGCTTAATTGTTGAGCCTGTAGCGAAGAAACACACGTAATATGATAACGACTTGTGCTTGGCAACTGCTTAGCAATACTTTTAGCAATTGCTGCGGCAGTACCCGACTGGCTCGCATAAGCAATTAAAGAATGATTACGGTTATCGTCTTGCGCTTGCCCAAGCAAACTTTGCTGATATTGGCGTACCAATGATGGTATATAACAAAGTGTGGCAACACTAATAACCATAAAATAAAATAAATGCTCAGTCGCTATATAATAAGTTACTCCCCCTCCAATGGGCCAAAATAACTTTGTTATTATAAAAGAATAGAAGCCCGACCACGGCAACAGTGCCTGACTAAATAGCACGGCACTAATCACTAGCAAAGTTTTCAGTTTAAAAGCCTTACGCTGACAAGTTAACAACAAACTAGTTAAACCCAATAAGCAGAGCACTAACATAATGTTATACAAGATTTTAAGAGTAAGTATGGCTGCCGTTTCTCGGCTTGAAAATTGGTTATGAATCTCATTATTTTTAACAATAGTTAACCATAATTGGTTGTCTTTGTGCTTAATCTGAAAACGCGCATTCGGTGCTAAATGAAATGTTTTTACAACCTCATGGTGTTCACTTACTACGGGTTGAGTCATGAACGTCCTTTCTGGTCTTACCGCTGAAAAATCGAACGTTGATGACTGCCAATGTAAGGTAAATAGCGCTAACGAAATTCCCGTCATTAAATAAAAATATGCACAAACTTTTAATAACAATGCCAATACCTTAAAGCAAGAATCTGTAGGTACGCTGACCTGAAAGGGTAAAGCAGGTTTTTTGATGCTAAAACGAGGTAAGTAATGAGGTAACACGAAAACACTCAAATATAAATGCGAATAATTCTCATATGCTATTGCATTAACCACCTTTTTACTAGTATTATTTGCCTCGAATTTTTTGTAGTAGGTGTTCGTAGTGACCACACACGTTAGTAATCCTTTAATACCGCGCATTACGTCATTAATGCGGATATTACACATTTATAGCGCAATGCCAGTATTGCTACTGATGTTGTTTTTTGCGATTACCGGCGTGTTTCTCAACCACCCTGATTGGGATAAAACCCAAAGTAAAAAGCAAAAAACTACCGTCACAGCGCCAACATGGTTAAACAACGTTGAAAGCTGGGACGATAACTTTCAACAACAGGGCTTACTTTTATTGCAATGGCTTGATGCTAATCACGATATTCGAGCAACAAAATTTTCAATTGAATGGGACGACTATGATCGCTTATTGATTATTGCCTTAGACAGTCCCGCAGGTAATACCGTTATTGAGGTCGTGGTTGATGACCAAGCAATAATAATTGATCAACGCCAGTTGTCTCTATTAGCCATGTTAAACAATGTTCACCGGGCAAAACATACCAACGGGTTATGGTTGTATTTATCTGACCTTAGCGCAGTTGCCATGGTGTTATTTTGCTTGTCGGGTTTTTGGTTAGTGGCCATTAATCGCTTACAACGCCAACCAGCTATTGCTTGGTTTAGCGGCGGCAGCGTTTTTTTTATTTTTGTTATTTATTTGATGCACTAATGCATTGCATTGTTACGGAGTCTTTATGAACAAACAACTTTTGCTGGCAGCGTTTATTGCCAGCGCAACCATAGCAGCACCAGTTTTGGCGAAAGAGATTACCGTTGATTTTTCATTACCTGAATTTTCAACACAAGACTACAACAAACCTTATGTTGCCATTTGGACCGAAGCTCAAGGAAAAAATGACACCTTATTATTATGGCATTTAACCAAACGCGATGAAGACAAGTGGTTAGTTGATATACGTCGTTGGTGGCGAAAAGTCGGTCGTTATGGCGACTTACCTGCTGACGGTGTAACCGGAGCAACAAAAGGTCCCGGCGAATACAGCGTCACTTTAGACATTGGTGAGTTAACAGCGTTTAACCTGATGATTGAAGTGGTACGTGAAGACGGTGGCAGATCATTACTTCGTCAAAAAATTAATAGCCAAAAAAACCAAAAATATACCTTAGAAGCTGATGCAGAAATTGGTAACGTAACCATAAACGTAGGAAAATAATCATGAATTTCACTCCCCTTAAAACCTTAAGAAGAACCGCGTTAACTCTAACTGCTAGCGCCTTAATTATCACGCCAGCACTGGCTCACGATATTTATATTTGGCCAAGCTACTTCAACATTAATGCCGAAAAACCTACGCATGTTGCTGTTGATGTTACTGCCTCACATACCGCTTTTCGTCCTGACTTCGCTATGGCAAGTAATGGCGTAAAAGTAACAGGCGTTGATGGTAAAGCATTACGTCGTTTTGGCCCTTATTACCAAGGCCAACGTCGTGCTAGTTTTGACTTACCCGTAAACGAAGCAGGAACTTACGGACTGTTTTACCAACGTGAAGCCAGTTACTTCACTAAATATAAAATAGGTAAACGCGATAAAGACAAGCATATGCGCGCTAATAAAGTAGAAGCTGCCGCTAAATTGCCAAAAGGTGCACGTGACATTGAAACCCGTAGTTACGCCACCACAGCAATGTCGTTTGTTACTAACCAAGCACCGACAACTGAAGCGTTAGCACCAACTAACCAAGGTTTTGAGTTAATTGCCATTACCCACCCTTCTGATTACGTCACCAACGAAGCGCTACAAGTAAAAGCCTTATTTAACGGTGAGCCCGTTGCCGATCAAACGATTATTATTGAACAAGAAGGGCCACAATATCGTAAAAACCCTGAAGCGTTAGAAATCAAAACGAACAAGGAAGGTATTGCGAGTTTTACCTTAGCTAACGGTGGGCGTTATTTATTAAAAACCAATCATGAAAAAGTCGCTACTAATGAGTTAGCAGATTTTGATGTCACTCGTATATTTTATGCTTTTGAAGTGATTTTTGAATAATGATTAAGCTTGCTACTTTATTATTTGGGTTGCTCACCTTCGCAGCCCAAGCACATTTTCCCTTATTAAACTGCCAGCTTACAGCCCAACAGCAACAGCTTTCATGTGTTGCTGGCTATAGCGATGGCAGTTTAGCTGGCAAGGTTACTCTTAATGTTTTCAATTATGATGAAGAGCCTTTGCTAAGTATCAACACCGCCTCAGATGGTTCAATCACATTTACACCGCCTAAAGGTGAATATTACATCGTTTTTGATCCCGGTCACGAGTCACCGGCGGAGTTTGACTATGCCGAACTCAATTAAACGCTTTGAAGTGGTTAGCACCAACAATAAATCTGAAGATCAATGGTTTATTGTAACGGTAATTGCCATCGTTACACTGGCTGCCAGCTTATTATATTGGCAACACCACGATAAGCACCAAACGATAAAGATTATTCCAAAAGAGATCAGTGCTGTTATTAATCAATTAACCAGTACAGGTGATGAGGTCAATTTTTTAATTAACGCCGAGCTATTACCTGCCCAACCTAGTTTGCTGCAACTACAACAAGCATCGGTAGTACCGTTTGACAGTCGTCATTTTAGTAGCCCTATAGCAAACTGCTTTATTACAAAGGTTACCGCTAGCGCTGATCGTAATGTGCCAACTGAATATCAAATTGCGTTATGGCTCGATAAAAGTGGTCACCAATTAGCGTGGCGCACTCAAGATACCAACCATAGTGGTCACAGTGATCAACACACTCAAAATAATGTCGCTGAGAATAGTGCAGATTTATGTGAAAAAAGCCAACAGCACTGGCAGTTTATCGAAGCCAATGTTGCTCATGATGCAGCCCATCACTCCTAACTTATTCTATTAAGGCAATACTTTATGCGTAAACTTATTACCCTCCTAGTGTTTTTAAGCTGTTCATTGTTCAGCACATTTTATCTGCAAGCAACAGAGGCAACTCAAGCAGCAAACAAGCAATTAACTATTGGCATTACCCTGCACCCATATTATTCCTATGTAAAAGCTGTGGTCGGCGATAAAGCAACGGTAGTCCCGTTAATTGATAGTGGCTTTAACCCACATAATTATCACTTAAATCCAACCGACATTGCTCGCCTAAGACAACTCGATGCTCTAGTAATTAATGGCATTGGCCATGATGATTTTGCACTCGAGGCGGTACAGCGCATTAAATTACCTAAACTCACACTTATTGAAGCAAATAAGTCTGTTGCCCTACTTGCCAATAGCAAAAGTAAAGCTAACTCACATACTTTTGTGGGTATTGATACCGCCATTCGTCAGGTTTACACCATTGCGCAAGAGCTCGCTAAGCTAGATCCTGAAAACGGTAAGCTATTTCAAAAAAATGCGGTGCGTTATGCACGAGAATTGCGTAAAGCGAAAAAACCCGTACAACAACAATTAATGGCGTTAGATCTTAGCAAGGTAAAAATTGCTAGCACCCACAATGCCTACGGCTATTTTTTACAAGAGTTTGGTTTAACTGTTGCTGCCGTAGTGGAACCTGCTCATGGTATTTCCCCAACCGCATCACAATTACAAGGCACGATTGATGAAATTAGAGCGCTAAATATTGACGTACTATTTACCGAATTAAATATGAAAAACAGTGCCGTACATACTATAGAGCGAGAAACGGGTGTGAAATTATTTCACTTTTCTCACATGACTCATGGCGAATATACCCAAGACTTAGTACTCAACGAAATGAAATACAATTTGGACATGCTCGCGCAAGCCATTAGCTTTGCGACTAACAAACCCCAAGGAGCGCACAGTGAAGGCTAACTTAGCTGCCGTTGGCATCACAGGTCCTGCCATAGAAATTAATAACCTTGGCATTCAGCTCGGTAAAATAACTTTACTTTCTGCCGTTTCAACTACTATGTCTGCTGGTTTATGGCATGGCATTGTTGGCCCCAATGGTGGTGGTAAAAGCACATTATTAAAGTCTATTGCTGGGTTAATGCCGCACAGTGGCAGTATTGCAATGTTATGGTCAAATACCAAAGCGCCAATCATTGGTTATATGCCGCAATTAGCGCCTTTTGAGCAATCACTCCCTATTTCAGTGCTCGACTATTTGCGACTCAACAGTCAAAACCGTCCAGTGTGGTTAAGTTTTAAAGAGCGCTCAGAAATTAATGACGTTGTTGAATTACTTGCCATTAAAACACTCCTCAATAATCGTGTCGGCACTTTATCTATGGGTGAACGTCAACGCGTTTTATTAGCCTGTGCGTTACTGCAAAAGCCATCATTATTATTACTTGATGAGCCGTTAGCAGGTATCGACAAAGCTGGCCAAGAAAAAATCCTCGCTGTACTTACCGACTTTAAAAAACAAGGTGGGACTATTGTGATGGTAGAGCACAACTGGCAAGTGTTACAGCAATACTGTGATCAAGCCTACTTCATTGATGGTGGCTTGAAAAAAAGCGGTAACCCAACCGAGGTATTGCAACAGCAACTTACTGAACAATCTCTTGAGCAAGCCCAACAACAGTCTTTGCTGCTTGCTAATAACCAAACCGATGAAGCGAGAACCGCCTAAATGTTAGATTATATTCATCAGGTGTTCGCCGACTTAGTCGCTAATAACCTATTACCTGAAATGTTCAGCTACGGTTTTTTAATTAACGCGTTAATCGCAAGTTTAATGATAGGTCCATTACTGGGCGCACTAGGCACCTTAGTGGTGGTAAAGCGTTTGGCATTTTTATCTGAAGCCGTTGGTCATAGTGCCTTAACGGGGGTTTCTATTGGTATTTTACTTGGTGAACCAATTACCGCACCTTGGATAAGCTTATTTGCCTTTTCGGTGTTATTTGCGTTGGTATTGCAATGGGTTCGCGGTAGAACCACCGTACCTTATGACGCACTAATCGGGGTATTTCTTTCATTTGCTTTAGCCCTTGGTGCGGCGTTACTGATGTTTGTTGCCAAGTTTGTTAATGCCCACTTAGTTGAGCAGGTTTTGTTTGGCTCAGTATTAATGGCAGCAGCCAGTGATATTAAAGTATTACTCATTATGTTTGTATTGGTTATTACGCTCGCGTGGCGTTTTGGCAATCAGGCTTTTCTAGTCGCTCTTGCGCCAGATATTGCCCATAACAACAAAATATCGGTAAAAATGCACGATTACGGTTTTGTACTATTAATCGCCCTAGTTACCGTCGCCGCGGTAAAAATTATTGGTGCCATTTTAGTCGGCGCATTACTACTAATACCTGCAGCAAGTGCACGACTAATTACGCATGATCTTCGCTCTATGGTGCTGTGCTCTGTCGCTATATCTACTTTTAGTGCGGTAGCAGGCGTATTAATACCGATGCACTTCCAACTTGCTATTGCGACTGGCCCTGCCATTATTTTATGTGCTTGTGCCTGCTTTGTTATGACCCTGATATTACATGGCGCACGAGGAAAAACAGCTCATGCTTAACTCACTTAAGTTTTCATTAATAACACTCTCTTTAGTGTTAACCACAACCTTGCTACCAGCACCAACTAGCTACGCGGCGCAAACTAACAACAGCGTGCACAGTAAGCCTAAGCAAACAGTCGCCACGGTTATCCCTGTCGCGCATAGCCTATTAGTACAATTGCTAAGTAATACCTCCATCACTGTTCATTATTTACCGCCCAAACGCTTACCGATCAATCGTTTAAGCAATTGGGTGACAACACATGCCAGCAAAATACAACCGAATGTCAATGCGGTTATTGGTATTGATGCACTGCGCCCAGAACTATCTTTTTACACGGCTCTGCGTAAAGAGAACATTCACACCATTAACATTGATATTGGCCAAGCATTAATGCCCGGAGGCGAAAAAGTCGCTATTTATCAAGAAAATCAACACGGTTATTTTTGGTTGAATATAAACAATGCGCTGTTAATGACGGGTATTTTGCGCCGAGATTTAACCGCTATTTGGCCTGAACAAGCAAAAGTCATTAATGATAATGCGGCGAAAATCAATCAACAGCTGCGCGGAATATCAATGCAACTTGATGATGTTTTATTTGAAAAAGAGATTGAGCAACTTGTGGTTGCGCAAGATGAACTTGCCGACTTTGCCGCCAGCTTTGCACTACCTATTGTCACGTTAGCGCAAGCTAAAAATAATGGCTTAAACAGTTTATATATTAGCAAAATAAAAGCTAAAAGCGCCGAGTTAACCAGCAATATAAGCATTTGGTCAATTGATGATTTCAGCAAAACCAGTAGTAAAACCTTTACTGAACGTTGGTTGAAAACCGTAGAAAACCTTGCGCTATAAACTCGTTAATTACACATAAAAACTCTTTGTATGAGGAATACTTAAATGAAAAAAACAGCCCTAACCTTATTCAGCACTTGTTTCATGCTTAGCGCAACCGCAGCCACTGATATTGAAAATGAAAAATATCGCTGGTTGGCACAGTACGATAGTAATCAAGATTATACTATTGATGTTGAAGAGCTTTATAGCTCGCGTGCGACGTTATTTGAACAAGCCGATAAAAATCAAGATAAGGTTATTGACGCCAACGAGCATCAACAATTTTTTGAGCGTAACCTGCAAGAAAAAATAGATTACGACCGCAAACAAAGCATTAAACAAACTCATGTACGTTTTAATGCCATGGACAAAAATGATAATAATTTAATGTCGTATGACGAATACATGGCCACCGCTAAGCGTAGCTTTGATTTTTATGATACCGACAAAAGCGGTATTATTACTCTCGACGATAAAAAACCCACATTTACTTCAACAAAAAAATCAACGTTAACTGACGCCGAAAAAGCCGAGAAAAAACGCAAGCGCCAAATGCGTAATGCTACGCGCGTAGTACGTATGCCAACCACCCATAGTAAGTCGGGCATGCTAGGCAAATACGATTTAAATGATGATCAACAAATTACATGGGCTGAATACCAACAAAAACGTAATATCGACTTTGCTAGAGCCGATGAAAATGGTGATAAAGACCTTACTAACGATGAATACGTTGCTGAATTTGAAGATCGCCTAGATACACAAATCGCCAAAATTAAAGCCGCTGAACTGAATAAAAACGCCCCCTTATTCGCCAGCTTAGATAAAAACAATAATCAGCAAATTTCAGTTGCCGAATTTCAATTAAACGCGTTAGTTAACTTCACATACTTCGATACCGACAACAACGGCCAGGTAAGTTTTGAAGAAGCTGTTAATGAACAAATGCTACCAGTCAGTTTACTGGCATTAAGTAAGCTATAGCGTGCGTACGCAATTACCTCCTATTCGTTAATATTAGTTACTATTTATGAAAAGCAACCCGCTAAAAAAAGCTTACCTGTTAGTGCTGTTATACGGTTTGAGTGCTGTGGCTTTTGCCGCACCTCAAACAGTACAATTTACAGTACAGGGGGTACTTGGCACTTCAGCTGACATCACCCTTGGCGGTGTTACTCAACAAGAGGCTAAGCAACAAGTCAGCTTAGCCCTTGACGAAATAAAACGCTTAGAGATGCTCTTATCTAACTATCAAAACGATAGTGAGCTAAGTCAATTAAACCGAGGTGACTTCACCGGTAAGTTATCTGCAGAGCTACAACAAATACTAACCCTATGTAAATTATGGCAAGCGCGCAGTAGTAATGCTTTCAGCTGTAAATTAGGAGCGGCGCAATCCTTATGGAAAAATGCACAAAAAAGCCAAATATTGCCCGACAGAAAAGCGCTACGCAGCCTTGCAAGAGCCGCGCGTAAAGCAAAGTTTAGCGTTAACTTACCTATAGAAAACTGGCAAACGATACCGCAACCTACAATCGTCAATTTTGATATTAACGGTTTAGCAAAAGGTTATATTATTGACCACGCCTTTGCTTATTTAAAAGCTAGCCTACCAACATTAACCTCTCTCAGTATTGATATTGGTGGTGATGGGCGCTATTGGCAACAGCAACAAAAACCTTTCACTATTGGTATAAGCCAACCTTTTAAACCCCATGACAACGCAACCATTGCACAAATAAAAGTGATTAACCAAGCCATCGCCGCCAGTGGTTTTGGTAGTAGGCATTACCTCATTAAACAACAAAAATTTCATCATATTCTTAACCCACGTGATGCTTGGCCGCTAAACAATGCACCCGGAGCAATTGTTATTGCCCCTGATGCAACCACAGCCGATGCAATAGCAACGGCATTAAACGCTAAGCCCATGCAAGCGGGTATTGACTGGGTTAATCAACTCGATAACGTTGAGGCTTTAGTGATTAGTGAGCAAGGCTTTCAACTAGCTTCAAACCGTTGGCATCATTATCAGTTACCTGCGACAACCGCAGCAGACAAACATACGCAATTAAATATTCCAAGGTTTAGTTTTGACTTTACCATTCCCGCGTTAGATGTTGATGACTATGAAAAACCCTATGTTGCGGTATGGATAACCAATGCAAAACGCCAAGTAGTAAAAAACTTATTAATGCTAGGTAAAAGTGAGCAATGGGCACAAACCAATAAACGCTGGTGGCGAAAGTCAGGACGTCATCATGAATTATTACTCGATGGCCTTGCTCGACCGAGTCGCAAGCCAGGTCATTATCAGTTAAGTTGGGATTGGCGCGACGATTACGGCAATAAAGTCGCGATGGGTGAATATCAGCTACACATAGAAGTAAGTCGAGAAGATGGCGCAGCCACCTTGGCAAACTTCAGTTTTAACAGCAATGAATTACCCTTTAAGCAAGCTAAACCCGCGCAAGGTGAAATTGGTCCATTACAGCTGAATATTCACGCAATGCGCTAAGGTACACCAGAGCCAGTAATCTGATCAATAAACACGGTGTACGCTTTAATAGCCGCAGCACTTTTCATGCTCATACCGTGTTTAGATTCAGAAATAGTAGCTAACGTTTTCACTTCACTGCCTGAAATATCAAATAGCGCTTGTGAAAAAGCGATAGGTGTTATGGTATCCTCTGTACCAGCCAAAAATAACAACGGATTTTTATACTGCTTGATAAAATCAATATTATTAAGCTGTGCTAATTCGGGTGATACCGTAACTGTTGAAAATATTTTTGACCACGCTGGTACAGTATTTTCAACCAATTCAGGTACTGAACTAATAGCGCCATCAAGCACTAAACCATCAAGCGTACGTTCATTAGCAAGGGCACTACCAACAATAGAGCCCATAGAAATACCGTGTACAACCATTGGAATATTCGTTGGTAAACTACGCTTAGCTAAGTCAAATACCTGTAATGAGTCTTGTAGAATATCTTCTAGATTAAGCTCACCTTTGCGTTCACTCACGCCAACACCGCGATAATCAAACCACATAACATTGGCTGGTATTGACGCAAAGTTATTTAAAATAGCAGCTGATTGGCTTATTTTCATACCACTGCCACCAAACAGCACAATATTAACACGCGCCTTCTCATGCAGTAATTGCACGCCTTTTAAGGTTTCACCAGCATCAGTGACCAGCGATACTGTAGAAACAGTCGTTAGATCGGCATCATTGGTGATTTTAGCGCTAATCGCCGCTAAATCGAGCTGCACTTCAACCTTTTCATCTTGGTAGATAAAGTTATCTTTAGTGATATTAACCGAACAACCAGAGAGTAAAAATAATAATGTAAAAGTAATTAGCAATAGCTTCATTAAATAATATCCATATTAATATAGGAGGTTTTGCTCGCACAAACGAGCATTGAAATAGATAAGACCATAATACTGACGATAAGTTGCCTAGGCGGTTAACATAAAACCCAGTAAACCCAACACAAAACCAAGTACCGCGCCCATAGGTGGCGCCCAGTGTTTTTCTAATTTCACTTGTGGGGCAAGATCTTGAAAAATTGAATAGAGAATGCCGCCTGCAGCAAACAACATAATAGCGGCAAGCACATTCGGTAAATCAGCTAACCAAAAATAACCTGAAATACCGGCAATAGGGCCAAGTAAAGCCATTATGGTAAACAATATTATGATTTTTCGAGGTTTATAGGCACCACTTGCATTCAATTCACGATAAGCACTAAACCCTTCAGGAATATTTTGCAGAGCGATTAAACCAGCAAGCAAAAAAGCACTGCTACTTCCCGTAGCAAAAGCCGCACCTAAGGCAATAGACTCGGGAATAAAATCCGACAACATTGCTGCAAGCTGACTCGCTGGTGTATTAATTTTATTGAGAAAAATATCGAGTAACATAAAGCTCGCGCCACCAACAATAAACCATAAACAAGCCCATGTAGGTGTAAGGTGCGCAATACCTTCAGGCACTAAAACCAAAGCAACCGCAGATAATAGTGCGCCACCACCAAATGCCATCACGCCATGTCTGAATTCTTGCTCAAGCCAATCTTTGGCAATATTTTCGAAACGCGCAATAACAGCGCCTAACGTCATCCCAAGCCCTGCAAGCAACGTACAGATAATAACGGTAAACAATAAAGGCACGCACTTCTCCTTGAATAAACGTTCTACAGTTAGCTAAAAATAAACTTTAAAAACAATGTAATGCAATCGTTATATGCAATCAAGCATAAGCGACAAACATTGCTAGCGTATATAGAGCATCCATGCTCTAGGTTACTCAACACATTTGTCGAAGACGATTTACCATTGATAGGTTAATGAGGCGACAACTTTACGACGTTCACCATAATAGCAACCCGTGTCATTACAACCCGACAAGTAATCTTTATCACCAAGGTTGCGGGCATTTAAGCGTAATTGCCAGTTATCAACTTGATAACCTATTGAAGCGTCAAATAAAGTATATGAAGAAACTTTAATAGGTGCTTTTTCTTGATTGCCCCAGTTACCGCCAACAAAGCGTACACCAAACCCTAGCGTTAAGTTGTTTTCAAACTGATAGTCAAGCCACGCATTCGCTTGGTGCTCTGAAACGGCTTTGTCTTGCTTACCCACAGTGCTCACATTCACACTTTGCGTAACATCAGCTTTAGGTGTCCAGCTATAACTTGCAGTAACATTCATACTTTCGGTTGCTTCAACTAAGGCTTCAAATTCCACCCCTTGCACTGTGGTTTCACCCGTTTGTCTTGGTCCAGGGTTAGGTTGCCACTCCCAAACAATATAGTCTTGTCTCACCAAGTCAAAAGCGGCAATACTATAACTCGCTTGCTGGTTATTAGGTTGATAACGCAGTCCTACTTCATATTGTCGTCCCGCTTCAGGTGAAAATGGTTTTCCTGTTAATGGGTCAACTGACGTATTAGGAGAGAATGATTCTGCATAACTTAAATAAGGCGAAAAACCATTGCTGGCCAAATAAACCAAGCCTGCGCGTGTTGACCATTCACCATCAGACTGTGATGTTGTTGCTTGTGAGCCCCTATCCGTTGTGCTTACTTTAGCCTTGTCGTAGCGAGCCCCTAAAGTAAGCACCCAACGCTCATCAAATTTAAGCTGCTCTTGGACATAAAATCCCGTTTGACTTAATTCAGTAACGGCATTAATAAACGGAGCATTCATGGTCACTTGCGCACCATAAACAGGATTAAATAAATCAAGTGGAGCTAAATCACCGCCCCAATTCGCAATAGTGTCGTTTTCTGTTTCTTGGTAATCAACCCCCATAAGTAAAGTATGTTGCCAGCGACCCAGAGTAAACTCTGCAACAGCACGACTGTCTAGTGTGAATGATGTAGTAGTTTCAATACTTTGAAACGGTGTTCTGTCATAAAGGCGAAAGTTTTCTGCATGATTAGGATCTTGCTCATTTGTGGTCAACCATTTCCCCCAAACAACACCATAATCAAGATCATAATCACCATAACGAGCACTCTGTGCAATACGCCAAGTATCAGAAAACTGGTGTGTAAAATCATAACCGACCATCCATTGCTCTTGCACATAACGATTAAAATCAGGCTCACCGATAAGTGTTGATTGTGGAATTTTTCCATTAGGGTTATCTAATAAAGTGCCTTCTAACGGATAGCCAGGCCAAACCGCGCCAGCATCCGCATCTAAATATTGCGATAACAGGGTTAAACTGGTTTGCTCTGTAGGTTGCCATGTTAAGGATGGTGCAATAAACACACGATCATTTTTGAGATCCTCGCTTGATAAATCAGCATCTCGTACTAAGGTTACTAAGCGGTATAGCCAGTCACCGTCTGCACTTAACTTACCAGAGAAGTCAGCGGCTATTTGTTTATGGTCATCACTACCTAATTGCAGCTCAACTTCCTTTTTACCTTCTGCTAACGGTCTTTTACTGACCATATTAATTAAGCCACCTGGCCCATTTTAACCATATAACACAGACGAAGGGCCACGCAATAATTCAATACGCTCAAGACCATAATTTTCAGTTAACCATAAACCCCAGTTACCATTATTGCGCAATTGCATTCCATCTAAATAAAAGCCCGGACTATAAGCATCAAAACCACGTAAAGTTAACCAGTCATATTGCGCCAAATCACCAAACGGCGAGACATTAACACCCGGCGCATAACTTAACGCCTCAGTTAAACGACTAGCCCCTAATGCCTCAATACGATCTGCCGTAAATACCGAAATAGACTGAGGTGTTTCAATAATGGGAGTATCGGTTTTAGTGCCCGTCGCGCTGCGCTTAGCCACATAGCCATCAACAGGACCTAATGCCTTTTCTTGAGCACCAACCACTTGAGTAGTTGCTAACGTATAAGCTTGCTTTTTTTGGCTAGCTGCCGCCTTTAACGTAAAACTATTTGCCGATGTTTCATGCAGTGTTAACGGTAGATTAATAATCAGTGCATTAATTGCTTGTTGTGTATTATAACTACCCTTAACCGCGGCACTGTTCATGCCTTTAATTAACGTTGAGTTTACCGAAATACTCTTGCCTGTTTGTTTTGATAACGCCACTAAATTATCGCCGAGTACACCCGCAGGTAAATTAATGTTAAATACTTGTTGGTGAGTATTCGTTGGAAGTGGTTGTACTATGTTTTGGTTTGCAAGCGCTTGCGAACTATACAGTAACCCTGTACATACACTCGATATAGCAAGAGCAAGTAATGTCTGTTTACGCATAATATTAAAAAATCTCCATGTAAAGTCTATTGGTTAAAATCATTTCTTAATGCTTATGTCGAATGACTTTGAAAAAGTGTTCACTGTATTGACTTAATTCAAGGAAAATTTCGCGTCAATAGCTGGCCTATTGCAAGTAAATTTAACGAAGAAGTTAGGGAAAGTAGTTGCTAGAGCAACATTTGTTAAGCTGAGCTCAGGGTGATTATTAAATGATTTGAATAATGACTAAATGAGGGATTAAGCTAATGTAATAAATGTTACCACATCACCCAAACGGCGAACCTTAATGGCTAAGGTTTGTTCGAGTGTAGTAAAAGTTTTATCGAGTTCATCAAGAGGATAGCCGCCATACACCTGTAATTTTTTCGCCTCGGCTGACACATGAATAAAGCCTGGATAATAATCAGACAATGCTTGTGTGAGCGCATGTAATGATTCGTTTTTTGCTAAATAAAGTCCCTGTGACCACTGAGTTTTATGGTTCAAATTATTTTGTGTTTGCTCTATAGACACTTCATTAAAGTATACCCCCTCTCCTGCGTTCAAATAACGAGTACTGCCCTGCTTATTTTTTAGTGCTAATTTTCCTGTTAATGCTAAAACAAAAGTCTGATCTTCATATTGCTTAACCAAACAGTGGTTTGCTTTTTCATTACTCTCGAGTGAAATATCGCCATCGCGACATTGAATAATAAAAGGCGTTGTTTGCTGATTACTTGTCAGTTGTAACTCACCCTGAGTTAAATAAAGTATTCTGTTTAAGTCGGTCAAGCCATGGGCACGAGTAACATTAATATTCACTTGTGTTCTAGCATTTAAAATTAACTCGCTTCCGTCAGCTAAAGTATGCGTTGCACGTTCACCTGTCCCTGTACTGAAGTCTGCTGTTAGGTTAGATAGTGGCTGATAGCGATGAGCGACTCCTACCAGAGCAACAACCACAATACTATTACGCAAAAAAGCTCTTCGCTTAATTGAAAACGCTGTGTTATTTCGCAGTAATACTTGTTCAACGAGTGGCTGTTGAGTATGAGATAAATCTTGTAATGCTTTAGTAGGTTGCGTTATTGAATCCGTAATGCTTTGCCATACGGCTTGATGCTGTGTGCTTAACGTAAGCCAAGCCAAAAAACGCTGTTGTTCTTGTGCGGTAACCTCGCCCGATTGCAAAGTAACCATCCAATCAATTGCTTGTTCTCGTAGTTGCTCAGCTAAATTATCTGCCTCATCAATATTTTGCTCACTAGAGAAGCTCATATGTTTATTTCCAACTTATGTGCTTACGCAAGCTAAAATCGCTTTTTTCATATGTCGTCGCACTGTCATTACCGAAATAGCCATTTGTTCGGCAATTTCTTGATAAGTAAATTGGCGCAATTGGCTTAATAAAAAAACTTGTCGAGTTACTACGTCGAGCCTATAAAGTAGCTGATCTAATTGATTAATTGCCTCAATTACTAACGCTCGTGTTTCTTCACTTGGATAATAACTTTGCTCTTGAGTTAGCAACATTTGACTATAGCTTTGCTCTAACTCTTTTCGCCGCCAAAAATCAAAAAGTGTTCGTTGTGCCAATACTTGTAAATAAGCTCTTGGCTCTCTTAGCTTCTGGTGTTGCTGGGTAAGTAGCTTAATAAAGGCATCTTGCGCTAAATCTGCAGCCTGATATGAACAGCCTAATTTACGACACAACCATTGATGCAACCAAGGTTGATGGTCAATATAAAGTTGAGATAGTGCTTGCTTATCTAACTCCTCATAACTCGTGACTGCATTGTCAGGTTCAAAATTTAAAATGACAGATTGAGACAACATAAATAACCATTTTCCTAACCCAGAAACAACATATTCGCGCATTATTTTGATAGTAAAAATCTTATTTCTGCTGACCCCTAAATAAGATTTAAAAGTTATCTAATGAACAAAAACACACGAGGTAATTAATAATCATTCTCATTATACTTTTATTTGATAGTGATGCAAAAAGAAAAACTGCAACTAATTAACTTTTAGAAGCAATGGTTAGTACCCTTTTATTAATCCTTATAGACATTACTTAAAGTAACACAATAAATACAAACTCTTGCAAACCAAAATGATATTCATTATCATTCGCATCAAGTTATTTAATCCCCTACTTTCAAAGGAATATATTGTGCGTTGTACCTACTCTTTTCTTGCGTTATCAATTTTTACTGCTTGCTTACCTGCTCAAGCTCAAGCCCTAAACAATGATCAAAAAACCTTAAATAAAACGGTAGTCGAAGGCGAAAAAAAATTAACCGCGAGTAATGAACGCGTACTTAATATGGATGAAATAGAGCGCCGTAATATTGAAAACATTTACGACTTGGCTGATTCAGTAGCCGGTGTTGAAGTTGCTGATTTAGGGCGATTTGGTGCCAATGGCTTTACCATTCGTGGTATGGACAGCGATCGCGTGGCAATTTTAGTCGATGGCATGTCACAAGGTGAAAGTTTAGATCCTCCTGGCTTTGGTCCTTATGAATTTTTTAGTTCTGGTCGTAATGGCGCTGAAATAGAGCATATGAAATCGGTAACAATTGTTAAAGGTGCTGACTCGGTACGCTCTGGCAGTGGCGCCTTAGGCGGCGCAGTATTATTTGAAACCAAAAGTGCCGCTGATTATATAACAACAGATGAAGACGATACCGTGGTGAGTATAAAAGCTGGCTATGACGGTAGAAATGCTGAGCAGCTATACTCGGCAGCTTTAGCCAATAATAGCGGTGATTTTTCAACCCTATTTATGGTCACTAAGCGCGACGGTGAAGAAACAAAGTCGCATAGCGATGGCGAGAATATTAGCGGTTCAGCACGTGAAATACCCGACCCATTAGCAACCGATAGATTATCGTTTTTGTTTAAATCATCATACCAGTTAACCGCCGCACAAAACTTTGGAATAGTATTTGAGCAAAGTGATGCCAGTAGTGATTTAAATAACCTATCGCGTGTTACTCAACAAATGCCAGCGCGTTGGACCGAAGATGAGTCAAACCGTAAACGTATGGGCGCTTTTTATACTTGGCAAGCGAATAATGTTGCTTTTGATGAACTTTCTTGGGAACTAAACTACCAAGAGTTGTTTACCCAAGGGGTAACTAACATGCTATACGCGGGCTGCTTAAAAGCCGAAGGACGTCGCTGTGTTGAGTATGCTAGCCCTTATTTACGCCAAGAAAACCGTAATTTCACACAAGAAAACTTAAAATTTGATTTTGATTTAAGTAAAGATTTCGCGACTGGCAGTGTTAAACACGATTTAGTTTATGGCTTTTCATACGAAGATAGAAGTTTAGAAAATGTGATGTGGGATCACCGCTGGAATGGCGCAACTCCTGACTCAGGTTATCGCCCGTTAAGTCGCCCTAAAGCCAATGGACAAACTCACTACCCTGAGCGCGACGCTAGCTTTGTACCACAAACCGACGTGGCCATAATCAACCTTTATTTACGTGACTCCATTGCGTTAACCGATGCATTAACCGTTAATGCAGGTTTACGTTACGACAATACCCAATACAAACCGCAAACCAATGAATTTTTCCAAGACGATCAAAACTTAATTAAAGATGTAGATATTTCAGCCCTTAGCTGGCAACTATCAGCAATTTACGCCATTAATAATCACCACAGCGTATTTTTTGATGCCAACCAAGGCTATAAGGCACCAACAGTGCAAGACGTTTATTATGGCTCACGCGGTGCGTCAGAAGATAACTGGACCACACTGCCAAATTATAATTTAGATGTTGAAACGGCCACCAACCTTGAATTAGCGTACCAGTGGCAAAACGAAAGTGCCTTTATCAAAGCCAGCATTTTTAAAACCCAATATGATGACTTTATTGAATACACCACACTAACGCGTGAGTTAGCTCAGCCTAAAATTGAAACATACTACGATAGGACTACTCATTCATACAAAAAACGCTCTACAACAACTGACGAATATCAAATGCCCGTTAACGTCGGTAAAGCCAGTAGCCAAGGCTTTGAGGTAGAAGCGCAATGGGAAATTAATGACAGCAACTCCCTACAAGCGTCTTATTCAAATGTTAATGGCGAATACGAAGATGGCGATCCGATGGAGTCTATTTCTCCAAGTTCTGCGATTATTGCCTGGGTATATTCTGCCGATAAGTGGAACCTACGCACTCAATTACGCCACACAGCCGAGAAAAAGCCAAGCGATGCTTATAAAACCAATAGTAGTGGTGAACAGGAGCCTGTAAGTGACTATTTAAGTGATACCTCAACCGTATTAGATATGCACGCTAACATTTACTTAACTGACGATTTAACATTGAATATTGCCGTGCGTAATATTACCGATGAAAACTATTACAGCTGGCAAAAAGTGCGCCGCGTTAGTAACGGTAGTGGTGGCTTTAGAGGAGGCGTGAGTGACAATGGCATTAATCGCTATAGCGAGCCAGGTCGTAGTATTTCTGCCAATATTAGCTATCAGTTTTAAGCCGTAAACCGACCTACGAAGAACTAGGTATATACCTAGTTCTTATAAAACTGTATTATTAATCAATTAAATACGAGTATATTTACATTAGCTAAGCGTACTCGTATTACAACTTATTGATTAACTTAAAATACGGATTTTTTATGTCTTCATTACAACAACATGATATTCCTGCAGATATCGCCTGTTGCCACGATTATGAGCGCTATGCTGAACAAATATTACCTCAACCTCATTGGCATTACATTGCTGGCGGAAGCGGTAATGAAAGCACCTTAAAAGCAAACAATATCGTCTTTGATAAATTTGGTCTCCAGCAAACTTTATTGCCTGATATTAATCAAATAAATACTCGGGTTATACTCAATTCAGAGCGCCATGAAAATCCAATATTAGTTGCTCCTATTGCTTATCAACAACTTGCCCATCAAGATGGCGAACTTGCCACAGTACAAGCCGCTAATGCGCAAGACATTTCCATGGTATTGAGTACATTATCAAGTACCTCTTTAGAGCAGGTTGCCCAATATCAAACCAGCCAACCGTTATGGTTTCAGCTTTATATTCAGCCCGATAAAGAGCATACCTATGATTTAATAAAGCGAGCTGAACAAGCAGGCTACACCTCATTGGTAATTACTTTAGATGCGCCAATTAATGGTTTACGTAATCGAGAACAGCGCCATCAATTTTCCTTGCCCGAGCATATTCAAGCACAAAACTTACAGCCTTACAGTCAATCAGTGTCAAACCAAGCAGCTACGGGCTTATCTTCTCAACAAGTGATGTTGTCGAGGTTATTGGCCCAATCACCACGCTGGAAAGACATTAGCGATATTATCGCCAACACGCGATTATCGGTGTACTTAAAAGGTATTTTAACGGTTAGCGATGCCAAAAAAGCAAAAGAGCTTGGTGCGGCCGGTATTATAGTATCAAACCACGGGGGTCGAATTTTAGATGGCGTACCCACTAGCATAGAAATGTTGCCCTTAATAAGACAAGCGGTAGGTCACGACATAGAAATACTATGCGACAGCGGCATTCGTTCTGGCAGTGATATATTTAAAGCACTAGCGTTAGGTGCCAACAGCGTTTTAGTAGGTCGCCCAGTGATTTATGGATTAGCTACCGCAGGAGCCATGGGTGTAGCACATTGTTTGCGCTTACTTAAAGATGAATTACAACTCACCATGGCATTAACCGGTTGCGCCAGCATTAGTGATATAACTATTGATAAAATACGGCTGCCGTAGCTTTATATTGCAAAGCGCTTGTTGAGTGACAGCTTCAAGCGTATAACAGCCGAGGGTAAAATAACAGCCCAAAATAGGCAAATAATGGGGGCTAAACTTGAGCAAAGCAAAGCTGATAAAACAGTTACCAGTCTGACTTAAAAGTCCCATCGTTTAACAGAATATTTAGTAGATTCAATATTATTTAAGTCTACCTCTACAGTTTGCCCACCATATCCGTTTGTATTATTTCTTGCTCTAACAATAACCTTATTAATTTCTACTGGAATTTTTATTTCACATTGGCGCCTAGTAAAAGGCTGCTCGTTAACATGTGGGTGAGTTATTTCACGATACCCTAATTGGACACCTTTTAAGTCAGTAACTTGCCAACCATCTGCATAATGCTCCCAGCCTTGATCGTTATGTTTTACAGAGGTTTTGAAACACCAACTTCCATCATCAATTTGCATTGCTGCAACATAAACCACGTGAGCTAAATCTTTAGACTTATCTGCCATAACTTGGGTGGAAAGTAACACTAAAATAATTAATATTTTCATAACGTCCTTGTTCTCCTATCCCATTTGAGGGGCTGATAATTGCAGAGTAAAAATAAGCGAAGAAGGAGAAAAAACCAACTATTTTAGTTATTATTGAATGACTTATGGTTATCTCATCTAACCATAACACTATGATCATGCTCACTTTTAAGATCATCGAAATAATAAATAATCGGTAAACAAATAATTCCTAAAATAAATAAAGAAGTTGCCCCATGGCCAATAATTTCATATTGAGAGTAACCACCAGCATTATATTCATAGTACATAGCTAATAGCGCATTAAATATATAACTGACCAATATAAATTTCCAAAAATTAATTGGAAGGACTTTATATTCAAATGCCACACAAAACGTCGCTATCAACATAAATATATCAGAAATAGAAAGTGACCAGCTAAGCCAACTAGGGTGGACTGGTTGAAGAATACTAGGCAAGGTTGCCCCATCATAAACAGCAAGTAAACTCATAAGAAAAGAGAATATAAAAATCAATTTACACAAGTTTCTTTTGCCCATAATTAGTGCCAATACCCGTAAGGAATCTGATTAGGGTCTTTAGGTAATGAGCGCCACCCATCAGCCCTTTCTACATACCTCCTTTTGAAGTTCCGAGATTTTGCTCTAAAAGGTGCTGCATCAGCAAGTGCCTCAAGTAATGCTATTGCGTCTTGTAAGTTTCTTCCTTTTGATTGAACCGTTGACTTTAATGTAGGGTAAATAGCTAAATATAACTTGTTCGCATTTTTTTCATCACGAAAAAACACTTTATGGAGATAGTTTAAAGCAGTACCTATTTTAAAAGATCGTTGTAGTATAACTTTGGGATCTGACATAAAAATTCCTTTTTTATGGTTAATTGAGTATTACTTTCAATTTTTCTGAAAAGCATCGAAAATATTTAAGTATATTCTCATGATTGATACAATTATAAAAATTCCTAACAGCTTATATAAACTTCTCAGTAACGCCCGTCTCATAATTGTTATTAATATCACACACTTTCATGCCTTTAGGAATCACAAGACTTAAATTATTACGCTAATTTGGGGATTACTGGGGTTTTTCAGCAATATGACTCAATAAACTCATTAATAATGATTTATTGTAATGAACTCAAGAGTGATGAGGCCGGCTTTGTGGCAACAGCGAAGACTAGTTAAGTGGCTTTAATATAATACTTTGTGAGTATGCTCGCCGTGTTACTTAACCATAAAATAGAGCAATGAAATAGGAACGTTAAATAAACCGATATCTTTACCCGCCTTATATTTTATGACGCTCCCATTTTAGGTTTCGCTCCATTGACGTAATAAATTATGGTAAATACCACTGAGTTTTATTACTTCGTCACTACTTTGCTTAGCCGCGGTTAAGCGCTGAATGCTTTGGTCTAAATCAAAAAGTATACGGCGTTGATCATCACGACGAATAAACTTTGAATCCAAAAAAATGAGGCTAATCGTCTGCCTTTGGTTACTGGTGTAACGCGATGGGTGCTGGTTGAGGGGTATAATACCGCATCATCTTGATTGCATTATTATACCCACGTTGATATCGACTACTGAAACAAATTAAGACCGAATGCTCGTTTAACGCTACCTAACACTTGATTTGATTCATCTTGTGACTTTTCACTACCAATACGAAGAATTTCAATCAATTGAGCTTTATCTGATATGAATTTTTCTCGACGTTCTCTAATTGGCATTAGAGTTTCCTGCAAGCATTCTTCAAGAATTTTTTTTGTGGTTCCATCGCCTAAACCACCTTTTTGATACCTAATCTTTAAATCATTAACGTACGCCAAATCTGGATGGAATGCGTCTAGATATGTGAAAACAACATTACCTTCAACTTTACCTGGGTCTTCAACTGCTAAGTGATTAGGATCGGTATACATTGATTTTACCGCCTTTGATATGTCCTTTGCTCCAGAGCTTAAGAGGATACAATTACCCATTGATTTAGACATTTTACTTTTACCATCCGTGCTTGGTAAACGAGGGACTTTACTCAATAACGGTCGACACTCAACTAAAATGTTATCTTGGGCTACATGATTTAGTTTTCTCACGATTTCATTCGTTTGCTCAATCATTGGTAACTGGTCATCACCAACAGGGATGAGCGTTGCTCTAAATGCAGTAATATCGGCAGCTTGGCTAATCGGGTATGTTAAGAAACCCGTAGGAATTGAGTTTCCAAATGACTTACCTGCAATTTCATTTTTAACTGTTGGATTTCTCTGTAACCTAGCAACAGATACCAAATTTGAGTAATACATTGTCAATTCAGATAATGCAGGGATCGCTGACTGCAAGCAGATAGTAGTTTTTTGTGGGTCAATGCCAACGGCTAAATAATCAGCAACAACATTCAAGATATTTGAAGATACTTTATGGGGGTTATGACCGTTATCAGTTAAACCTTGTAAATCGGCAACCAAAATGGTTTGTTCATAGTCGTTTTGTAACGCTACTCTCTGCTGAAGTGAACCAACAAAGTGTCCGAGATGCAACTGCCCTGTAGCTCTATCACCAGTTAACACTTTTTCTTTTTTAATGGTATGTATTTGATTATGCAAAATATGACTCCTAAATTGTACCATCGGAGACATAAATTACGTTATTCATAAGCAGTCTTCCGACGGCTTTGAACAAATGTGATTCAGCGCCGCTCTATAAAATAGAACGCCACCATAAAAGTGAGATAAGATTAAACGTATGATTTACTTGCATTGTTTTAATCTAGCACTCACCGGAAAACAATTCAACTCGAGTTTTACTTGTGGGGTATCACGCCTCGTAAAGAAGCAAATAGTTGTTGGCTAAAATGAGTGAATATAGTGAAAAAAAGCCAACTGTTGTTTGATTTCTTGTTAAGTGTTAAATACTTTGTGAGTATGCTCGCCGTGTTACTTAACCATGAAATAGAGCAATGAAATAGGAACGTTAAATAGGCCGATATCTTTACCCGCCTTATATTTTATGACGCTCCCATTTTAGGTTTCGCTCCATTGACGTAATAAATTATGGTAAATACCACTGAGTTTTATTACTTCTTCACTACTTTGCTTAGCCGCGGTTAAGCGTTGAATGCTTTGGTCTAAGTCAAAAAGTATTCGGCGCTGATCATCACGACGAATTAAACTTTGAATCCAAAAAAATGACGCTAATCGTCTGCCCTTGGTTACAGGTGTAACGCGGTGGGTGCTGGTTGATGGATACAACACTGCATCGCCGGCTTTTAATTTTACCGATTGCTGCCCGTAAGTGTCTTCAATAATTAACTCGCCCCCCTGATAACTCTCAGGCTCAGAAAAAAACACGGTAATTGAAATATCAGTGCGTATTTTAATGGCGCTGTTTGGCACAAACCGAATCGCGTTATCAATATGGTTGCCAAACTCCCCTGCACTTTGATAACAGTTAAACATGGGTGGCAAAACCTTATTCACTAATGCTGCGCTATTAAATAAAGGGTGGTCATGCAAACGCGCGAGAATAAAATCTCCTAATTGGCGAGCGGTTTCACTGTCAGGTGGTAACTGTAAATTATTTTTACAATCGAGCGCTAAATGCCCAGCGGTAGTTTTACCGTCAACCCAATCAGCTTGGGTTAGCATTTGCTGTGCTTCAGCAACTTGTGCCTGACTTAATACTTGCTCTAATTTAACTAACACATATTACTCCTGAGAAACTTATCCTAAAAAAGGAGCTAAACCTGCTGGTTTTAGCTCCTGTATTTATTCAGTTATTAATTTTATTGTCAGCTTAACCGCTTAGAAAGCATAAGTTGCTGAGAGTTTCATCACACGCGGTGCACCTGGGCGAAAGTGACCACGGGCACTGTAATCAGTAACGTACTCTTCGTCAGTGAGGTTATCAACATTAAATTGTACCTGCAGAGCTTTAGTAACTTGGTAAGCGGCCATTGCTTGTAAAATAGTACTACTGCCTGTTTCATAATAAGCCGTATTACGACGCCAGTAGGTGTTGCCCGATGAGTATTGTGCACCTAATGCTAGGGTTAATGCTTGTTGCTGATACTGCAACCAAATATTCGCACTGTTTTCTGGTGCTGCTGATAAGCCATTACCCACAGATTCTGGCGTGAAATCTTTAGTTACTTCGGTGTCTTGATGAGTATAGCCAGCTAAAATGCTGAAATTCTCATTAAGCATACCGTTTACGCTCAGCTCGAAACCCGTTGCTTCTTGTTCGCCCGATAAGAAAGTTTCCCCTTTATCGTTGCGATCGGTCACCGTTTTAGTAGTAGAGAAATACGCCGTGGCTAACTGTAAGTTACCATCAAACAAATCAATTTTAGCACCTAACTCAAAGTTAATAGACTCTTGCGGGTCAAGCTCGCTTTCAGCTTCACGACGCGGAAAAGCCATATCGCCAGCAGCAGGGTCTTGTGAGTTAGCAAAAGAGACATAAATGCTAGACTGCTCTGTTGGTTTGTAGTTTAAGGCGCTATTCCAGCTGGTAAAAGTAGAATCTGCTGCTAAGCCATTTTTCAACTCACGTACCCATTTATCGTTCACTCGCTTCCACTGATATGCTGAACCTTCGGCTTTATAATCTTCAAAACGTGCGCCTACGGTTAATAACCATTGTTCATTAAATGTAATCGTGTCTAATGCATAAATTGCGGCGCCTGTGCCTTCTACTTCGCTAGGCGCACCATCACGGTAAATAGAGCCGGTATAGCCTTGGTACGGGTTAGGTTGGTCAATCGGCAGGTACCTATTTTCTAAAACAATATCATTCGCTAAATTATAAGTCTTTTGCTCTTCTTGATATAACTCAACACCCACCACTAGGTTATGGTCAACACTGCCGGTAGCAAAGTTAGCCAGCACATCAAACTGGTTAACAAATAACGTATTAGCACTATCAATATTTAACGTATAGGCAGCATCATACTCGTTGGCGTATGTACTTTTTTGAGTATCTCTATCGTAAGAAGTACGATGTATCATAGGGCGTGCGGTGACTGATTTTTTATCATTACTGGCAAAGCGAGTTTGGTTGACTAAACTAACAGTGTCTGAAAATTGATGTTCAATAACAACAGTACCTACATTGATGTTTACTTCTTCAAAGTCGCGTTGTTTATTACCGTAGAATTTATCCCAAAGTGAAGCATTGAGCGGGCTTTCCATACCAATTTGAGCGCCGGCTTCCTCAGAAATATAAGGTAAGCCTAAGGTTGGCGTATTATCTTGTTTCATTAACAATACATCCGCGGTAATGTTAGTGCGCTCACTAAACTCATGATAAATAGATGGCGCAATCGCTAAGGTTTGGTAAGTTTCAATACCATTATCAAGTGGGTCGCCGCCATCGGTGACTAAGCCATTTATACGTAAAGCGTTACTATCACCGAGCTTAGTATTAATATCAGCAGTTAAGCGCTTAGTGTCGGCATCATCTAATAAAGCATTAACATTAGCAAAGTCATCTAACGTCGCTTTTTTGGTGACCATATTTACTGTACCGCCAGCAGAACCTTTACCAGTAATGCTTGAGCTAGCACCTTTCGACACTTCAACTTGTTCAGTATTAAATAAATCGCGTGAATAACCGGTAATATCTCGAATACCATCTATATAAATATTGCCGTTAGCACTAAAACCACGAATGGTTATTTTATCACTGGTGGTTACATTACCACCGCCACCCTCACCTGCACCAAATGTAGAAACACCCGTAACATTGCGTAAAGCATCATTTAAACTAGTAACACCTTGGTTTGAAAGTACTTTAGCATCAATAACACTGATAGTTTTTGCAGTATCTAAAAGCGATGTGGTTATTTTATGATTCGACACTTTTTCTTTTTTAAACTCAGATGACGACTCGCTGCTTACTGTAGTTTTTGCTAAAGATTTAGTCGATGTTTCAGCTTCTGCATAAGCATTAAGTGCTAATGTAGTTGCAGCAAGCGCCACAGCTTTTGACAAAATAGAACGGGTAAAACGGTTAGAAATAGACACACATCACTCCTGATTTTTAATAAGAAAGTCACCTGACTTTAACAATGCCGACATAGTAATGATAATAGTTATCATTTGCAATATTATTAGTAAATAAATTGAACTTATTAAAGTAACGCAGAATGATCCAGTGGTGAGCATTAGTATTTAACCTGAATCCGAGTTAACTAATTTGCTTGCTGCAATCGCTAGCATCACAGGCAACAATGTAATATATTTCACGCCTAATAATAATAAAGACAATGTCTACGATATAACGCTTGTACGCGTAATATCGTTTAATGTTGTCGCACGATAAAAATAATAACGATAAACATTCATGAAATTTATTCTGACACTATTATCTGCACTGTCACCTGTACTATTACTGCTTTTTACGGTTACCAGTTTTGCTTCCAACCAGTCGATTCAATCCTTTAATCAAGCAAAAAAAATACTTGAGCGTGAAGTCTATCCCGACAACCGTAAAACGCTTTATTGTGACGCTAGTTTCAGCGCTGACAAAAAAGTAGCCTTGCCATCAGGCTTTAGCGCCACTAAACATAAAAAACGTGCCGCAAGAATAGAGTGGGAACATATAGTACCCGCAGAGAATTTTGGTCGAGCCTTCAAAGAGTGGCGCGTAGGCGACAATCAATGTGTTACCAGCAAAGGTAAAACCTATAAAGGCCGACGTTGCGCTGAAAAAATAAATGAACAGTATCGTTATTTACAGGCTGACATGTTTAATTTATATCCCGCTATAGGCGCGGTAAACGCATTACGCAGTAATTATAATTTCACTATGCTACCTACAACTCCAAGTAGTTTTGGTAGTTGTCAAATGAAAATAGAACAGCGCAAAGCAGAGCCTCCCGTTATTGCCCGTGGTGCAATATCTCGCACTTATTTGTACATGGACGCTACCTATGAAGCATTTAATATGAGTAAGCAGCAACGCCAACTCATGATAGCGTGGGATAAAATGTACCCCGTAGAACAATGGGAATGTACTCGCACTAAAAAAATAGCGCAATTACAAAAAAACAATAATGATGTGGTAAAAAGTCGTTGTCTCGCGAAAGGAATTTGGTAACTCGACATAAATAAAAGCGCTATATCGCCATGCTCTTTGTAATAAAACCCTGAAAGCTAAGACTATAAGGCTAATCACACTCAATTTTGTCAGAGCGATGGATTTTTAGACTGAGAGGTACTTAATGAGAAAAGAATTTACATTTACGGTGAAAGGCCACAAGGTCAAAATCACCAACTCATGGTTTCATGGCGCAAAGCTATATATTAATGGCGACTTTAAAGATTTTGATAAAAGTTTCACTGCCAACGGCAAAGTTGCTTTACTGTCTGCAAGCTTAGGCGAATACGGTATTTTAGAAATTTACCCTTCATCACTTTTCACTGTTGAAATGGACGCATACTTAACAAAGGGTGACGAACATAGGCGAGTATTTAGTTCACATAAACGCCTAAATTTAAAAGAGCAAAGGTTGGCAAAATAAAGATCTGTACTGCAAATAACTCATACTGGGTAGGTGTATTGTGGTACTTTTATTATCAGCACAGTAAAAGTGCCACAATAACATGATCAATTGACAACTCAGTTACATAATCACTTCTGTCACAACTTTGGTATTAACGGAGTTAGCAATAAAACATTGTTCATGCGCTTGATGATGCATACTTTCAAGCTCAACTCGTGTTGGCTTTAATGCTCCTGAAAAAGTAATTTTGGGGCGTAATGTTACGGTTGTCATAGCCACTTTTCCTGCTTCGTTTTTTGACATCACCCCAATAGCATCGTCAATATACTCATCGACGATAAACTTCTGCTTGGCAGCGATCGTTAAAAAAAACAGCATATGGCAGCTAGATAATGAGACAATAAAAGCCTCTTCAGGGTCAACATTATCAGCGACAGAATAAGGGGCTGGAACAACGAGTGGCGAAGGTGATGCGGCAACGTTAATACCGCCATCAAAGTTCCATTGATGTGCTCTACTGTATTTATTATCGATGAAATTTTCATTACTGGCACGTTGCCAAAGAACTTGCGCGATATGCTGAGACATAAGCCTATCCGTGTAATTGCTACTAAGAGGCTTTTATTATAAAGGCTTTAGATAGCAATGCACTTTCAATTTTTTACATGCTCAGGTTATGATTATTTAATACTACTTTTAAAGGTCATAAATTGCCCAAATGGTTGATCTTGTTCAAGGCCTTTATGCGCTACAAATCGATAGGTTTCAGTAATTGTATCAACGGTTGGCGCCAGCTCAACACATTCATTTTTTTCTAACGCCCTAATCGCTAAGTTGCTTGAGGTTACCTTATTAAACACCACAGTTAGCTCAATTAAATCTCCCAACGTTTTTTGCGTGATTTTTAAGCCATCAAATAGATCAACAGTAGAAAGTAACTTTTCAGCGTTACCATTATCTTGCTGATTACAACTTAAGCGAAGATAGCTTTTCTGCCGACCTTTATTCCAGCCAACTAATTTTTTTGACGTAGGTAATGAGCCTTGCTCTAACTGTGTTTTACCCTGTAATAATTCAAAGTTAATCATGAACTTTTCATTAGCACTAGCAGTATGACTTAACAGAAGTGAGATACCAAAAACGCATAAACGAGTTAACATTGACTAGCCTCTTTTTAATAAGCACTATTCATTTTATAACTGATTTACGTTCAATATACAAATAAGGAATATAATATAATAAAGTAATCATTCGGCATTAGGAGAGCAATAAGACAGGACTCACTGTTAATAGGCGAGCCCTTTAAATTAACGTCGGCCTACTCGTGCAGGCCTTGTGCTAGGTCTATTTGGTCGTGGTCTTGCTTGTCTTGGTGGTTTAACTACCACCACATTAGAATGGCGTGGATAGCCCGAACCATAATACATTGGATAGCCGCCGCCAATTCCCATGCCGTAACTTATTGAGCCGCTAACATGAGTATTTTCACAACCCGATAAGGTCAGGCTTATGAGTAAAGTAGCTAAAGAGATAACCGTAATTTTAATCAATTTCATTATTCACTCTCCTGCTCAGTAAGGCCTAAAAGTGCTCCTTGAGGATCAGCAATAATTGCAACTTGCGCTCCCTGAGGCTGGTAAATTATTTCTGCACCATTTTTATCTGCGGCAACGAGTGTTTTAGCTAAATTATCCACAACTACAAAATTCACCCAGCGATCGCGTTGTTCGAACGACGCAGGAATACTCACAATACTGGCTCTCAATATTTCTTGTTTTAATAAATAAAAGCTACCTTTGTTATTCTCAACCTGCTCGATGCTGTAGCTAAATGCATCTCGATAAAAGTCAGCGGCCTTTTGAGTGTTAACGCTAAATAACTGTGCCCAGTCCCACTTAGCACTAATGTTTTGGTGTGATTGCTTTTTCTCATCAAGGTCAAGTAATGCCACAATAGCCCCTTGAGGATCAGCAATAACCGCACGCTCTCCATATAACGCAAAGTTATGCGGCGCTAACATAATGGTTGCTTGCTTGTTACTGGCATTGTTGACGGCCAACTGAACGTTATTTGTAGCAAAACTACCAATCCAAAGTGCGCTCTCGGTTTTATTACGTTGTGTGGGCCGCTTTAATACGCCTGCAATGGCTTGATCACCATCATACAATAAGTGATACCGGGTATTGTCTTGTCCGAAGGTTTTTGTCGTCCAGCCAAACGTGGCCGTATAAAAATCTAATGAAGCTTGCACATTACCTGTATATAAATCACCCCAAATTATTTGCCCTTGTATTATTTTCCCTTGTATAGTGTCGGCAGCAATAGGCTGCTCAGGTTCAGCAGCAGATATAGGCTTGTTGAATATCAGCAAAATGAAAAGCATTGCTGCGCAATACTTGCTTGTTACTTTCATGGTGTAAGCTCCTTATTAGGGCATGGCTTTACTACAATTACTCAACCTAACACACTTTACACAAAATAATGATTAATGCTGACAGTAATTAGCTCACAAAAGAAAATAACAACAGCATACAAACAACCATTAATACTAATGACACATAAGTAGATTGCATATTTAACGGCATGACCTCTTTAGCCGACAATTTATCGTCAACATAAGCCTTGGCTCGAATGAATATATTAAGAGTAGAAAGTTTCACGGCGATATTATTAAATAAATGGCTAACAAAAAGTACCCATTTTAGTGCATTTACATTCGATATCATGTTCTTAGCTGAACCAGCGCGTTTGTCAAACCCAAGGGCAGTTACCCCTTTATATATTAATAATGAAAACACTATTGGTATAATAGAGAGCAGCGCACTGCTTATCGTCACTTTTGATAATAACGTTGATATTGTATGTTGCTCGCTCAGCAAATAAAGCGGTGCCAACAGCACCAATATACAATTCACAAGACAAATAGCTAAGAGTGGATAATAAATATTATTAGGATGTTCATTATGCTCATGTATATCTTGCTGTTGGGCTTTAGCATAAAGTTTATCAACAAAACGACACATTAGTAGCCCCGTAAACACGGCGCTTATCACAATGGCGTATTTCAAAGAGGGTAAATCATACAATAAAGCCTTCACCTCTGATTTAGCAAAAAAACCGCTTGTAAAGGCAATTCCTACTAACGAGAGTGCTGGAAATATTACAGCCACACAAGTAAGAGTTCGTATTATAAGAGCAACTTCAGTTCTCGTATTTAAGAGAGGTGCAATACCAACAGATAAAAACAACGCAGATTTAGCCAACCCGTGATGAATAGCATAAAACACCACCGCAATGACCATAGCCTCTTTTAAAGTAGGAAAAACAAGCATTACTCCAAAACAAGCCGACAATATCCCCATTTGACTTACTGTTGAATACGCTAATACCGCTTTAGGGTTTTGCTGCAACATACCTTTTATTGCAGCATAAAACGCACCACTAATACCTAGACCAAGGGTTAATAAACCTAAATGATAAAAAATCACTTCATTATTCACGGTAAGATTATATTCAAATGGAAAAAACCTTAACCAGCCAATCATACCCGCCTTAACCATAAAACCACTCAGCAAAGCACTGGCTGGTACCGCTGCAACAGGATGCGCTAAAGGTAGCCATGAATGAAAACCTAATAACCCAATTTTAATACCAAAGCCAACAACAAGCATTATCCCCGTAAACTGCAGTAAAGGGGTTACAACAACTTGTTGAGATAACGCCATATAATTTAAAACACAAAATGCACTAAAAATAGCAATTTCACCAACAATAACCCATTTTATATATACGTTAGCAGCGGTTATGGCAGCATCGCTTTTATCTCGAATAATCAAAACATAAGACGATAAACTCATAAGTGTAAAGAAGGTGATAAACCCAAACATATCAGTACTAAGCACCACACCAAAACTACTGCCCATGGCAATACAAAACAATCTGACAAAGCCTGACTTGTTACGACCTATATGCGGATAAAACAACGCGTAACTTGAACTCAACAACCACAGTATGCCTGCGAGTAATAAAAATGCCTGACTGAAGTCATCAAGGAGCAACTCGCTACCAAAAAACATAAAAGGAGTTATTTGAACAAGATCACTTGGCTGTAAACCAAGATAAACCGCAGGCAGTGCACAAAGGGGCATCAAATAATTTAGTCGAGTTACCCTTGGGAGTAACGCGAGAAGTGCCGCCAAAATAAAAGGCAGTACAACACACCATAGCAAGAGGTTTGATGTTGGCACTGTTAAAAGTATTGGTTGTAACATACTACTGATTTGACTAAAGCCTATCGATTCAGATGAGGCAATAAGTGTCGCCCAACTCAAAGCACTATATTGGCTCTGAGCAAATAGTCCCGCTAATGTAGCGAAAGTAATAGTTACCACAGGTGGCAACAGCATCATCCAGTGTGCTTCAAGCGACCACGACTTATTAGGTGAAACAGGTAACTCAGCATGAGCGTTATCATTTAATCTAGGCTCAACAAACCAAGCTCGATAAATGAGTGGCAAAAAATAAATAGCATTCAAAACACTGCTACCCGCCAACACTGCAATAACCCAAGCATGACCTGCCTCAATAGCACCAACGCCAAGATACCATTTAGAAACAAAGCCCGCGATTGGTGGTATCCCTATCATACCTAAAACAGCGATAGTAAAAACAGTCATAGTAATCGGCATTTTTTTAGCAATACCGTTTAATTCACTTACTTTGTAAATATGATGAGTTTCTGCAAGCAAGCCAGCACAAAAAAACATTGTTATCTTCATCAATCCTTGGTGCACCAAGTGCATAATAGCGCCAACCGCTGCAATAGGACCTGCTAACGCAATACCAAGAGTAATATAGGAAACCTGACTTACGGTTGAATATGCCAAGCGCTTTTTAATATCATCTTGATAAACAGCCCTTACTGAACCATAAATAATGGTGATACAAGCCATAATTAGCAGTACTTGTAAAACGCCAAGTGAATTAGCTAAGTCAACACCATAAACATCGTACACCACTCGAATAATGCCAAAAGCCCCAGCTTTAACAACAGCAACAGCATGTAATAAAGAACTAACCGGAGCAGGAGCGGCCATAGCGCGAGGTAGCCAACCATGTAGAGGGAACAAGGCAGCTTTTACACCTAACCCTATTATTAACATGATAAAAATAATGGTGATAACCATTGGATCTATATTGGGAGTATTTTGCAAAATGTCCGGCGTTGAAAAATCTAATGCGCCCGCAATAGATTTTAACCAAACCACACCAACCATTAAAATTGCGCCACCAATCATAGTGTAGCGTAAGTAGATTCTTCCTGAACTTAAAGAAGCGTCATTGCCTTTGTGTACAATTAGCGGGTATGTCGCTAAAGTAAGTAACTCATAAAAAATTAAAAATGTAATTAAATTTCCCGCTAAGGCGACACCCAGCGTTGAAAATACGCACAGACTAAAAAAACCAAAAAAACGACTACGATTTTTACCATGCTTAAAATAACCTACCGCATAAATTGTGGTAAAAAACCATAATACGCCTGAAAGCGTAACAAACGCCAATGACAAGGCATCCGCTTTTAAAACCAAGTTAATATCGGGTAGTAAGGGTAAGCGTGTTTCAAATACTTCCCCTTGAGAAACCCCTAGCAACATCATTGCAATTAGTACGATATTAACGGCAGCACTGGTTAAGTTAACAGAGGTTCTTAACCTTTCACTTTTCTCGTTAATAACCAGCATAAAAATGCCAGTACCAAACGCAACAATTAATATAATAAGCGGCAACCACTGGTTTAACATAATGACCGACCTCTTACTACCTGAAAGCTATTAGTGGTTTTATGGTGATTTTTTTGTATCATTTAATAGCTACTCGTTATTAGGTTAGTTAACCACATCGCGTTCAACCCAATAACAATAGTGATAATAGATAGCCCCACGGCACCTAACAGTTTACTTTCACTAACCATTGAAACAGTATGGAATTTTTCTTCAGATCCGTCTTTATTTTCAGGTGTCGTGAAAGCTAAGTTCAGTACCCTAAATAAATACGCACTCGCTAATAAACCACCAATAAATAATGTTAAAACCCACCACCATTGATCCGCCTCCACGGCATTATTTAGTAACAGCCATTTAGCAATAAAACCACCACTAGGTGGCAAACCAATTAAGCTTGCGCTGGTTACTGCAAAAATAAAAATACTCAAAGGTAACTTAGTTGCAATACCTTGCAGCTGTGATAGTTGATCGTGACCCATGGTTTTTTGAATAACGCCAGCAGCTAAAAACATCGCCGCTTTGGCACAACCATGAGCAACAATAAAGTAAATAACGGCTGTTCTGGCTAACTCAGGCGTTGCAATCATTAGCGGGAAAGCGAGAAATAAATAGCCAATTTGTGCCACTGTTGAATAAGCAATTAATTGTTTTAACCGTGGCGAGGTAAAAGCACGATACGAGCCATATATCACAGCCATGGCACCGAAAATCCCCATCACTGTTACTGCCGCCGTTGTAACAACAGCAGTTAAAATTTCAAACCAAAATGTAAATAATATAAAAAATGCCGCTTTCACGACTAAAGCCGACAACATCGCACTCACTGGCGCAGAAGCATTAGAGTGCGCAGAGGGAAGCCAGAAATGTAAGGGAAATAACGCACACTTCATCATCATCCCTAAGGTAATCAATACCAAAGCTAATTGCATACTAAGATTATTTTCAACCATATTGGCAATCAACTGGTTATCAAGCACCCCATAAGTGCGATAAATAATAGCGACACCTAGTAGGTACATTAATGAGCCAAACAGCCCAACTAGTAAATATTGAAATGATGCTTGTAATGCTTGCTGCGTGCCTTGAATGGCAATTAAACTAACCGCAGTTAAGCCCAGTAGCTCGAGCATAATATAGGTATTAAAAATATCAGATGAAATAAAAATACCGTTTAACGCCGTAATTAGAAACCACCATAATGGCCAAAAGCGTACTTCTTTATCATCACTGTTAAAGTATTTGGTACTGTAAAAAGTGATTGCTAAACCGATAGTAGAAGTCATTAATAGCATAATGGCACTAAATTCATTAACCGATAGCCGAATACCTAATGGTGGCTGCCAATTGCCAACAACAAGCTCAATAGCAGCGGCTTGTTGTAAAACATAACCTGCCTGCAATAAACAGGTTATGACAAGAAATATGCCACTAACGACACTAACAATACGGCTTAAAGTAATGTTACCTACCACAAAGCAAATAACCGCAATAACCACAGGTAAAACAATGAGAACCGGAATTGAATACGTACTAACGAAAGTTGTTATAAGGCTATCTAACAAGTTAACCTCTCTCTTGCGTGTTATTTGGGCTAGTTATATAAGCTTTATCAGACAATGACTCGGCGGAGGTTATCACTTCTTCTTTTTGTACTATTCGAGAAAATTTTGCTATTTTTGACGCTAAATTAAGCCCTAAAGCCGTGCCCGCAGCTGCAACAATAATACCCGTAAGTACCATTGCATGAGGAATGGGATCTATCGCTGCTGGGTAAGTATTCGCCACTGCAAGTAACAACATAAAAATGGCAATACCAATAATATTCAACCCCAATACTTTTCGGATAAAGTCAGTATTTAGGAGGAAACCAAGTAAGCCGATTGCCAACAACAATATGGCGCATAAGGTGTATAGATTAGTTTGTGTTAACTCCATTATGCATGCCCTTTATTAATAGACTCAAAACAAAGAAACAATATTAGGGCAATCGCAAATGTAGCAAAAAACTCTATCGCTAAAATACTTGCGCCAGCTAACTCAACGGGGAATTTTATAAACGCTTGTGACTCGAGATAAAACAATAGTATTGCCACTGAAAACGCTAACACGCCCGAAGACATTAACAAACGGTAACCTAGCTTAGTAAAATCAATAACCCTCACATTCGCTAGCGATAACAATACTAAACAGCCCGCTAGTAATGCTGCTGCTTGAAAAGCACCACCAGGCTTGCTTGAGCCTATCCATAATAAGTAACCCGCCATAACAATAGTTAGCGGAATAAATGCTTTAGCGATAAGTAATACTTGGGATTCTGTGTGTAATTGAAATTTCACTACAGGCACTTCAAGAATATAAGGAAGTACCGCAATGGCGACACATAAAAAAACCGAAAATTCGATAAAAGTATCGTAGGCGCGATAGTTTAAGAGCACCGCAGTAACAATATTGGTAACGCCAGTTTGATTAATATCCGCTACAGCAAGCGCTTGTAAACTATTATCATGGACTGGTTGGTTAAACAAAGCTAACAAGAGAGTTATGATAAAAGTAACCACCAAACCAACAATAATCGCTTTTTCTATAGCTTGCCGATGGCTCTTTAATAAAGTACTCAAACCTCACCTCGTGGCTTTGTTGTATTGGTATTTTCAACAGTTTTTACAATGGCTTTTTCTGCGGTTTTATCCATTGATAATTTTCGCCATGCTGCAAGTAGCATGGCGCCAGTTAGCCCAGCACCAATAGCGGCCTCTGCGATAGCAACATCAATAGCATTTAACTGTATCCAACACAAAGTAATAACGAGCCCTAAGCTAATAAACAATACGATAGCAGTGAACGACTGCTTTACTAAAAAAATTGAACTCGCTATAACTAAAACAGACACGCATAATAAAAAGTCAATCCATAAGTCTACATTCACGGTTCATTACCTCCTTCGCTGTGTGGGTTATTGTGTAGACCTTCAGCTTGCTCACTCAACTGTCTCCGCCGTTCATGCCGAGCCACCAAATGACAACTCGTTGCACTCGTTAAAAGTAATAATGTCCAAATCAGTAAAATCTTTATCGCCATAGAAACACTGTCTACTTGTGGTAATAAGCCTAAAGTAATTAACCCTAAGCCTAAATTATCTGATTTAGTTAATGCATGTAATCGACAAAATACATCAGGAAAACGTAACAAACCCAAGGTACCTGCAATAAAGAACAAACAGCCGAGTGACACCATAAAAATGGTGTAAATATTAACGATCATCATTGTTGCTATCTATTGTTGTCGAGTCGAAGGGTTGCTCAGCTAACTTTAAAAAAGCAACAACAGTGATTGATGCTAATAGCGTAAAAACAAGCGCAACATTGGTAATTTCTTCATTATGTTGAAGTACAGAGAGTACAATAACAACGGTTGTACCTATAGTGCCAAATAATTGCGCCGCTAACATACGATTGGCATTATCGGGGCCCGCTAATACTCTTATTAACCCTAAAATTAAGCACAACAACAAAGTAACAACGACTGCTATATAAAAATAGTTCATCTCAAGTAGCCTTTTTAGTTATGGGGTTACGCTTAGGCGCCGACACATCTAACCCAAATAGTTCGCTCACAATTAGTTCACACGCATAAATTTCATTGAGTGTCTGGTCGGTTACTGCTAATACATGGACAAGCACACTATTTGGCTCTCTAATTACACCGACTGAACCAGGTAATAAGCTGACAACATTCATAAATAAATTCATTGGTAAGCCTGCGGGAATATGCTTAATAGGGTAATGAACAAACTCAGGTTGTAACTGCATGTTCAACGAAAACGCACGTAATGCAGTGTCTTTACCCCCTTTAATTGACTGATATAAAAAAAAACCAACAAACTTAGGGATTTTAATAAACTGAAGACGCGCACCACTACGAGCAGTATTCGCCTTTTCAGAAAGCTTTACTAACACAAAAACACTTAAAGGAATGAAAACAATACCCACTAATAGCGACGCAAGGTCACCCTCTGCAAGGAGAAACCAAAACCCAGCTAAGAGTAATGTAGATATGAATGAAAACAAAGATATGCGCTTAATATTGTCAAGGTTAATTTGGCAACGAGTATAGGAGTTATAGGAGATAAAGCCTATAAAAAAAACACATAATTTTGTAACTTACCCTATATAATGCAAAAAACTTTCTTCAGGTGAATGAATGAATTACATCATGGTTATTGCAGGGCTTATCATGCTACTTAGTGGTGGTGAGCTTCTAATACGTGGAGCAATGTCTGCTGCGAATAAACTTCAAGTATCACCATTTTTAAGTGGCTTAATTATTGTCGGCTTTGGCACTTCAATGCCAGAGTTAATTGTGTCAATTAATGCCGTATTAAATAATACCCCTTCTGTTGCCTTAGGTAACATTATTGGCAGTAATATTGGCAATATAGGGCTTATTCTTGGCACTTGTGCTTTAATCACTCCTTTGGCATTTAAGCCGTTGGCACTTAAGCGCGACGCTATTGTTATGCTAAGCGCAACATCATTACTCGTAATAGTGGGGTTGTCTGGCTCTTTTTCTCTGCTGTCCGGGGTGCTAATGATTACGGCACTGTTCGCCTACCTAGGACTAACTATTCTCAAAGAAAAAAACCAAAAAAACCCATCACAAAAACTTCACCAAGACGAAGGTAAAGCGCTACACAGTCGTCCCCACAACAGCTATTTAATCATATTATCTATCACAATAGGGTTAATATTCTTAATACTAGGCGCACAATGGTTTGTTACTGGGGCGACAATAATAGCGACCAAATTTGGCGTGTCTGAAGCGCTAATAGGCTTAACACTTGTTGCTGTAGGAACTTCTTTACCTGAGTTTATGATATCGCTAGTTGCTGTATTACGTAAGCATATGGATGTTGCGGTTGGTAATGTGGTGGGGAGTAATATTTTTAATATTTTAGGCATTCTGGGTGTGTCGTCTTTAATATCTCCTATCTCATTTGATGGTCGCTTTGCTAGCTTCGATCAATGGGCTTTACTCTTAATTACTCTAGTACTGACGCTTTTTTTATTATTCAGCCATACTGTTAGCCGACTCAAAGCGATCTCTTTGTTAAGCTTTTATGTGATTTATATCATTGTCGGTTACTTATATTTTACCTAGAGATTCCATACTATTTGGATAAGCCGCATAAGCATTCAGCCTTTGCTGAGCGTTAACACTATCACTCATAAGCTAAGCTATAAACGCATAAGGTGCCCATAAAGCTACACTTTATGAGCACCTAATTATACAAGTATGAATGCATTGATTTAAGCCAACGCATTACGCTTTATTAAAATTGATATGACGCTGTTAAACGTATATCTCGACCAGGCTCTTTAATACCAACAACCCCTTCATAGCCAGGAATATGCCCGTAATCTGCAACACTGCCGTGGCTACGGTATGATTCATCAAATAAGTTTTGTACTGACAAATCCAACCTTAAGTTGTCAATTGGCTCGTAGGTTACGTAAGCATCAAATAAGTTATAACCTGGTTTATTAACGGTTTCTAACTCTGTTACCCAACCGAGTTCCATTGAACGATGGAATACTTCAATGTCATTTAAGCTGGCAACATGGTTATAGTTCAAACCTAATTGAATTTGATCATTAATATGATAATTAAAATTAATGTTTAGTGCGTCACCAACGGCATTACCCAAACCACCATATTCATAAGCAGCCATATCAACACCATCTAACACAACAGTACTATATCCTGATGCGTCATTTGCATCTGGCCAAACAAATGCAGCGTTATTTAACTCAACATTGTTGTGGTTATAACTAACGATAACATCAAAATTATCTCCCTGATAACCAGCTACCAGTTCAACACCTTTAGTTTCTAAATCACCAATATTTTCGTAAAATACGCCTTCACGACCTTTAAATTTGTCAAAAACAACATCGTTGATAACACTTAAATAAACAGATGCTTCAAATAACCATGTACCATCGTTATACACTAAACCAAGCTCAGTGTTATCAACGTCTTCAGGTGAAAGTTCAGGGTTGTGAGACAGCTCGCCAACAGTAAAAGCATCGGCAACTTGTCTACCACGTAATGCTTGTGCGTAGCCTGCTGAAAGTTTAAGTGCATCGGTAAAGCTATATTCAAAACCAATATTGCCACTAAAACCGTCTTGTTTATCGGTTGAAAACTCTGAATTAGAAGTAACTGGCGTTCCGCTAGCATCGGTTTCAATAACCCATTTACCGTCTACTTTGATCCAGTTTGCTTCAATACCGTTATGGTCAAGCTCATAAGCATCATAACGTGCACCAAAACTAAGTAAAAAATCATCGGTTAATTGCCAGTGATCTTGTACATAAACTCCCGTTACGGTGCCTTCTTCGTCAAAAATACCGCCAAAGTCTTCATAAGACTGCGAGTGCACTTCGTCAACTTTTCGCTCGATACCATAAGTAATTGAGTGCATACCTATTTCACTCGTGTTGCGTATATCAAAACCTGTCGTTTTGATGGTAGCATCCCATGTGTATAGCTCACGTTTAAACGATGATTCTGTGCTATAAAGGGTTGTTTCAAGGTTTACTAGATCATTTAAGTACCAAGCATGATTTAAGACGATAGTTTCACGCTCGCCCCATGACTTAAATAATGGATCGGTTGCTAGCGGCGCCCAGTTAGTTTGTTTACCAAACTCACCTTCTTCTTGGCGATTTTCGTAACTTACGGTTAATTCTTGGTTTTCGGTAATTTCAGCATTTACTTTAATAAAGCCTAGAGTTTGATCTGCTGCTGTACCCGGAATTTCTGCACCATCGCCATCTTTCATGTTATTACGGCTAACATTCACGTAAGAAGCAAGTACACCCACCTCATCCGTTAGCTTACCGTATAACGAAATACTTTCTTTGTGGCCATCGTTAGAAAAGTAGCTAGCCTTGGCAATACCACCAAATTTTTCATCTGCACGTAATAAATTGTCAGCACTTTTTGTTTTAAAGCGAATAGCACCACCAACAGCACCTGTACCTGATGTTGCCTCACCTGCGCCAGCTTGTACTTCAACACTTTGTAGCAGTTCAGGCTCTATCGCAACACGACCAATATGGTGAAATAAAGTACTGGTTTGCGGCGCGCCATCAACCGTTACATTAACCATTGAATCTTCCATACCACGAACAAATATTTTTTGCGCAATACCTAACGAGCCACCAACAGTCACTGAAGGGGTGTGACGAAAAATATCTTCTAAATCATTCGCTTGGTAATTTTCTAATTCTTCTGGGGTTATCTCTGAGTTTGTTGTTGCTCCAACAACTGTAATTCTTTCAATTTTTTTCTCTTTTGGCTCAGAAGCCACTTGCTCAGCGTATACATTACTACAACAAAAAGCGGCTATAACAGCACTTGCAATAGGCGCTTTTAAAAAATTTTTTTTAGTTAACATCGATTAAGTCTCAAACAATAAAAAGATCGTACATACAAATGATAACTATAACCATTTAGATTCTATTAGTACACAGCTAGCCACTAAGAAATAAAGTTATTATTAATAAAGTTCATTTTTATGCATGATAATTTACGGTTTTTTCATACTCTAACTACCTAGTTAATATTTAAAGATAAACCTAAAGCTATTAATTACAGCAATGCATAAGTGACCTTACGAGGTATTGAAGATTTATATAGATAGCCATTGAAGTAATAACAACAGCATAAAAAAACCACCTTGCTTACACTCGTAAACAAGGTGGTCGTTATTCGGTAATCATAGCTAGCTATATTGTGCTGAAATCGATAGCGCTTACTCTACAGTAACCGATTTCGCTAAATTACGCGGTTGGTCAACGTCAGTGCCTTTTATAATGGCAACATAATAAGAAAGCAGCTGTAGCGGTAAGGTGTAAACAATTGGCGCAATTAAATCATCACATACGGGGACATTTATTACGGTCATAGTTTCATCACTAGCAAAGTTAGCTTCACTGTCGGCAAAAACATACATTAAACCACCACGAGCACGTACTTCTTCAACATTTGATTTTAATTTTTCAATTAAATCATTTTTTGGAGCTACCACGATTACTGGCATTTCAGCGTCAATTAATGCCAGTGGGCCATGCTTTAATTCGCCAGCCGCATAAGCTTCGGCGTGTATGTATGAGATTTCTTTTAGCTTTAGTGCGCCCTCCATTGCTATTGGGTATTGATCACCACGACCTAAAAATAAAGCATGATGTTTATCAGCAAAGTCTTCCGCTAAGTCTTCAATATCACTTGCCAGTGCTAATACTTCATCAAGTTTTGCTGGTAGTGACATTAATGATTGAGCAATTTCAGCTTGTTTATCTGCTGGCATGCCATGGTGCTTGCCAATAGCGAGTGTCATTAACATTAAGCCAACCAGTTGTGTTGTAAATGCTTTAGTCGATGCAACGCCAATTTCAACGCCAGCTTTAGTCATAAAAGCGAGATCAGATTCACGCACTAATGACGAGCCGTCAACATTACAAATAACTAAGCTAGCTTGATAACCTATTTCTTTCGCTAAACGTAGCGCAGCTAAGGTGTCAGCGGTTTCACCAGACTGTGAAATAGTGACTAACAAGGAGTTTTTAGGTACAAATGATTTTCGATAACGAAACTCACTGGCAATCTCAATATTACAAGAAACTCCTGCAAGTGACTCTAGCCAATAACGAGCAACCATACCGGCATGATAACTAGTGCCACAGGCAATTATTTGTACATGTTCAATGGTTTTAAAAATTTCGTCTGCACCAGCCCCAAAGGCTTGGGTACATATTTCATTATTGACTAGACGGCCTTCTAAAGTATTACGAATTGCGGTTGGCTGCTCATATGTTTCTTTAAGCATATAATGGCGATATTCACCTTTATCACCACTATCATGCGAAACATTAACTTCTTTCGCTGGGCGCTCAACCGCTACACCGTTTATATCAAATACATTCACAGCAAAGCGAGTAACTTCGGCAACATCGCCCTCTTCTAAATAAGAGAATTTACGAGTTACTGGTAATAACGCCATTATGTCTGAGGCGATAAAATTTTCCCCCAAACCATGACCAATCACTAATGGGCTACCTGAGCGGGCAACTATTACACTACTTTTATTGGTACTATCCATTACAACGGTACCGTAAGCACCTTCTAGCTGTTTTACCGCATGCTGCACTGCACTTAATAACGTATCATTTGTTTTTAGTTCATGATGTACAAGATGAGTAATAACCTCAGTATCGGTTTGCGATAAAAACTCATAACCTAAACCTTGTAACTTACTACGTAATGCTTGATGATTTTCAATAATACCATTGTGTACTACGGCAATAGTGCTATTAGAAATATGAGGGTGAGCGTTCACTTCGCTTGGTGAGCCATGTGTAGCCCAGCGCGTATGTGCTATACCTGTACTCCCCTCTAATGGATTATCTTGTAAAGCTTGTGCTAATTCTTGCACTTTACCTAAGCGTTTCGCATAAATAAGTTGGTTATTTTGATCAATAGCAGCAATACCTGCTGAATCGTAACCTCGGTATTCTAAACGTTTAAGTCCTTCAATTAGAATGTCTGCAACATCTCTTTGTGCTACCGCACCGACTATACCGCACATAATATTTTTCCTTGTTCAATAGGGGGTGAATACCAAACTAATAACTAAGTTTAGGCAACAATGAGCTTAACGCCCTGATTTATTAATGCAGCTTGCATTTCATCAGACAGGCCGTCGTCGGTGATCACAGTATGAATATGCTCCCAAGCAAGTTCGAGGTTAGGAATTTTTTTCGCTATTTTCCCCGACTCAATCATCACAATCACTTCACGCGCCACTTCAGCCATGACGCGACTCAAACCAATAAGTTCATTGAACGTGGTAGTACCACGCTCAATGTCGATACCATCTGCACCAATAAAGAGTTGATCAAAGTCGTACGAGCGCAATACTTGCTCAGCAACTTGCCCTTGAAATGCTTCAGAATTAGCATCCCAAGTGCCTCCGGTCATCAATAAGGTTGGTTCATTTTCTAAGGCATGAATTTCATTTGCGATACTTAAGGCGTTAGTCATCACTACTAAGCCTTTTTTATGGGTAAGCTCAGCCACTAAAGCAGAGGTTGTTTGACCGCTATCAATAATAATACGGTTATGATCACGAATGAGCATGGCAGCTTTTTTTGCAATAGCGCGCTTTTGTTGTGAAAGCTTTTCTGCTTTCACTTCGGTTATTTCACTGGGTAATGCGATAGCACCGCCATAACGCCTTAACAGCAATCCGCTGTTTTCTAGGGCAGCGAGATCTTTTCTGATAGTCACTTCTGATGTTTCAAAATGCTTAGCAAGTGCTTCTACACTAACTTCACCATGAATATTAAGATCTAAAATAATATTATGGCGACGTTGTTGGGTATTTCTTTTAGACATGGTTAATCAATAAATCTTCAGTTAACTTTCACTTTGATTATATTGTGTTTCATTTCGAAAGATAATGCAATTAATCTTTAACTACCTGGGGGTATGATGAAGACGCTATAACTAGCGATAGCAGGTAAGTTCAACGCAGTGAACATCAAAACCAGCATGAGATGAGTTTATTATTTAACCTGAGCTAGGTTGAAGAGATATTTAAGGTGAGGTAAGTTACTGAAGCAGTAGTGAGGTGTACTCGGTGGTTTTACTAAATCTTTTTGCCGCTTGTTGTAATTGTTCTACAATTTCTTTATCGCTATTGATACTTAAACCGATATAGCCATTACGCTGATTTTGTACTGAAATTTCTTTATAGCGAATTTCAACATGTGGCATATTAATTTTTTTCAGATAGCTGGTAACATTATTAGGATCGGTGTAAACCAAATCAACACGGCCCGTAGCTAACAACTTCACCATTTGTTCGTCAGATGAGACGATATAGAGGTTTTCTTGCTCAGAAAAACCCGCAATGGTCAGCTCTTTATGGGCAGCAGAGTCTAGAATCACCGCAATAATTTTTTGCTTAGCTTGCTCAATCGAGTCAACATAATTTTCGGGCTTGCTTTTTAATGAGATAAAAACACGAACAATATGACTAACCTTAAGTAACCAATAAAAACTGCTTTCTCGTTCCGCCGTTCTTATCATACTTAAAATTAAGGTATTAGGTCTGTTGTTGGCAATTGAAAAGGCTCTAGCCCATGGCATAAAAGACACATCCGCTTGCAGCTGTGCCTCTGTTAAAATACCATTTAAAATTTCAATGCTAGGACCTTTGTTTACACCATCATCTTGGTATTGAAGCAAAGAGTTAGTATTGGCAACTACCATTAACTCAGACGATTCTCTGCTAGCAGCAACAGAGTAACCAGGCTGTGTCGTAAACAATAATAATATTATGATTACTTTTAATGGCATAACGGAGCTAACCTTATTTGTTTAGCATACCTATATATTAGCAGCTATTTTTTCACTGGTCGCTGCCAACCTTCAATATTACGCTGTTTAGTACGGGCAATGGCTAAATGGTCGTTATCTACGTCTTTGCTAATTACTGAGCCAGCACCAACCGTAGTATTATTACCAATAGTAACGGGCGCCACCAATGAACTGTTTGATCCGATAAAAGCATGGTCACCAATTACCGTTTTTGATTTATTCACGCCGTCATAGTTACAAGTAATAGTACCTGCGCCAATGTTTACGTTAGTACCAATAATGGTATCACCCAAATAGCTTAAATGACCTGCTTTACTACCCTCACCAAGCGTGGTGTTTTTCATTTCAACAAAGTTGCCAATATGGGTATTTTGTTGCATAACTGAGCCAGGACGAATTCGGGCAAACGGGCCAACACTACAATCGCGTGCAATAGTTGCATTTTCAATAATACTATTAGGCTTAATCACGGTATTCTCAGCAATAATACTATTAGTAATAATACAGTTGGCTCCAATAACCACGCCATCTGCTAAGCTAACATCTCCATTGAAAATACAATTCACATCAATAACAACTTCAGCGCCCACGGTTAAGTTACCACGAACATCAATACGCGCAGGATCACGTAAACTAGCGCCAGCAATCATTAATTCTTCAGCGACGCGGGCTTGAAATGCGCGCTCTAAGGCAGCGAGTTGTACGCGATTATTAGCGCCTTCAACTTCAATTTCAGTGTCAGGGTGCGCAGTGGCAATAAGTTTGCCCTCTTGATGAGCACTGGCAATAATATCCGTAAGGTAATATTCACCTTGGGCATTGTCGTTAGAAAGCCCACTTAACCAACGCTTTAAGTCACCACCATTGGCCAATAGTATGCCAGTATTGGCTTCATTAATTTTTAGCTGTTCATCGTTAGCATCTTTTTGCTCAATAATACCTACAACCGTGCCATTTTCATTGCTGGAGAAGTCACGAACAATGCGACCATAACCATTTGGGTTGGCTAAATGCACAGTTAATAACGCTATACCATTATCAGGCTTTGCCGCTAATAAGCTTTCTAAAGTAGACACTTTCGTTAGTGGCACATCACCATAAAGCACTAACACATCTTCATCGTCATTTAAAAAAGGTGAGGCCTGATCAACCGCATGGCCTGTACCTAACTGTTCTGTTTGTTCAACAAAAGTTAAATCATCACCGGTAACTTGTTGCTTTAAAATATCCCCACCAAAACCATACACAACATAAATATTACTGGCACCTAAGTGGCGAGCACTATCAATAACATGGTTAACCATTGGCTTTTCAGCAATAGTGTGCAGTACTTTAGGTAGAGATGAGCGCATGCGGGTACCTTTACCCGCAGCAAGAATAACAACAGAGAGCGACATAGAAAATCCATTCAGTTAGCATTTTTATAATGCACTATTGTAACTAAGAATAAGTTAACTTTACTAGCACTGAAATATAGCACCGTAATTATTAGTTGAAACTCAGGATGAAATGCTACTGATCTTACCATTAGTAATTAATGTATTTGGCGCTATTATGCATAACAACCTATGTACTATAATGTGGCTTACGTTCAATATTTTGTTCACATATCGGTAAGTTTTCTATGCAATTAAGCTCTATTTCTCTCGCTCTAATAACCGCTTTAAGTATTCAACTGCCTACACAAGCAGAAACAATCACGACAGAACAAGAAAACAATAAAGAACAAGCGATAGAGCGCATTACAATTAATCATATAATTTCACCAAATCATAATAATATTGCTGGTGCCATTGTTGCCTTAAATAAAGAAGAAATAGAGCGTCAACGTCCTTTCTCTATCAAAGAAGCGCTTGAGAATATTGCTGGTATTAATGTGGTCGGTGAAGATGTATTTTCAACTCACTTAAATATTGGTATGCGTGGTTTAAATCCTAGGCGCAGTGCACGAACGCTGTTAATGGAAGACGGTATGCCACTATATTTGGCTCCTTATGGTGATCCATCAGCCCATTACTCTCCACCAATAGAAAATCTTGAATATATCGAAGTAGTCAAAGGATCTGGCCAAGTTCTTTATGGCCCACAAACTATTGGCGGTATGATTAACTTTGTTACTACACCTGTACCAACATCAGGTGTAACAGGTAACGTAAATATTGAATTAGGCACTAATGGGTTTCAGAACATTTACGCCCGCGCGGGTGTAGGTAGTGAAAAAGGTGGAATACTGATCAGTGCAACAGATAAAAGTGGTGATGGTATTCGCGAGAATCATCAGCTTGATATCAGTGAGCTCTCCTTCAAAGGACAGTGGAATATCAATAATAGCCACACTATCACCGCGAAGTACGCACAATTTAAAGAAGACTCTAACATTTCAGAAACTGGGCTATCTGAAGCAGAATATGCCACAAACCCTTTTCAAGCACCAACGGGTAAAGTTGATGGCTTTATTCAGCAACGTGACACTCTGCACTTAATTCATGATTACAAAATCAATAATGATGTAGTGCTATCGAGCCAGTTTTACCATGTTGATAATGACCGTGCCTCTTTTCGACAAATTAATGGCCCCGGTGAAGCGATAGAATATTGCCCAACCGTTGATGACCTTTCTGATGTTCCTGGTGCGCGCCGAGCGTTGCCAGCAACAGAAGATAACTCACAAATTTGTGGTGGTCGTTGGCGGCCACGTTATTATAACTATTGGGGCATAGAGCCACGTCTCACCTTTAATCACCAATGGTTAGGGTCAGACAGTGAAGCAATTATTGGTGTTCGTTATCACCGTGAAGATATTCAACGCCATCAATTTAGAGGGTATGATTCTCGCTTTCAATCGCTTGATTTTGCCAAAACCTACACGGATTTTGATCAAGACGATAACCGTGCAGGCTGGCACCAAGAGCATATTCAAATTGATGTAACAGCACGCTCATATTATATAAAAAATGCTTTTAAAGCAGGTGCATGGACAATTACTCCTGGTTTACGTTTAGAAGATATCACCGCAACCACCGACTATATAAGAACCGAAGGTGCAGCCCCTACAAATCCAGAAAAAAGATATACCCAAAGCCATAGTGAATTACTACCAGGTATTGGTGCAACATATGAAATAAACAATAACAGCACAGTTTTTGCAGGAGTTCACCAAGGTTTTTCACCTGCAAGACCCAATCGAGATATTGAAGACGAAAACCCTGATGCTTCATACTTAGCGACTAAACCAGAGCAAAGTACTAATTATGAGTTCGGTTTTAGGAGCACTGAAATAACCGCAATAAGCCTAGATACCACTTTGTTTTTAACTGACTTTGATGAAATTGTTGTTCAAGCAACCAGTGGTCGCTACGTCAATGCGGGCGAATCTCGCCAAGCAGGTTTAGAAGTTGCTGGACAACTGAATTTTGCCGATCTTTATAAAACCCTATACAACGTTTACCTGCAAGGTAATTACACAAACTTATTTTTAGCTGAATTCAACAGCTTAAAAGAAATACGAGACGACAGTAGTGAAAACATTATCAAAAGCGCATCATTTGAAGCTGGAAATCGCCTGCCGTATGCACCTAAACACATGGCTTCATTAGCATTAGGGTTTGAAACCGCACAGGGTACTGTTGATGCCCGTATTGGACTCAATTATGTTAGTGAGCAGTTTGTAGATGGAGCAAATACCACTATTCCCTCTGAGAGTGGCGAAGAAGGCATAATTCCTTCACATACTATATTCAGCTTAACCGTTAATTATCGACCAACAGAGCAACTAACCCTTTATATTAATGGTCAAAACATTACTGATGAGCTTTATTTAGTTAGTCGTGTTGATGGCATGGTTGCAGGTCGAGAGCAACAGTTCTCTGCTGGTGTGAATTATCAATTTTAAATTGAATACACAATTTAAATCACTGTAAGGCTAATCAAAAACTAAGCCGTTAAATTCATTAATCAAATCATAATATTCAATGCTGATCATTTAATAGAACTTTCGGCTTTAAAGCTAGCAAACGAGTTTGATAGTAATATGAAAATTTACCTGCATTGATATTTTTATGATCTATAGTTGTAAGTATTCTGAAAAATAGTGAACAACGCGATACTATTCTTTTTGTGTATTTCAGTTCATCTCATAAAGTGCACAAATTACTGGTAGTTAAATATCAAGTAATAGGAATACTAAAGGGGTTATATGGATATATTGTTAGTAGATGATGATCAAGTTGATAGAGCCGCCATTGTTCGTACCTTAAAAAAAAGTAACTTAAACGTTAATATTGTCGAGGCAGTAACTGTTGATCAAGGACTAGAATTATATTCAAAACACTCTTTTGATATTATTTTGCTGGACTATAAAATGCCAGCACGCGATGGTATTGAAATGATTTTAGACATTAGAAATGAATTTAAAGGCTCAGGGACTGCTATCGTAATGATGAGCACCGTTGAAGATGAGAATATTGCTTTAGAATGCATTAAAGCGGGTGCTCAGGATTTTCTAACAAAATCAGATGTTTCTGTAAAAAAACTACGAAGAGCAATACTCCACTCAACAACACGACATGAACTAGAAAAACAGCTATTTCAAACATATCAACAAGTTAAGCAACTCGCGGAAACTGATTCGTTAACTGGCTTACCCAACCGCTACTTCTTTGATGAGTCGTTAAAATTAGCGATAACCAATAATCGACGAAATAATCATACACTCGCATTACTATTACTCGACATTGATAACTTTAAATTAATAAATGACAACTTTGGTCATGATGTTGGTGACTGCTTACTTAATAAGACGGTTTCTAAAATTAAAGGATGCTTGAGAGGAAATGAACTTTTCTCACGGTTAGGCGGTGATGAATTTGCAATAACGCTTAGCAATCTCGAAAGCAATGAACAAGCTTTACTTGTAGCTCAGCGTATCATCAGTGCAATGCAAGAATCAATTGAGATTTCTACTTCTACAATAAACTCTACCGTCAGTATTGGCGTTGCTTTTCATCCCTGTAATGGCAGGACTAGTGAAGAATTATTTAAGTATGCCGATATCGCAATGTATCGTGCTAAAAAACTAGGTCGTAATCAGATTTGTTGTTTTGAAGATGAAATGCAGCAAAAATTTCATCAGCGATTAAAAATTGAGTTAGAACTACGAGAAGCTATTAATAAGCAGCAGTTTAAATTATTTTATCAACCAGTAATTGACCCCATCAATGAAAGTTTGACCGGATTTGAAGCGCTCATTCGTTGGCAAATTAATGATGTTATTCGTACGCCCGATGAATTTATTGAAATCGCAGAAGAAACACAGCAAATTTCAGCTATAGGCCTGTGGGTCATCGAAGAGGCGATATCCACCTTATCAAAATGGAACCAAGGACGACGAAAACCCTTAACGATGGCAATTAACGTTTCTGCCGTACAAATAGGTGATTTTACCGTTGTCGAAGCCATTAGCGAATGCTTATTAAAATATAATGTACCCGCACACTTAATTGAAATTGAGTTAACCGAAACCACTTTACTCAAAGATTCCATGACTTCGCGTCAAATACTTGCCAGCATAACTGAAGGCGGTTGTCATTTGTCATTAGATGACTTTGGTACTGGCTATTCCTCTATTGCCCATTTAAGTAACCACCCCATTGATATTGTCAAAATTGATAAAAGCTTGATGCCTATTAATAGTCAAGACATCAGAAATATTGCCCTAGTTAAAGGACTTGTTTCTATGGCAAGTATATTAGGCTTGAGGGTAATTGCTGAAGGTGTTGAAACAAAACAACACTCACTATTTTGCCAAGAGCTCAATATTGGTCGTGCCCAAGGTTATTATTATTCTCGCCCTAAAAGCCAGCATGATATTGAAAAAGAGTATCTGTAAATATCCATCAACATGCTAAAAAACATTAAAGGATATATCCATTGACTGAAGAACTTGATAAACCGAACAAGTTGTTACACTGGTATCATTGGTTAGTATTATCCGCTTCACTCTTACTTACCCTGATTGCTTGGAAGGTTTCTGATAATCAAATTCAGGAAAAGCGACTAGAATTATTTAAAGTAGAAACAAAGCAACTACTAGATCAAATATCCGAAAGAATGTCTTACTATGAAGTCGCTTTAAAAGCTGGGGCGGCTACTATCAAAAATATTCCCGAAAATGAGCTAATAACCGATTGGAAGACATTTTCTGAACAATTGAACCTAACAGAGACCTATCCTGGCATTAATGGTATTGGTGTTATTTATTACTTACCTCAAAGCAAAGTTGAGCATTTTATCGCACAACAACGTATAGATAGAGCCCACTTCAATATTCATCCTCAACATACTAAACAAGAGTATTGGCCGATTACTCATATAGAACCCTTGCAGGATAATGACAAAGCCGTAGGATTAGATATTACTTTTGAAGAACACCGTCTAGCCGCTGCAATAAAAGCAAGGGATACAGCTACCACGCAAATTACCGCGCCCATAGTGCTGGTGCAAGATACCGAAAAATCACCTGGATTTTTGCAGTTTATTCCATTTTATAATGCCACCGATCTTACAACACAGGAACAGCGTAAAAAACATTTTGTCGGTCATATATATGCCCCTTTTATCATGAACAAACTAATGGAGGCGACACTTAAACAAAAAAATAGGCATATAGTATTTAGTTTATTTGACGGTAATCAGAGCTTTTATAATGAACTAACCACAGACAATAACAATTATGATGGCAACCCCCTCTTTCAGAAAAAAATCACCATGGAAATGTATGGTCGACCATGGACATTCAACATGCAAACTGCGCTTTCTTTTAAAAAAGCCACACATTCAAGCCAACCTCTTATTATTTTAGGTAGTGGTATTATTATTAATAGCTTGTTGTTACTTGTTTTTATTACCTTGATACGATCTCAACAAAAAGCGAATAGTATTGCTAAAACACTCGCAATAAGTGAAAAGCATTATAAGCATATAATCGAATCAGCTCCTTGTGGAATGATTATTACCAATAAGCAGGGGGAAATAGAAAAGATAAACCCACAAACAGAATTATTATTTGGTTATAAAAGTCATGAGTTAATTAATCAAAAAATTGATATGCTGATCCCAAAGCGATTTCAACAACAACACCCTAAGCTTCGTGAAGGTTTTAATAAGAACCCGTCAAATAGGCAAATGGGGTTAAACAGAGAAGTCTTTGGCTTAACAAAAAAAGGTGAGGAGTTCCCTGCTGAAATTGGTTTGGCACAATTCAAAGAAGGGGATAACTTTAAAATACTCGCTACCGTTATTGATATAAGCGAACATGTTCAAATTACTGATGAACTAAAACGTAGTAACAAGGAATTACATGACTTTGCATATGTCGCCTCTCATGATTTAAAAGCACCACTTAGAGGTATAATGCAGCTTGCCTCTTGGATTGAAGAAGATACTGCTGATTTTGCGACACAAGACACTAAAAATAACTTAGCATTATTAATGAACAGAACCTCTCGTTTAGAGAAATTATTAGAAGACTTATTAACATATGCTCGTATCAGTCGTAACCTAGGCGATATTCAAACGGTTAATATTAACGAGTTGGTTTTATCTATATTTGATTTACAAAGCCCTCCTCAAGGTATTTCAATTACTTACCAAGGTTCATTAGAAGATATATCTACAGATTTACTACCACTAGAAATTATCCTTCGTAACTTAATTAGTAATGCTATTAAGCATAGAGATAGCGACCAACTCTGTATCAACATTACAGCTCAAGAATACCCCACTTATTATCAGTTTTCAGTTGAAGATGATGGCTTAGGTATTCCTGAAAAACATCACGAGAAGATTTTTGACTTGTTCAAAACACTTAGACCTAGAGATGAAGTAGAAGGTAGTGGTATGGGTCTTTCTATCATTAAAAAATTGCTCGACTATAAGAAGTGTGCAATAAAGGTGACTTCTGATGGAGAAAGTGGCAGTTGCTTTACTTTTACTTGGCCTAAATAACCTAACTAGAGATAATAAACTCACCTCTAGCTATTGGATAAATAACTGTGTTTAGACGCATAAACCTCTCTCTATTAGTTGCCTTTATTAATGTGAATACATCATGGAGTAACAATGAGTGATAATAATTATAAACCTGCCACAATATTGCTAGTAGAAGATGATGATATAGATGCAATGGGTGTAGAAAGAGCATTTAAGAAGCTTAAAATTGGTAACCCTATCGTACGTGCTAAAGATGGTGTTATAGCCTTAGAATTGTTAAAAAGCGGCTCTATTGATAAACCTTATATAATGCTATTAGATCTTAATATGCCAAGAATGGGCGGATTAGAATTATTAGCCGAACTACGTAATGATAAAAACCTAAAAAATAGCGTTGTTTTTGTCTTAACAACCAGTAAAGATGATGAGGACAAGCTTGCTGCTTACGATAAAAATATTGCAGGTTATATTGTTAAGGAAAAGTTACAGCACGGTTTTGATGAACTGGTTAAGCTATTAGATCACTACTGGAGAATAGTAGAGCTTCCTGATAACTAAATAATTGAAATTAAATAACTGTGATCAAAAACGGCGCTTATCTTACGATAAGCGCCGTTTTAAAATCTATAACCACTAAAACAAGTGTTTAGCTTTTCTTGCTAGTTGCTTGAATAACACGTAATTGTGCTTCAGCGCGAGCTAATTCAGCAGCAACTGCCGCATAGTCTACATCAATGCCTTTAGCACTCATGTTTTCTTCTGCACGTTGCTTAGCTTCAAGAGCAGCTTGTTCGTTCAAATCATCGGCACGTGTAGCAACATCAGCTAACACAATAACGTTATTTGGTTGAACTTCTAGCATACCACCTGAAAGATAGATAACTTCTTCAGTACCATCTTCCTTAGTGATTAATGCCATACCTGGTTTTAGTGAGGTCAATAAAGGTGCATGACCAGGCATAATACCTAGCTCACCTTCACTACCTGTGATCTGTAATGATTTAATGCTACCAGAAAATAAGCTTTCCTCTGCACTAACAACATTTAGATTTACAGTAAATAATGCCATTTGACTCGACCTCAATTAGCGTAAGTATCTAAACAGCGGTTTAGATACTTACTAGATGATTACATCTTGTTCGCTTTCTCTACGGCTTCTTCAATAGAACCAACCATGTAGAACGCTTGCTCAGGCATATCATCATAATCACCTGCTAAAATGCCTTTAAAGCCAGCAATGGTGTCTTTTAATGATACATATTTACCTGGAGAACCAGTAAATACTTCAGCAACGAAGAACGGTTGAGATAAGTAACGTTGTATCTTACGTGCGCGAGATACTGTTAGCTTATCTTCTTCAGATAACTCATCCATACCTAAGATGGCGATGATATCTTTAAGTTCTTTGTAACGTTGTAGTGTTGATTTAACACTTTGTGCCGTTTCGTAGTGCTCAGCACCAACAACTAACGGATCTAATTGACGAGAAGTAGAGTCAAGTGGATCGATAGCTGGGTAAATACCTTGTGAAGCAATATCACGACTTAGTACAACAGTTGCATCTAAGTGAGCAAAGGTTGTTGCTGGGCTAGGGTCAGTTAAATCATCCGCAGGTACGTATACCGCTTGGATTGAAGTGATTGAACCTTTATTTGTCGAAGTAATACGCTCTTGTAATATACCCATTTCTTCAGCAAGTGTTGGTTGGTAACCAACCGCTGATGGCATACGACCAAGTAGAGCTGATACTTCAGTACCCGCAAGAGTATAACGGTAAATGTTATCTACGAAGAATAATACGTCACGACCTTCGTCACGGAATTTTTCTGCCATAGTTAAACCTGTCATGGCAACACGTAAACGGTTTCCTGGAGGCTCGTTCATTTGACCGTAAACTAACGATACTTTATCAAGTACGTTAGAGTCGTTCATTTCGTGATAGAAATCGTTACCTTCACGTGTACGCTCACCAACACCAGCAAATACTGAGTAACCACTGTGCTCGATTGCGATGTTACGGATAAGTTCCATCATGTTTACTGTTTTACCAACACCAGCACCACCGAAAAGACCAACTTTACCACCCTTAGCGAATGGACAAACTAAATCGATTACTTTGATACCTGTTTCTAACAATTCGTTAGACATTGATTGTTCAGCGTAGGCTGGAGCTTCACGGTGAATAGACCAACGGTCTTTTTCGCCAATTGGGCCAGCTTCATCAATAGGCTCACCTAATACGTTCATGATGCGACCTAATGTCTCAACACCAACTGGTACTTGGATCCCTTGACCTGTATTAACTACATTCAGACCACGACGCAAACCGTCAGAGGTACCCATTGCGATAGTACGTACAACGCCGCCACCTAGCTGCTGTTGAACTTCAAGTACTAAACCTTCAAGGTTACCTTCGGTTACATTTAATGCGTCATATACCTGAGGTACGGCATCTTGTGGAAATTCAACATCCACAACTGCGCCAATGATTTGGACGACTTTACCTGTACTCATGTTTATTCCTCTTAATTTAAGTTTAGCTGGGCTATGCTCAGCTAACTTGTCGTTAAATTACGAAACTTTCGTTATCTACATTTTATTAAAATGTAGCGTTACCCTACTGCAGCAGCACCTGCAACAATTTCACCCAATTCTTGAGTGATTGCCGCTTGACGCGCTTTGTTGTATACCAACTGAAGGTCTTTGATTAACTCACCCGCGTTATCTGTTGCGGCTTTCATCGCAACCATACGAGCAGCTTGCTCACAAGCTATGTTTTCAACAACACCCTGATATACTTGAGATTCAATATAACGAACTAATAATTGATCTAACAAAGCGTTAGCGTCAGGTTCGTAAATGTAATCCCAACGATGACTAATTTCTTCGTCATCTGATTTAGGTAGAGGTAACAATTGATCCATTGTCGCTTCTTGCGTCATAGTATTAACAAATTTGTTATACACAACGTATAGCTTATCAATTTCACCGTCATCATAAGCTTTAAGCATAACCTGAACACTACCAACTAAGTCGGTTAGTGAAGGGCTATCACCTAAGCCTGAAATTTGTGCGGTTACTTTAGCGCCCATGTTGTTGAAAAATGATGTGGCTTTTGCGCCAACAACACCAAATTCAACTTCAGCACCTGATGCTTGCTTTTTAGCAGCATCAGCAAGTACTTTCTTAAATAAGTTAATATTTAAGCCACCACACAAACCACGGTCGGTTGAGACGACAATATAGCCAACACGCTTAATTTCACGTTCTTCCATATAAGGATGACGATACTCTAAGTTACCAAGCGCGATATGACCGATCACATTTCGTATATTTGTCGCATATGGACGTGATGCTGCCATGCTATCTTGCGCTTTACGCATTTTACTAGCAGCTACCATTTCCATAGCGTTTGTGATCTTTTGAGTGTTTTTAACACTCGAAATCTTGGTTTTTATTTCTTTACCAACGGCCATGACTCTTCTCCGAAAAGGTTACTTTATTGAGACTCGATTACCAGCTTTGCGTAGACTTGAAAGTTTCAAGTGCTTTAGTCAAACCAGCTTCGATATCTTTATTGTAGTCACCGCTTTCGTTGATAGTAGCCATCAACTCAGCTTGCTCATTGCTCATGTATGCATGTAAAGCAGCTTCACAATCAACAACTTTGTTTATCGCAACGTCGTTTAAGAAACCTTTTTCAGCAGCAAATAATGAAACTGCTGTTTCTGCAATTGATAATGGGCTGTATTGCTTTTGCTTCATCAATTCAGTAACACGTTGACCATGCTCTAACTGAGCACGAGTCGCGTCATCTAAATCTGATGCGAACTGAGCAAATGCTGCTAATTCAGCATATTGAGCTAGTGCTAGACGAATACCGCCACCAAGTTTCTTGATGATTTTCGTTTGTGCAGCACCACCAACACGAGATACAGAAATACCAGCGTTAACAGCAGGACGAATACCTGAGTTAAACAAGTTAGATTCTAAGAAAATCTGACCATCGGTAATTGAGATTACGTTAGTTGGTACGAAAGCAGATACATCACCCGCTTGCGTTTCAATAATTGGTAAAGCAGTTAATGAACCTGTTTGACCTTTAACTTCACCGTTTGTGAATTTTTCAACGTATGCTTCGTTTACACGAGCAGCACGTTCTAATAAACGACTGTGAAGATAGAAAACGTCACCTGGGTATGCTTCGCGACCTGGCGGACGACGTAAAAGTAATGAAATTTGACGGTAAGCAACAGCTTGCTTAGACAAATCATCATATACGATTAGTGAGTCTTCACCGCGATCACGGAAGTATTCACCCATAGAGCAACCAGAGTATGGTGCTAAGTATTGTAATGCAGCCGCTTCAGACGCTGATGCAACAACAACAATAGTGTTTGATAACGCGCCGTGCTCTTCTAAGCTACGAACTAAGTTCGCTACAGTAGAAGCTTTTTGGCCAATCGCTACGTATACACACTTAATACCTGTGTTCTTTTGGTTAATAATCGCGTCAAGTGCAATCGCTGATTTACCGATTTGACGGTCACCAATGATTAATTCACGTTGTCCACGACCAATTGGAATCATAGAGTCAATAGACTTAATACCAGTTTGTACTGGTTGGTCTACTGATTTACGGTCGATAACACCTGGTGCAACAACTTCTACTGGAGAGAAGCCATCATTTTCAATTGGGCCTTTGCCATCAATTGGTTCACCTAATGTGTTAACTACGCGGCCTAATAAGCCACGACCTACTGGTACTTCTAAAATACGACCAGTACCTTTAACTTTTTGGCCTTCCGCTAAATCAGCGTAAGGACCCATTACTACCGCACCTACCGAATCACGGTCAAGGTTTAACGCGATAGCAAAACGGCTACCAGGAAGTTCGATCATTTCACCTTGCATTACATCGGCAAGGCCATGGATACGAATAATACCATCTGTTACAGAAACGATAGTACCTTCGTTACGAGCTTCGCTGACAACGTTAAACTGTTCAATTCTATTCTTGATCAGTTCAGCGATTTCAGTGGAATTCAGTTGCATGCTCTGTTCCCTTATCTAAGATTGTAATGTTGTTGCTAAACGGCTCAGTTTACCTTTGATAGAGCCATCGATTACCATGTCACCAGCTTTAATAATTAAGCCAGAAACAATACCCGCATCAACAAAACAATTAAGCTTAACTTTACGTGCCAAGCGCTTTTCAAGCGCGGCGCTTAATGTTGTTTTTTGCTCTGCTGTAACATCTACAGCTGAGGTTACATCCACAGTGACTTCTTGTTCAAATTCAGCTTTAAGCGCTAAAAATTGTTCAAGAATTTGTGGTAGCACCAACAAACGTTCGTTTTCGGCCAATAACTTTAAAAAGTTTTGACCTTGGCTGTCTACTTGCTCACCACAAACATTTAAAAATAACGTTTGTGCTAGCTCAACTGAAGTGCCACCAGATAAATAACCTTTAACAGTATCATCTTTAGCAACTTCAGCAGCAAAAGTTAGCTGGTCAACCCAGCTATCAAGTGCTTTAGCTTCAACAGCAAAATCGAACGCTGCTTTAGCGTAAGGACGAGCGACAGTTGTCAATTCAGACATAGCTCTTTCCTCTTAAAGTTCAGCGACGAGTTTGTCTAAGATGTCGCTATGTGCAGCGGCATCAATTGAACGCTCAAGAATTTTCTCGGCACCGGCAACAGCAAGAAGTGCAACTTGTGCGCGCAGTTCTTCTTTAGCTCGGTTACGTTCAGTTTCAATTTCTGCGTGACCAGTAGCTAAGATACGATCTTTCTCTACTTGTGCTTTGCCTGCAGCTTCTTCAATTACTTTAGCTTCATGTTTCTTAGCGGCTTCTACGATAGAGGCAGCTTGAACTTTAGCTTCTTTTAATTGAGCTTTCGCTTTCTCTTGAGCAAGCTCAAGATCTTTAGCAGCACGGTCTGAAGCAGCAAGTCCATCAGCAATAGTTGCTTGACGAGCTTCAATGGCACCAATAATCGGTGGCCAGACATACTTCATACAGAATATTACAAATACGACAAATGCAATCAATTCACCAAAAAGGGTCATGTTAATATTCATTTGTGTACCTCCTATTAAAATTCGCGATTAAACAATGGACTTAAAAAATTAAGCACCAACTGCGAATAATAGGTATAAGCCAATCGCAACACCGATCATCGCGATAGCATCGATAAGACCCGCTACGATGAACATTTTTACTTGAAGTTGTGGGGCTAATTCTGGTTGACGAGCAGCAGATTCTAAGAACTTGCCACCTAAAAGACCAAAACCAATCGCAGTACCAAGTGCACCTAGACCGATAAGTAACGCAACAGCGATATATAACATATTTATCTCCGATTATTTAAAGTTATAAAGTTAAAAATTTAAGGTTAAAAAAACTAGTGATCTTCGTGAGCTAGACTCAAATATAGAATCGTTAGCATCATGAAAATAAACGCCTGTAATGGGATAACCAACAAGTGGAATGCAGCCCATAAGAAATGTACTGGCAACTGGAACAAACCAATTGTTGCTATCAGTAAGAAAATTAACTCACCCGCATATAAGTTACCGAACAAACGTAGGGCAAGTGATAATGGGCGTGCTAATAAGGTAACCATCTCAAGAATAAAGTTTACTGGGTATAATGACCAGTGACCAAAAGGCTGTGTAGTAAGCTCTTTAATGAAGCCACCAATGCCTTTCACTTTAATTGAATAGTAAATAATTAAGATAAATACACCTAATGCTAAAGCAAAGGTCATATTTGGATCGGTTGTTGGTACAGCTTTCATGTACTCAACGCCAAACCAGCTAAATATTGTTGGTATTAAATCTACAGGAACCCAGTCCATTGCATTCATTAATAAAACCCATACAAAAATGGTTAACGCTAATGGCGCAATAACCGGGTTTTTACCATGGAAAGTGCTTTTAACACTGTCATCTACAAATTCAACAATCATTTCAACTGCACATTGCCACTTACCGGGAACACCCGTAGTCGCCTTTTTTGCTACCGAACGAAATGATAAAAGAAAAACTAAGCCCAAAAATATAGACCAGCCTAAAGTATCTATGTGGAGAGCCCAAAAGCCCTCGCCCACAGTTAGATTCTGAAGGTGATGTTTAATATATTCTTGGCTTGTTAATTCAGCACCTGAAGCCATATTAATTATCCCAATGATTAAAGTTTAAAAAAAATTCTTAAATTACGACTCATGCTTAATAACAAACGGAGTTACTAACGGCATCGCCATAACTAAACAAAACATTGCAAAAAATGGTAACGGTACGATCACTAAAAATTTAAATGCTAGTGCAAACAGAAAAGCCGTTAAAGCCATTTTTAATTTTACGCCGCTAAAAAAAGATTCTACAACCTTTTTTGACGACTTAGCCCCAGCGTATTTAAACGCTTTATAGGCAAATAATATATTAGGTAAAACACCAATCGCACCACCTACTAACGCAGATATCGCCGTGGTCTTCCCTAGAAAAACATACAATAATAGCGAACAGAGCAATACTAAAATACTGATAAGAGCACATTGTTTATAGGCAAAAATTCGCCCTGGCCCTGTTAGTTTATTATTCATAGTAATTGCATTAAATCATTACGAAAAACATCGTATGACTTACAGTTTATTTAAAGTAAAAACTTTAACGCTAAAAAGTTTGCGCAAGTATACTTAACTTGTCTTTTTTTGCAAGATATTACACAGCCTAAAGCCCTTTATTTAAGTCAATAACCCATATTCATAATAAAAATATATCAACAGATAATAGTCTATATAACATTTAAAAATAAGCGCTCTACAAGCAAATTCAAGGGCTAAAAATGTTATTAAATAGTTATCTACTCTAAAATTTTTCGATTATCTTAAAATGCGCTACACAGAAGATCTTAAATAACAATTTATTACATTTAACAAAAGGGAAACCAGACTAAATATTGACCCCCCCCTCTACACTGAACATATAAAATACCTTTCTATAATTAGGTAAATCATATCAGCTAATAAGACGTAGTTGATAATATAAAGGGTTCTATGAGAGTCAAAGCGTAATTTTTAGTAAAACTACTACCATGATGTGCAAGGGTGTACTAATGCCGTAAAACATTTTGATTTAAAAACGACAAACGCTAGATCGTTTGACGCATAACTTTAAAAACTACAAAGCAAAAAGCCCGACTCTTTCGAATCGGGCTTTTCTTAATAGAAGTTTAGCAATGTCTCGCTGCGCTTTCACATGGGCTTATCTGCAACATAAGTCACACTACCATCGGCGCTACTATCGTTTATTATCCTGCTACTGCGTTTTATAAATTCTTTAAAAGCCACAAAGCAAAAAGCCCGACTCTTTCGAATCGGGCTTTTCTTAATAGAAGTTTAGCAATGTCTCGCTGCGCTTTCACATGGGCTTATCTGCAACATAAGTCACACTACCATCGGCGCTACTATCGTTTATTATCCTGCTACTGCGTTTTATAAATTCTTTAAAAGCCACAAAGCAAAAAGCCCGACTCTTTCGAATCGGGCTTTCCTTAATAGAAGTTTAGCAATGTCTCGCTGCGCTTTCACATGGGCTTATCTGCAACATAAGTCACACTACCATCGGCGCTACTGTCGTTAATTATCCTGCTACTGCGTTTTATAAATTCTTTAAAAACCACAAAGCAAAAAGCCCGACTCTTTCGAATCGGGCTTTTCTTAATAGAAGTTTAGCAATGTCCTACTCTCACATGGGAACTCCCACACTACCATCGGCGCTACTGCGTTTCACTTCTGAGTTCGGAATGGGATCAGGTGGTACCACAGTGCTATGGTCGCTAAACAAAA